>NZ_SMKM01000539.1 GCF_004348665.1 Actinomadura sp. GC306 | reverse complement strand
GGGGCGACTTTCCCGTGGTGGGGGAGGCGTGTGTCCTTTCTGTGCTGAAATGTTGCGGATGCAGCGAGCCGTCGCACGGTCTCCCGTGTACTACGCGGGCAGCGCCCCGGCGCCACCGGAACCGCCGGTGCGGGGGCGTCTGTGGCGCGTGCTCGGCGTGCTGTCGATCGTCATGTCGGTGGTGCTGGTGGCCGGCAGCCTGACCGCGTACGGGTTCTGGCGGCGCCTGGACGGCCAGATCGACCGGGAGAGCGTGGACGGCCGGCTCGGCGGCGACCGGCCGGAGAAGCTCAACGGCTCGCTGAACATCCTGCTGATCGGGTCCGACAGCCGCACCGGCCGCAACGCCGGCTACGGCGTCGAGCCGGGGCAGCGCTCGGACACGACGATCCTGCTGCACATCTCGCCCGGCGGCGAGAACGCCATCGGGATCAGCTTCCCCCGCGACTCGATGGTGCGGATGCCGTCCTGCGAGAAGAAGGACGGCACGGTCGTCCCCGCGCAGTTCGGGATGATCAACACGGCGTTCTCCAACGGCGGCCCCGCCTGCACCTGGAAGACGATCGAGTCCCTGACCGACATCCACATCGACCACTACGTCGAGGTCGACTTCGCCGGCTTCAAGCGCGTCGTGGACGCGCTCGGCGGCGTGGAGATCTGCGTGCCGCGCCGCATCGACGACCCGAAGGCCGAACTGCACCTGCGGGCGGGCCGGCAGGTCGTCCGCGGCGACCAGGCCCTCGGCTACGTCCGGACCCGCTACGTGCTCGGCGACGGCTCCGACCTCGACCGGATCCGGCGGCAGCAGGCGTTCATGGCGTCGGTCGTCCAGAAGGCCACCGACAAGGGCATGCTCGCCGACCCGGGCCGCACCTACGACTTCCTCTCCGCCGTGGCCAAGTCGATCAAGGCGGACGAGGGCCTCACCCTCTCGGTGATGCAGCGGCTCGCGGGCGGCCTGCGGGAGATGAGCGCCGGGAAGGTCCGGTTCGTGACCGTGCCGGTGGAGGCGTACCCGCAGGACAGGAACCGCGTCCAGTTCAACCGGGCCCTGGCCGAGCCGCTGTTCCAGGCCGTCCGGGAG
>NZ_SMKM01000538.1 GCF_004348665.1 Actinomadura sp. GC306 | reverse complement strand
GGTCTTGGGGGCGGCTCAGGGCCGGGGTGTGGCCGCTGTCGATCTCGTCCGGGACGATGTTCAGGCGTTCCTTGGTGATGCGGCGTAGGAAGTCCGCGGGGAACAGGCGGTCGTTGCGGCCTATCAGGACTCGGGTGGGGACGTCCGGCCATGCTTTGAGCGGTGATGGTTCGCTCATCCGGGCCTCGGACTGGTCTCGTCCCCTGCTGAGTGCTTCGGCGGCCAGTTCCGGCGCGACGTCCTGGTAGAAGAGGGCGATCGTGTCGTCGTAGTCGCCTTCCTCGTACTTCGTGTTGGGCCAGTAGTCGGCCGGTGCCTCGCCCGGGAGCGGGATCATCGGGGTGAGCAGGACGAGCAGCTTCGCCGCCACTCGGTCGCAGACGAGTGGGGCGGTGAAACCGCCGAAGGAGTGCCCGACGACGATGACGTTCGTCCGGTCGCCGATGGCTCTGACCACGGTTTCGTGTACTCCGGCAGGCCCGCCGAGTCGTCGTCGCAGGGGAGGTCCGGTGCGACGGTGTCGTGGCCGCGTGCGCGCAGCTCGTCCTCGACCAGGTGCCAGTACCAGCCGACATCGCCGGCGCCGTGGATTAACGCGAATGTGGACATGCCCAACCTCCAGGTTCCTCGTGAGGCTAGGCGAGGCCACTGACAGCAGGGCGGTCGAGCGCGTCGGCGGATGGGGGAGACTGGTGGGGTGACCACCGGCTTTGACCGTCCCGGTCCGCCGGTCACCAGCACGTCCATCTTCGTGCTTTCGCTGGCGCGCCGGGTCGAGGCCGAGTTCAGCACCGTCCTCGCACCGCTGGGGCTCACCGTCGCCAGGCTCGGGCTGCTCGGCCACATCGCCCCCATGCCGGGGACGCCCCGGTGATGGCATGCCCGTCCATTCCGGTGGGTCACGATACCTATGGCACCGAGCTCTTGTTCTCGCCTACGTGAGCGGTCCCGGCGAGTTCGTCCGGACCTAGCGCAAACTGACCGAGTTCGACCGGCTGAACGCTTTTATCGAGCACACCGGCAGCGTCGTCTTTGGCATTCCGCCGGGTATGCGGCGCGGCGAGAAGCCCGGGACGGCCCTGCTCGCCGCCCGGTGACCTGTGGCGCGGCTTCTCTTCGTGACCTTCCCGGCGTAGGTTTCGTGCGTGAGCGTGA
>NZ_SMKM01000537.1 GCF_004348665.1 Actinomadura sp. GC306 | reverse complement strand
CCCCGCGCCCTGTGCCGCTACGACGCCGACGACGGCCGCACCGGCTACGGCTGGACGGAATGGCACCAGCCCCCCGGCTGGCAGGACCACGGCTGGACCCACCTCATCGAGGAGAACGCATGACCCCACCGGTCCCCGGCGCCGCCGACCTGACCGCGTCCTGGCTGAGCGACGCCCTCGCCGCGAAGGTCACCGAGGTCCGCACCGAGCCCGTCGGCACCGGTCAGGTGTCCGACAGCCTCCGCCTTCACCTCACCTACGCCGGCGCGACCGACCTGCCGCCGACCATGGTCGCCAAGGTGCCCGCCGCCGACGCCTCCAGCCGCTCCGCCGCCCGCGCCATCCGCACCTACGAGGTCGAGGCGTGCTTCTACGCGCAGATCGCCGGCCGCCTCGACGCGGGCATCCCGACCTGCTACTTCTCCGCCTACGACGCCGAGCAGGACGAGTACACCGTCCTGCTGGCCGACCTCGCGCCCGCGCTGCCCGGCGACCAGCTCGCCGGCGTCACCCCCGAGGACGCCGCCGCCGCGATCGACGAGATGGCCGCCCTGCACGCCGCCGGCTGGGACGACCCCGAACTCGCCGCGCTGCCCTGGCTCAACCGCCACGACGCCGACTCGGCCGCCTTCACCGCCGCGATGGTCACCGGCCTCTACGACGGCTTCAAGGACCGCTACGGCGCCGACCTGGGCGCGGACGTCCTCACCCTGATCGAAGAATTCCTCCCGTCGATCGGCGGCTACCTGACCGACCGCGAAGGCCCGCTGACCCTCTTCCACGGCGACTTCCGCGCCGACAACCTCCTGTTCGGCGGCCCGCGAGCCGCCGTAGTGGACTGGCAGACCGTCGCCTACGCCCCCGGCCCGGCCGACCTCGCCTACTTCCTGGGCTCCAGCCTCCCCGTCGAGGTCCGCCGCACGGGCGAACGCACCCTGGTCGAGCGCTACCACCGCGCCCTGACCGCCCGCGGCGTCACCCTGACCTGGGACGACTGCTGGGACGCCTACCGCCGCCACGCCTTCCACGGCATCGTCATGTCCATCGGCGCCTCCATGATCGTCGAACGCACCGACCGCGGCGACGAGATGTTCCGCACCATGACCACCCGCCACGCCCACCACGCCCGCGACCTGAACTCCCTGACCTTGATCTGACC
>NZ_SMKM01000536.1 GCF_004348665.1 Actinomadura sp. GC306 | reverse complement strand
GTCATGGTGGTCTGGGCGTTCAACAACGTCATCCGGTTCGACTTCATCGACCGCCCGTACCACATCACGGTGGGGTCGGTCGTCCAGTGGGGTCAGTTGTTCGGAGGGGCCTTGCTGATCACCGGGAGGGGCCCGCCGTCGCCGTTGGCCACGGCCAGGTCGCTGATGCTGACGATCCCGACCGGACGGTGCTGGGCGTCCACGACGGGGAGGCGCCGGACCGCCCGCTCGCACATCAGCCGGGCCGCGGTCCCGGTGTCGTCCTCGGGGCGGACGGTCGCCAGCTCCGCGGTGCAGACGTCGCCCAGCGGGGTGAGCGAGGTGTCGCGGCTCTCGGCGACCGCGCGCACCACGATGTCACGGTCGGTGACGACGCCGCAGAGGCGTCCCGCGTAGGTGACCAGCACGTCCCCGATCCCTCGGTCCCGCATGATGCGGGCGGCTTCGTACAGCGTCGCGTCCAGCGGCAGCGTCTCCGGTGCCGCCGTCATCACGTCGCTGACCCTTGGTGGCATCGCGCGCACATCCTCTCGTACCGCCGGCGGCTCGCGTTAACACGTGTGCGCGCCTTACCCACGGTCGGCGCGCCTATGCGGGCTGTTTCGCGCGACCGGCCCTGGGCTGCTGTCAGAAGGCGAAAACCGATCCGGTTTGCGAGCGCATGACGCAGTCGTTGCCGTACTCCGCGCGGAAGCGGACGGGCTCGCCGCGCCACCGCCCGGCCGCGCGGGCGACGACGGGGGAGTGGACGGCGGTGCACATCCGGCCGTCCGGCGCGTGGGCGAACTCGCCGCCGGACCCGGTCAGCTCCGAGCACGCCCGCGCCGCCGCGGGATGTTCGCCGCCCGGCGGATCGCAACGCAGCGTGACGGTCCGCGAGGTGCCGCGGTCCGGGTGGTCGAGGGTGAGCCGGAGGGACGTCGCCGACTCCGGCGATGCGGCCGTCAGGGCGACCAGCGCGCCCGCGACGACACTGGCGGCGAGGTTCGGCATCGATACTCCGGGGATCGAGGACGGCGGGACACCGGCACTACCTAAGGGTAGCGACACGGTGACCAGCTGTACCCGGAAACGGGCGATCCCGCAGCCACGCCCCCTCCCTCGTTGACTTGCGGCGTGTTGCCCTTATGGAGCGCTCCATAAGGGCAACACGCCGCAAGTCAACGCCGGCCGGAGGCCGGGGC
>NZ_SMKM01000535.1 GCF_004348665.1 Actinomadura sp. GC306 | reverse complement strand
GTTGGTGATGGCGTGCCTTTTGAAGAATGAGCCTGCGAGTTATGGTGTGTGGCGAGGTTAACCGGTGGCGGGTAGCCGTAGCGAAAGCGAGTCTGAATAGGGCGTTTGAGTCGCATGCTGTAGACCCGAAGCGGGGTGATCTAGCCATGGGCAGGGTGAAGCGCCGGTAAGACGGTGTGGAGGCCCGAACCCACCAGGGTTGAAAACCTGGGGGATGACCTGTGGTTAGGGGTGAAAGGCCAATCAAACTCCGTGATAGCTGGTTCTCCCCGAAATGCATTTAGGTGCAGCGTTGCGTGTTTCTTGCCGGAGGTAGAGCTACTGGATGGCTGATGGGCCCTACAAGGTTACTGACGTCAGCCAAACTCCGAATGCCGGTAAGTGAGAGCGTGGCAGTGAGACTGCGGGGGATAAGCTTCGTAGTCGAGAGGGAAACAGCCCAGATCATCGGCTAAGGCCCCTAAGCGTGTGCTAAGTGGGAAAGGATGTGGAGTTGCTCTGACAACCAGGAGGTTGGCTTAGAAGCAGCCATCCTTGAAAGAGTGCGTAATAGCTCACTGGTCAAGTGATTCCGCGCCGACAATGTAGCGGGGCTCAAGCACACCGCCGAAGCCGTGGCACTCCAGACGTGTGTTTGGGGTGGGTAGGGGAGCGTCCTGCAGCCGGTGAAGCCGCCGAGTGATCGAGTGGTGGAGGCTGTGGGAGTGAGAATGCAGGCATGAGTAGCGAGTCAAGAGTGAGAAACTCTTGCGCCGGATGACCAAGGGTTCCTGGGGCAGGCTAATCCGCCCAGGGTAAGTCGGGACCTAAGGCGAGGCCGACAGGCGTAGTCGATGGACAACGGGTTGATATTCCCGTACCCGCTGGTATGCGCCAACGCTGAACCCTCTGATGCTAACCATCCGAACCCTGCGTTGAGCCTTCGGGCTTGTCGTGGGGGGAGCGTGGGACCCGAGGGGGTAGTAGGTGAGTGATGGGGTGACGCAGGAGGGTAGCTCAGCCCAGGCGATGGTTGTCCTGGGGTAAGCATGTAGCCCGCGCTGTAGGCAAATCCGCAGCGCATTCAAGGGTGAGATGTGATGCCGAGCCGTTTTAGGTGAAGTGAGTGATCCCATGCTGTCGAGAAAAGCCTCTAGCGAGTGTACTGGCGGCCCGTACCCTAAACCGACTCAGGTGGTCAGGTAGAGAATACC
>NZ_SMKM01000534.1 GCF_004348665.1 Actinomadura sp. GC306 | reverse complement strand
GAGGAGGCTCTGACGGCTTGTAGGCACACGGTTTCAGGTACTCTTTCACGACCCCTCACCGGGGCACTTTTCACCTTTCCCTCACGGTACTAGTCCGCTATCGGTCACCAGGAAGTATTCAGCCTTACCACGTGGTCGTGGCAGATTCACACGGGATTTCACGGGCCCCGTGCTACTCGGGAACACACCCAGAAGACATCGCAGTTTCGCCTACCGGACTCTCACCGTCTACGGTCGGCCTTCCCATGCCATTCGACTACCACGATGTTTTGTAACTTCTCGCCAGACTGGTAGATCCAGCAGGATGGTCCCACAACCCCGCACACGCAACCCCTACCAAGTATCACACGCGCACGGTTTAGGCTGATCCGCTTTCGCTCACCACTACTCACGGAATCACTATTGTTTTCTCTTCCTGCGGGTACTGAGATGTTTCACTTCCCCGCGTTCCCACCAACCGCCCTATACATTCAGACGGCGGCGACACCCCATGACGAGTGCCAGGTTTCCCCATTCGGAAATCCCCGGATCAAAGTCTGGTTGCCGACTCCCCGAGGCATATCGCAGGCTCCCACGTCCTTCATCGGCTCCTGATGCCAAGGCATCCACCGTATGCCCTTAAAAACTTGAACACACAAAACGATCAAAACAAATCGCAGATAAACAACAACACCACCACAACCCCTCAAACCGAAGAGAAATGACGGCATCGCCGTTCACCAGAGATGCTCGCGTCCACTGTGCAGTTCTCAAAAAACAACCGGGCCCACCAAAACCACACCACCCAACACAGGTGATGCGGTCCTGGTCCCGCAGTCCGAGGCCACCAGGCTCACGCCCGTTTCCTCAGGACCCAACAGCGTGTCCACCCCACCACCCACCCGACACCAACGTTCCCCTCCCCGGACAACCAGGGCGGTACTTGCCGGCTCACACGAGCGGTGAGCTGAGTAGCCAGTGCTCCACATCTATGAGCAGCCACCTGACGAACATGCGCCGTCACCGGTGGCCACCGACCCACACACCCGCACCCCTCGTATGGAGGAGCAAGGGTCAGCATGGGCCAGTTGTGTGCTCCTTAGAAAGGAGGTGATCCAGCCGCACCTTCCGGTACGGCTACCTTGTTACGACTTCGTCCCAATCGCCGGCCCCACCTTCGACCGCTCCCCCCACACAAGGTGGTTGGGCCACGGGCTT
>NZ_SMKM01000053.1 GCF_004348665.1 Actinomadura sp. GC306 | reverse complement strand
GAGCCCGGTGGCGCGGTACTGCGCCGCGCGCAGCTCCGCGACGCGGACGCAGGTGCCGAGGGAGTCGAGGACCGGCACGTCGTCGACCCGGGACACGCCCTGGTCCGCGAGGAACACGTTGAGCGGCCCCTCACCGGGGACGATGACGTTCGCGCCGGCCTCGATCGCCCGGCGTGCCGCGCGGATGAACGCGTCGAGCAGCGGCCCCGGGTCGGCGTAGGCCGCCATGACGTCGGTGAACCCGGCCTCCACCTGGACGATCGGCCCGACCAGCGCGTCCAGCCGGTAGTTGCGCAGGTTGCGGCGCAGCTGCGGTTCGAGGGCCCCGATGAAGTTGACGATGCCGACGCGGTCGCCGAGCGCGCCCGCCATCAGCACCGACGTCTGGCCGAACGCGATCACCGGGATGTCGACCAGCGTCCGGACCTCCTCGTACGCGGTGTCGGGGATGGTCGCGATCAGGAACGCGTCGTAGCCCTCGTCCTGCGCCCGCAGCGCGGCGTTCGCGAACTGCTCCCGGTGCAGGCCGGCGAGGTAGGCGTACCCGATGTGGGTGCCCGGGTAGTCCGACGGGTAGGTGCCGGGCTTCATCCCGTGGAGGTCGATCCCGGTGCCGGGGGCGGCCTGCGACCGCAGGTGGCGGGCGAGCGCGTCGCGGTAGTGCGGGACGTCGTCGAGGACCGTGAAGGACTGGTGCCAGATCCGCATCATCAGGCTCCCGTGCGGGACCGCACGCGGGCCGCGGCGCCGGCGCCGGCGATCCGGCCGAACACCGCGCCGCGCAGCACCGAGGTGGAGCCCGTGTAGTCGGTGTAGTACAGCCCGGTCAGCTCCCCCGCCGCGTACAGGCCCGCGATGGGACGGCCGTCGCGGTCCACGACTTCCGCGGCGGACGTGGTCTTGAGGCCGCCGAAGCTGAACACGTTGGCCGCCATGATCGGGTAAGCCGCGAACGGGCCCCGGTCGACGGGGCGGCTCCAGTTCGACTTCGGCGGGACGAGCCCGCGGGTCGCGAGGCCGTCCGGCGCGGTGGGGTCGAAACCGTCCGGCGGCGGGCAGGCCGCGTTGTACGCCTCGATCGTCGCCTCGACGTCCGCGGCGGGGAGTCCCAGCCGGCGCGCGAGGTCGCCGACGGTGTCCGCGGTCACGGGCGGGACGTCGGTGCGGACGCCCGCCATCAGGTTCGGCACCGCCAGCCCCCGCTGGTCGAGGATCACCCAGGCGATCCCGCCGGTCTGGTCCTGGATCGCGCGGGTCGTCCGCTCGTACCAGGCGTCGACGGTGCCGCGGGCTTCGTCCACGAACCGGCGCCCCTCCCGGTTCACCAGCACGCCGTAGGGGAAGCAGAAGATCGCGGCCTCGGGCGCGCCGCTGCGCGGGTCGACCGGCTCGGCGTGGAAGAGCGCGAAGTTCCCGGCGGTGGCGGCGCCGAGCGCCAGCGCCATCTCCAGCCCCTCCCCCTTGTTGTAGTTGCCGCCCCGGGCGACGGGGCGGCAGGTCAGCGCCCGCTCGCCGTGGTAGCGGGCCATCAGCTCGAAGTTGCCCTGGTAGCCGCCGCTGGCGAGGACGACGGCGCCCTCGAACACCGCGGTGCCTTCGGCGGTGTGCGCGACCACGCCGGTGACCCCGCGTCCGGACTGGACGAGCCCGCGGGCGGTGGTCTCGAAGTGGAACTCCACTCCGAGCCCGCGGGCCGCCCCGCCCATCGTCTCGACGATGGCGAGGCCGCCGCCGACCGGCGCCATCCGGGTCGTGGACCGGGTGAGGAACGGGGTCGGCACGAAGTCGAACCGGACGCCGTGCCCGGCCATCCAGCGCAGCGCCCCCGGCGCGTTCTCGGCGAGCGTCGCGACGTAGTCCGGGTCGACGGTGTGGGCGGCGCGGTAAAGCGGGCCCCGCCTGCGGGCCGGGAGCGCCGCGTCGTTGACGATGGACGGGTCGGGGTGCCCCATGAAGTCGTCCACGAGGGCGTCGGCGAAGCCGTCCGCGACCTCGTCCAGCGACTTCATGCGCAGGAACGCCTCGGTGTAGCGGGTGTTGCCGCCGGTCTCGGCCTCAGGGGCGCGCTCCAGGACCGCGACGCGGGCGCCGTCCTCGGCGGCCGACACCGCGGCCGACAGGCCGGCGACGCCGCCGCCGACCACGACGACGTCGTAGCGATGGGTCTGCTCGGTCATGGCGGCGTCCCTCAGAACCGGAGGTCGGCGGAGCCGGTCACGGAGCCGAACAGCGGGAGCATGTGCGTCACGGAGAACTCGTGGAAGTCCGGGCGGAAGGAGGCGCACATGTCCTCGACCACGGTCACCTGGAGCCCGGAGTCCGAGGCGTGCCGCGCCGCCGACTCCACGACGAGGTTGGTGGCGACGCCGCCGAGGACGACCTCGGTGACGCCTTCCGCGGCCAGGACCTCGCGCAGCGGCGTCCCGACGAACGGGTCGACGCAGCCCTTGTCGACGACCGGCTCGCCCGCGACCGGCGCCAGCGCCTTGACGATCTGCGCCTCCGGGGAGTCCGCGAGCATCGCGCGCTGCTCCTCGTAGGGGTCGAAGCGGGGCAGCCGGTTGGTGCGCAGCCGGTAGGACGGATCGAACGCGAGCCGCACGTGGGCGACGAACGTCCCGGCGGCGCGGGCGGCGGTCAGCACCCGCTCGGCCGTCGCCAGGACGCCGCGCTCGGCGATCTGCGCGGCGAGCGGCGGCATCCGCAGGTGCGGGCCCTCCTCGCAGAGCGCGACCTGGTAGTCGAGCATGAGCAGGGCCTTCTTGGCGGTGGTCATCGAGGTCTCTCCTTCTGATCGGGATGGGGAACGGCCGTGGCTACCAGGCGGACCAGCCGCCGTCGACGTACACGACCTGGCCGGTCATGTACGCGGCGGCCGGGCTCGCGAGCAGCAGCAGCGGGCCGGTGAGGTCGGTGCCGGGATCGCCGAGCCGGCCGAGCATGGTGCGGTCGCCGAACCACTTCAGCCGGTCGGGCTCGGCGCCGAGCGCGGCCGTCATCTGGGTGGGGTAGAAGACGCCGGGCGCGAGGCAGTTGACGTTGACGCCGTGCGGGCCGAGTTCGGCGGCGAGCGCCCGGGTCACGTTGACGACGCCCGCCTTGGACGAGTAGTACGCCGACTCGGGCACGGGCCCCACGCGCTCGGCGTACACGGTGGTGAGGTTGACGATGCGTCCGCCCCGGCCTTGGCGGGTGAGCGCCTTGCCGGCCTCGCGTCCGACGAGCCAGGTCCCGGTGAGGTTGACGCGGACGACCCGCTCGAACTCCTCCAGCGACGTCTCGTCGTAGGGCTTGCGCAGCATGACGCCGGCGGCGTTGACGACGACGTCCAGCCGGCCGTGCGCGTCGATGACGGCGTCGACGAGCGCGGCGACGGACGCCTCGTCGGTGACGTCCACCTCGTGCTCGCTCGCGCCGCGGGCCCGTGCCGTGGCGGCGAGGTCGGCGGCGCGCGACGCCAGGTCGGCGACGGCGACCCGCGCGCCGGCGTCCGCCAGGGCGTGCGCGGCGCGCTCGCCCAGGCCGCCCGCCGCCGCGCCCACCACCAGGGCCACCTGGCCGGACAGGTCGAACGGGTTCGACGGTTTCACCACTGGAGCTCGCTTTCCTCTGCCGCGGCGTTCCGTCCGGCGAGCCGGCCGAAGACGCCGGACTTGCCGATGGACGTGCCGGTCATGTAGCCGGCGCCGTGGAAGCCGCCGGTGATCTCTCCCGCCGCGTAGAGGCGCCCGATCGGGTCGCCCCACCAGTCGAGGACCCGCATCCGGGTGTCGACGGTGAGCCCGCAGTACGTCGCGAGCACGACGGTTCCGGACGGGTGCGCGTAGAACGGCGGCCGGTCGATCGGCGCCGGCTCCCCCACTCCCCCGGACAGGTGGGCGCGGCCGAACGGGTCGGGCCGCCCCTGCTCGATCGCCGCGTTGTACTCGGCGACCGTGCGCCGCAAGGAGCCCTCCGGGAGGCCGATCGCGGCCTCGAGCCCCGCGATCGTGCCGGCCTTGAGCAGCATCCCGGCGCGCTCGCGCCCGCCGAACTCGTAGATCGGCACCTCGTCGTTGGCCTGGGCCATCGTCCGGGCGTCGAAGACCTGCCAGGTGGTCACGCCGGGCTGGGCGAGCGCGGCGTCCCCGATCTCCTTGTAGTTCTTCGACTCGTCCACGAACCGGCGGCCCTCGCGGTTGACCGCGATCGCCCCCTTGTAGACCGCGAGGATGCCGGTGCCGTCCTCGTCCGGGTGCTCGGTGTAGTAATGCCCGTAGGTGCCCTTGATGTAGGGGGTGTCGCGCAGCCCGGCGCCCAGCGCCATGGCCATCTTGAGGCCGTCGCCCTGGTTGCCGTCGCCGCCCTGCCGCAGCGCGTGCTCCAGCTGCGGCGCGAACGCGGCGAGCAGCTCCGGGTTCATCGAGAAGCCGCCCGTGGCGAGGACGACGGCGTCCGCCCGCACCTCCCGGCCGTCCGCGAGCCGGACGCCGGTCACCCGGGAGCCGTCGTGCAGCAGCCGGGCGGCCGGGGCGCCGAACATGATCCGGGCGCCCCGCTCGCCGGCCGCCTTGAGCAGCAGCTCCAGCATGCGGGTGGTGTCGGCGGGATGGCTGCGCGGCGCCGACTGCCCGGAGGCCGCGTGGATCTCGCCGTACCGGACGCCGTGGCCCTTGAGCCAGCGGTAGGCGTCCAGCTGGTGCTCGCAGTACAGGTCGACCAGCGCCGGGTCGTTGCGGCCCTTGCCGACTTCGAGGAGGTCCTTGCGGAGCAGGCCGACGGAGTCGGCGATGCCCTGTTCCGCCTGCTCGTCCGTCCCCGCGAAGGCGGACAGCCCCGCGGACTTCACGGTGGACCCGCCGATCCGGCCGGTCTTCTCCAGCAGCAGGGCGTACCGGCCCGCCTCGGCGGCCGCCAGCAGCGCGGCGCATCCGGCGAGGCCGGCGCCGAGGACGAGGACGCCGACCCGCTCGGGCAGCTCGGTCTCGACCGGCAGGCCGGGCACGGCACCGTCCCGGAGGCTCACCTGCCGCCCCCGAGCTCGCGGTCCAGCGCGGCTTCCGCGGCGCTGAACGCGGGCAGGTTGAACAGGTCCTGCCGCTGCGACCAGGTGGCCATCCGGCCGGCCCGCGACGCGGTCTCGCCGCGTGCGCGCAGATGGGCGAGCGCCTCCCGGCCGGCCAGGTGCATCGACCGCATCAGGTAGTTGGCGAACAGCACGACACCGAACCCGAGGCGGGCGTACTCGGCGAGCTCCAGCTGCGGGGTCTTGCCGCCCTCGACCACGTTGACGATCAGCGGGACGCCCGCCAGCTCGCGGCCGACCAGGGCCAGCTCCTCGACCGTCCGGGGCGCCTCGACGAACAGCGCGTCCGCGCCGGCCTCGGCGTACGCGCGGCCGCGGGCGATCGCCTCGTCGATGCCGTGCGCGGAGCGGGCGTCCGTCCTGGCGATGATCACCAGCGCGTCGGCGGCGCCCGGCTCCGCGCCCCGCGCCGCGCACGCCGCGGCGATCTTGGTCTGCATGTGGCCGGACGGGATGAGCGAGTGCGAGTCGAAGTGCCCGCACCGCTTGGGCATCTCCTGGTCCTCCAGCTGGAGGCCGGCGACCCCGGCGCGCTCCAGCAGCCGGACGGTGCGCATGGCCGACAGCGGGCCGCCGTAGCCGGTGTCGGCATCGCAGATCAGCGGGATCCGGGTCGCCTCCGTGAGCCGTCCGGCATGGTCGGCCACCTCCGCCTGGGAGACGAGCCCGATGTCGGGCAGGCCGAAGCCGGCGTTGGCCAGCCCGGCACCGGTGGCGTAGACGGCGGCGAACCCCGCCTCCTCCACGAGCCGGGCGCCGAGCGCGTCGGTCGCGCCCGGCAGCACGAGCGGTTCGAGGGCGTCGTCCCGGCCGGGCACGGCCGTCGCCGCGGCCAGCGCGGAGCGCAGCGCGACGCGCTTGTCCCGGGCGCTCGGGCCGGGGCCGACCCCGGTCAGCGACGAGAGCAGGCCCGGCTCCCAGGGCTGCGTGTGCGGCACTGTCGACTCCTCCATGTAGTGATTACTACAGAGCCTTACCGTGACATCAGCCGCCGCGAGAACGCAACCCCGGCGACCTGAGCAGGGAGACGATCTAGGGAAGATGATCGACCGCTGTGGCCGCCGTCACGAATTTCCGGCACCCCTCTTGCCTTCTCTGGAGTGCTCGTTCTACGGTTCCGTGTAGTGACTGTTACAGAGATGCCGGTCACGCTCTCCTGCCGATCTCCCCTACCGAAGGAACTGACGCCGATGACCGTCCTGGACGAGATCCGCCGGCTGGAGCCGGAGTTTCGCGCCGAGGAGGACCTGTCGGCCGAGCAGCGCACGCTGACCGGCCGCGCCTTCACGTACATGCGGGAGACCGGCCTCATGCGCGGGCTCCAGCCGAAGCGCTGGGGCGGCGCCGAGCTGTCGCTGCGCGAACACCTCACCGCCGTCTACGAGCTCGGCCGGATCGCGCCCTCGGCGGGCTGGGTGGCCGGGGTCATGGGGTCGCACCCGTGGCAGATCGCCCTGTTCCCCGAGGAGACGCAGGCCGAGGTCTGGGAGTCCGACCCGGACTGGAACGCCTCCTCCTCGTACGCCCCGACCGGGAAGATCGAGCCCGTCGACGGCGGCTACCGCGTCTCCGGCCGCTGGTCGTTCTCCTCCGGCTGCGACCACGCCCAGGGCGTGATCCTCGGCGGCTTCGCCGGGAAGGTCGAGGCGGCGCCCGGTGTCGAGGTGCCGAACTACGGGTCCGCGCTGCTGGACCGGGACCAGTACGCCATCGAGGACACCTGGCACGTCCGCGGCTCCCGCGGCACGGGCAGCAAGGACATCGTCGTCGCCGACGCCTTCATCCCCGAGCGCCGCTTCCTGTCGAGCCCGCTGTACGAGTACAACCCCGACCGTCCCGCGCCCGGCATGGAGACCAACCCGTCGGCGCTCTACAAGGTGCCGTGGGCGGTCATGTTCAACCTCGTCCTCGTCGCACCGATGCTCGGGCTGGCCCGCCGCGTCCTGGACGACTGGACGGCCGACACCCGCGTCCGCAAGGCGAACTGGGGCGGCTCCTACGCCGACGACCCGCTGATGCAGATGCACCTCGCCGAGGCCGAATGGGTGCACGAGGCGGCCGTCCTGAAGATGTACGACGCGATCGACACGATCACCGAGGCCGCCGAGGGCGGCGTGTTCCTCGACAAGCGGGAGCGGGCCCGGATGCGGTGGAACATCACCAAGGGCTGCCAGGAGACCGGCTTCGTGATCAACAAGCTGATGCGGGTCGCCTCGGGCCGCACCGTCTTCGTCGACCACCCGCTGCACCGCATCTACCAGGACGTGATCGCCGAACTGGGCCACGCGTTCCTGGTCTCCGAAGGCGTCGGCCAGTACTACGGCGCCGCGCTGCTCGACTCGTCCGCTCCGGAGGTCATGCTTTGATCACGCAACTCGCCTATTTGGGAATCGCGTCGCCGAAGTACGCGGAGTGGCGCGACTACGCCACCCGGCTGCTCGGCGCCGTCATCGCGGAGGACGGCCCGGACGGCGCGGTCCGGGTCAAGGTGGACGACAAGGGCTACCGCGTCGCCGTCCATCCGGCCGAGCAGGACGAACTGCGGTACATCGGCTGGGACTGCGGCAACGAGACCGCGCTGCGGTCCTACGTCGCCGAGCTCCGCGGCAAGGGCGTCGAGCTGCACGAGGGCGGCGCCGACGAGCTGAAGGAACGGCAGGTCGCCGAGCTGTACTGGTTCGCCGACCCGTTCGGCAACCGCCACGAGCTGGTCTGGGGGCAGTTCTCCACGCCGAACTCGTTCTTCCCCGGACGTCCGATGCGGGGCCGGTTCGTCACCGGCGACCTCGGGCTCGGCCACATCGTGCTCATCGTCCCCGACCTGGAGCGGGCGAACGCGTTCTACGCCGAAACGCTGGGCTTCCGGCTGTCCGACCGGGTGAAGAGCGACGTCTTCAATCTGCGGTTCTACCACTGCAACGGCCGCCACCACTCGCTGGCCGTCGCGGAGATCCCCGGCATGACCGGCATCAACCACCTGATGCTGGAGGTCGAGTCGTTCGACGACCTCGGTACCGCGATCGACCTGTTCACCGCCGACCCGGACCGGGAGATCCTGCTGTCGCTCGGCCGGCACACCAACGACCTGATGACGTCGATCTACGTGCAGACGCCGTCCTCGATGCAGATCGAGTACGGGCACGGCGGCATCACCGTGGACGACCTGACCTGGGTCGCGGGCAACCACGACCTGCCGTCGATCTGGGGGCACAACCGCTCCCAGGCGTACCTGGACGGGCCTCCCGGGATCTTCCGCACGGTCGCGGCCGAGGGGGCGGGCGGATGACCGCGGAGATCCGCGTCGCGGACGTCGGGATCGGCGGCGGCCGGCATCTGCACGTCAACCAGAGCGGCACCCCCGGCCGGCCGGCGCTGCTGTTCCTGCACGGCTCCGGGCCGGGCGTGACCGCCGCGTCCAACTGGCGGAAGGTCATCGAGGGCCTCGGCGACACCTACCACTGCATCGCCCCCGACATCCTCGGCTTCGGCGACTCCAGCCATCCGGACCCGCAGCCGCAGGGCTTCGCGGCGCAGGCCGAGGTGCGCATCGCGGCGCTGTTCGACCTCGTGGACGAGCTGGGCCTGGAGAAGGTCGTCCTGGTCGGCAACTCGATGGGCGGCATGTACTCGCTGCGGATGGCCCAGCTCCGGCCGGAGCTCGTCGACCGGATCGTGCTGATGGGCTCGGGCGGCATGCCCGGCCTGCAGCCGACCCCGGAGCTGATCAAGCTGATCACCTACTTCGACGACCCGACCGTGGAGGCGATGGCCGACCTGCTGATCCAGTTCGTCCACGACAAGAGCGCCTTCGGCGACACGGTCGAGGCGGTCGCGGCCGAGCGGATGCCGATGGTGCGGCGGCCGCACATCGAGGCGGGGCACCGGGCGATGTTCGGCCCCGAGATGCTCGTCTTCGAGCCGGACGACCTCGCGAAGATCGACATTCCGGCGCTGGTGGTGCACGGCCGCCAGGACGTCATCGTCCCGCTGGAGTGCGGCTACTACCTGGCCGAGCACCTGCCGCAGGCGGACCTTTACGTGATCGACAAGTGCGGGCACTGGACGCAGATCGAGCAGGCCGCGCGCTTCCAGGCCATCGTGCGGACATTCGTGGGGAACGGGGACGAGGACAGATGAGCATGATCGAACGGGCGCGGGCGGCGGCACCGGCCCTGGCCGCGGCCGACGCGGAAGGCGCGAAGCTGGGGCGGCTCACCGGCGAGGCCGTCGCGGCGCTGGAGTCGACGGGCGTGCTGCGCGCCCTCCAGCCGGCCCGGTGGGGCGGCGGCGAGGTACATCTCGCCGAGTACGCCGAGACCGTGATCGAGATCGGCCGGGCCTCGGCGTCGGCCGGCTGGGTGGCCTCGGTCGTGGGCGTCCACCCGTGGCAGATCGCGCTCTTCCCGGAGGAGACGCAGAAGGAGATCTGGGGCGAGGACCCGGCGCGCAGGATCGCCTCGTCCTACACCCCGACCGGCAAGATCGAGAAGGTGGACGGCGGCTACCGCGTCTCCGGCCGGTGGTCGTTCTCGTCCGGCAGCGGCATCTGCGACGGCGTCATCCTCGGCGGCATCGCCGGTCGGCGCGAGCTGAACGGGACCGAGTACCCCGACTTCACGTCGGTGATCCTGGACGCCGGCGACTACCGGATCGAGGAGAACTGGAACGTCGCGGGCCTGCGCGGCACCGGCTCCAACGACATCGTCGTGGACGGCGTCTTCGTCCCCGGGCACCGCGGCCAGTCGCACGTCTACTACACGCACGGCCTCGGCACGCCGCTGCCCGGCCAGGAGCTGAACGACGGGCCGCTGTACCGGACGCCGTGGGCGGTCACCTTCAACCTGATCATCGCGGCGGGCGCGCTCGGCGCCTGCCTCGGCTTCTACGACCAGTGGGTGAGCGAGACCCGCGGGCGGCGCACCAACTACGGCCAGCTGCTCCGCGAGGAGCCCGGCGTGCAGAACCACCTCGCCGAGGCCGCCTGGCAGCTCGACGCCGCCGTCCTCAAGGTGAAGCGGGCGGCCGACGAGCTGATGGAGCACGCCGAGCGCGGCGAGATCCCGTCCCTGGAGCAGCGCGCCTTCTGGCGCTGGGACATCGCCCGTTCCGCCAACGCGGCGGTCGACACGGTGCAGGCGCTGATGCGGGTCTCGTCGGGCCGCTCGGCGTTCGTGGACCATCCGCTCCAGGCGAAGTTCCAGGACGCCGTCGCGGCCGGCAGCCACGCGTTCCTCTTCGACGACTCGCTGGCCAAGGCGTGGGGCGGCCGCCACCTGGGCGCCGAGAAGCTCGCGGAGGTGCACCTGTGATCACCTCGACCGATGTCTCCGTCAAGGCGCGCGGCGGGGAGCTGACGTTCCGGCTGCACGAGACCGGCGAGCGCGGACCGGAGGCCGTGCTGTTCCTGCACGGCTCCGGCCCCGGCGCCACCGGGCTGTCGAACTGGGAGCGGATCATCACCGACCTGGGGCACCGCTACTGGTGCCTCGCGCCGGACCAGATCGGCTTCGGCGACTCCACGCACCCTTTGGACCCGCCGCGCGGGATGGGCCCGTTCAACGACCTGCGCGCCGAGGCGCTGCTGGCGCTGCTGGACGCCCTCGGCGTCGAGAAGGCCCACCTGATCGGCAACTCGATGGGCGGCCAGCTCGCCCTGCTGATGACGCTGGCCCGTCCCGACCTCGTAGGGAAGGTGCTGCTGATGGGCAGCGGGGGCGCACCGGACATGCCGGTCAGCCCCGGCCTCAAGCACCTCCGCGAGTTCTACGCGAGCCCCAGCGCGGAGAACCTCAAGGGCCTGCTCAACGAGTTCGTGTACGACCTCGAAGCCATGCGCGGCACCGTGGACCGCGTGGTGGCCGAGCGGATGGAGTACGTGAACCGGGAGGACGTCCGCCGGTCCCACGAGGCGTCGTTCGACCCGGCCGGCCCCCGCCGCTTCTTCACCCCCGACGACCTCGCGGCCATCCCCCACGAGGTGCTCTGCGTCCACGGCCGCGACGACCGGATCATCCCGGTCGCCGCGAGCCGCTACTTCGCCGACCATCTCCCCAACGCGAACCTCTACGTCATCGGTCGGTGCGGCCACTGGACGCAGATCGAGCACCCCGAGACGTTCGAGAAGCTCCTCGCGGGCCTGATCGACGGCCGGATCTGATGCGCATCGCCAACCACGCGGGGCGCGCCGTCCTGGTCGTCTCCGACGGCAAGGGCGCGGACATCGCGACCGCCTCGAACGGCCGTTTCGGCCCCGACCCGCAGAGCGTCTACGACCAGTGGGACGCCTTCACGGCCTGGGCGGCGACCACCACCCCGGTGCCGGACGTCGACATCGACAAGAGCCGGCTCGAGTCACCGTCCCCGGCCCCGTCCCAGGTGGTCGCGATCGGCCTGAACTACGCCGACCACGCGGCCGAGGCCGGTTTCGCGCCGCCGAAGGACCTGCCACCGGTCTTCACGAAGTTCGCGTCGTCCATCACCGGCCCCTACGGCGAGATCGAACTCCCGGAAGGCGGCAACACCGACTGGGAGGCCGAGGTGGTAGCGATCATCGGCCGCACAACCCACCGGATCTCAGCCGACGATGCCTGGGACCACGTGGCGGGCCTGACGGTCGGCCAGGACCTCTCGGAACGACTCCTGCAGTTCGTCGGCGAGGCCCCGCAGTTCGGCTTCGCGAAGTCCTACCCGGGCTTCGCACCCATGGGCCCCTGGCTGGTGACCCCGGACGAACTCCCCGACCGCGACGACCTGGCCCTCGGCTGCGCGATCGACGGAGAGACGATGCAGGACGGCCGCACGTCCAAGCTGATCTTCTCCATCCCCCGCACGATCGCGAAGCTCTCCGAGGTCATCACCCTGAACCCCGGCGACGTGATCTTCACGGGCACCCCGGACGGCGTGGGCCTGGGCATGACCCCGCAACGCTTCCTGCAACCCGGCGAAACCCTGCGCACCTGGGTAGAAGGCATAGGCGAAATGCAGCACACCTTCCGCTGAGCCGCGGCCGCCGATCAACGTTCGGACTCGGGACAATTCCTCCGCCCCGCTGATCGCCTGCCCCAGGGCGGCGGGCTCAGATCGCAGCCCGGCCACTATCTGGTCGACGTCCCGCAGCACCGCCCGCTCCAGGAGCCGCTTCTCGTTCGTGATCCATTCACCGCGCACCGCCAGCACCGCATGACCGGTTCGCATGGCGGCCGTGGACGACAGCTCCTTTGGCCGCGCCTTCGCTCTTGTGGCTGAGTGCATATGTAAGTCAGAGTCGATCCCGGTGCAGGTATCGATCTGGTTGTCTCACGCACGCTGGAATCGCCGCGCCAGGGCAGCCGGAAAGGCGGGTAATGACTGGTGCATGGACGGCTCTGGTGACGACCGGTGTCGGCGCAGTGGCCACAATCATTGGAATCGTCGTCGGCGGTTTCGTCGGACGGCGAAGTGAGGAGAGGAAGTGGGTCCGGGACGCGAAAGCGGAAGCCTTTGTCAAGTTCCTGGAACAGTACGTCAGTCTTGAGATCGATCTACGCGACGCTTACAGCGAAGGTCGAGCCGACGCCGCCGATTGGCAGGGCTACAACACCGCATTGGTCGCACTGAGCCTGGTCGCGCCACGAGAGGTGAGCGCTGCGGTGGAACCGATGGAAGAGGCGATACAGGAAATGATCATCCTCGGGGACGGCCCTCCGAATCACACTGAGTACGAAAGAGTGCACGCGTTGATGACGGAGTCGTACTCGAAATTCGTCAACGAGGCCAGGCGGTCACTGGACCGCAAGAGCGAGCCGCTCGAATTCCTGGTGGGAGGACCGCCGCCCTGGCACATGGTCAGGCGGTGGCTCCCGCCTTCCCCTGCCGAGCGCCAACCCGAGTAGCCGGTCGTGGCGTGCGGCGATCATCCGCAACTGAAAGATCAGAAAGCTCTGACGGAGCTGCCGATTCGTGGTGTCGCCGGGTTATCGTGGCGTCATGCCAGGTTGACGGTGGGACCGCATGTGCCGCGAGATCGAGGACGGCGGTCCGCTCACCGAGCGGGGGCGCCGGAACCTGTCGCGCATGCTCGCGATGAAACATGGAGTCGGGCAGGCGACGCCCTCAGGATGATCAAATGCGGCTACTCGACAAGCACTACGGGACAGGACTGCTTTTTTTCAGCTGATCCTCTGATGCTCGAGCTCGATCGCGTCCGCGCCGTCCATCGTTCGCTCCGGAGTCCACTGGAGGAGCGCCAGGCTGTACGGTTTCGCGGTCGAGGCCAGAGCCTGTATCTGTTCGTCGGTCACCGTCGTGTTCACAGTGTCTCCCTACTAAGAAATGTGCTCGCCTAGCAAGCAGACCACGGTGATGCACCGGGACGGGCTGGGTGGGCTCCCTTCAGGGCGCCTCGGCGCTCAGGGTCGGCGCTACCGGGCGGCGGGCCGCGATGCGGGCGGGGATCGCGGTGAGGGCGGCCGTCACCGGTAGCGCGGTGAGAGCGGCGGCGAGCAGGAACCACGCGGGGGGCCAGGTCGTGTTCGGGCCGGCGAAGAGCAGGCACAGGAGGAGGCCCAGCGGAATGCCGGCCAGGGCACCGGGCAGGGTCGGCAGCACCTGCGCGGCGGACAGCCCGGCGGTGACCTGACCCGGGGTGGCACCGAGGGCGCGGGCGACGGCCATGGTGCGGCGAGCCTCCTCGGCCGTGGTCCAGGTGGCGGTGAGGGTGTTGACGGCGGCGAGGACGATCATTGCGGCGGTGACGGCCAGGATCACATGGTGCTGCTGGGCGTCCCGCAGGTCGTTCGCCATGGGAGAGCCCGGGTATCCCTTCGCGGGCTGGGCGTAGATCACCACCAGGCCGGTGATCGTGACCACCGTGAGGGCGGTGGTGCAGGCGTGCAGAAAGGCGCGGCCGGGGCGGCGGGCGATCAGGCGTATCCCGAGCAGGAACGAGGTCGGCAGCAGCGCGGAGATCCTCGTCAGGTGGGCCCGGTGCCGCGGCCGATGGGCGCCGTCGGCGAGTGCGGCGACGGTCTCGGTGCGCAGGGCCCGGACGGTCGGGCCGAGCGCGGTGAGACCCGCCACCGCCAGGGCGACGACCGTCGTGAGGACGACGGTGCCGCCGGACGGACCGGTGGCGGTGGTGATCAGGCTGGCGCTGGGATTGACGATGGCGGGCTCGATCAGGCGTGCGGCGGCCAGTCCCAGCGCGTCGGCGAGCAGCGCCAGCGTCACGTATTCGGCGAGCAGGACGGCGGCGATAAGGCCGGGAGCGGCGCCGACCGCCTTGAGCAGCCCCACCCGGCGGGTCTGCGCGGCGGCGCGTCCCACGGCCAGCGTGGCCAGGCCGCCGATGGCCAGGAAGGCGATCAGCCAGCTGCCGATGACCAGGATCGGCTGGCTGTCCCTGAGCATGACCGAGTCCTGCCGGGCCACGTCCTGCCAGGCCCGGACGTTCACCCAGGTGTGCTCGAACGCCGGGGCGATGGCGGGGTCGCGGGTGGTGAACGCCCGTGCCGTGGCGGGGTCCCGCAGCTTCAGGTTGATGAAGGACGTCACCGGGACATCGAACGATTTCAGCACCCGGGTGTCCTGTTCGGCCGCCCATACCAGGCCGCCGCCGTCGCTCGGCCCGCCGTGCGGGCCGATCCCCGGCGCCCACGGGTAGACCGCGCGGGCCGCGGTCACGGCGATCCCGGTGACGGGAAGCGAGCGGCCCGCGACGGTGACGTGGTCGCCGACGCGGACGTCCAGCGCGGTGGCGAAGCCGCGTTCGACCACGACGCCTCCGGGGCGGACCCAGCCGCCCGAGGTCAGCAGCGGACGGTCGACCGGGCCCGGTGCCGGGTCGGCGACCTGCACCACCGCGGCTCCCGTGGCGCCGTGCGCCGTGAGCGTCGTGTAGTACTGGCGGTAGGGCCCGCTGTGCGCGACCACGCCGGGCGCCTGCCTCAACGACTGCAAGGCCGTGATCGTGGTCCCTCGCGTGTCGGGTGAGTAGGCGACCACGTCCGGTTCTGCCGTGGCCTCCCGCGTGTTCTGGTAGAGCTTCTCGGTCGCGCCGTGCAGCGCCACGCCCAGGCTCAGCATGGCGGTGGCGGTGGTGATCGAGACGAGCAGCATCGCGGCCTGGGCCGGATGCCGCCGGACGTCGGCCGCGACGAGTCGGAGGACGAGCAGGACGCGACCCATGGCGCTCAGTCCCCCAGCCCGATCATCCCGCCGAGCCGCCCGGTGTTGCTCCCCGCCAGCCGGGTCTCGTCGACGAACGTGCCGTCCCGCATGGAGATCAGCCGGTCCGCGGTGGCGGCGACCCGCTCGTCATGCGTGACGATCACCAGGGTCTGCCCGGCGGCTCGCAACTCTGTGAAGAGCCGCAGCACGTCGAGCGTCTCCGCGGTGCCGAGGTTGCCGGTCGGCTCGTCCGCCAGCAGGACGAGCGGCTCGTTGGCGATGGCGCGGGCGATGGCGACCCGCTGCCGCTGCCCTCCCGACAGTTGCCAGGGCAGGTGACGGGCGCGGTCGGCCAGCCCGAACCGTTCCAGGAGCGCGGCTGCGCGGCGCCTGGCCGCACGTGGCGAGCACCCGGCCAGCAGCGCGGGCAGCTCCACGTTCTCCGCCGCCGAAAGCTCCTCCACCAGGTGGAACGCCTGGAAGACGAAGCCCACCGACCGGCGCCGCAGCCGGGCCAGCGCCCGCTCGCTCAGGGTGTCGATCCGCCGTCCGTCCAGCCGCACCTCCCCGCGGGTGGGACGCTCCAGGCCGCCCATCAGGTGCAGCAGGGTCGACTTCCCGCAGCCGCTGGGCCCCATCACCGCCAGCGTCTGCGCCACCGGAACGTCCAGGTCGACCTCGTCGACCGCCCGGACCAGGCCCTCCCCCTCACCGTGCTCCTTGCACAGGCCGCGGACCCGCAGCACGCTGCCGGATTCGTTCATGCGCCCTCGTTCCCGGTCCTCGACCAGCGGCGCTCGCAAGCCTCCAGCCAGCGCAGGTCCGCCTGCAGCCGCAGCGCGACCCCTTCCAGCAGCAGGCCGGCGGTGGAGCCGTCCGGTTCGGCCAGCACCGCGCGCTGCACCTCCCCGAGGCGCCGCAGCAGCTCGCGGCGCTGCGCGTCCACCAGCTCCACGGGGTCGGCGAGCCGGGCCGCCGCCGCGGCGGCGAGCTTGAGGTGGAACTCCGCCAGGTTCGGTTTCGGCCAGTTCACCTCGGCCAGCCAGGCCGCCACCCGCTGCTGCCCGGCCGGCGTCAGCGCGTACACCTTGCGGTCCGGCCGGTCGGGGAGCCCGTCCGCGCGCTCGCCGGCGACTAGACCGGCCTTCTCCAGCCGGGCCAGCGTCACATAGACCTGCCCCGCGTTCATCGACTCGCCGAGCGGCCCGAGCGCCCGCCGCAGCCGCATGCGCAGCCCGTACCCGTGCGACGGCTCCTTCGCGAGCATCGCCAGCAACGCGTCCTGCATGCACCACCCCTAACGGCTAGCTAATACCTAGCCGTTAGCTACTGGGTCCGTCAACTCGGCGGGACAGCGCCGGGACGTCCACCTGATCCGGTTCGTCAGAAGAGGTCCCAGAAGTTGGGGCGTTGGCGCATCTGTTCGGCTGTCTCTTCGAGGATCATCTGGCCGGAGCGCATGACGTAAGCGCGGTCGGCGATCTGCAGGGCCTGCTTGATGTTCTGTTCGAGGAGGAGGATGCCCAGGTCCTCCTGGTCGGCCAGGGAGCGTAGGCGGCCGAAGATGGTCTCCACCACCGAGGGGGCCAGGCCCAGGGACGGCTCGTCCAATAGGAGCAGCTTCGGGCACGCCATCAGGGCCATGCCCAGGCTGACCATCCGCTGCTGGCCGCCGGACATCGAGCCGGCCGGTTGCTTCGCGCGCTCCTCAAGGATCGGGAAGAGGTCCCTGACGGTCGCCAGGCGCTCGGCGGTGTCGGTGCCGGACGGTGCGTTGGCGGCGCCCAGGAGCAGGTTGTCCTGGACGGAGAGGTCAGGGAACACGAAGCGTTCGGACGGGATCATCGCCGCGCCCGCCGCGACGGCCCTGCGGACCGGGCGACGGGTGGTGTCGCGGCCGGTGATCCGGACCGTCCCGGCGCGTGGGCGGACCGCGCCGAGGATCGAGCGGATCGTGGTCGTCTTGCCCGCGCCGTTGTGGCCCATCAGCGTCACGATCTCCCCGGCGTCGACGCGGAGGCCGACGCCGTGCAGGACCTCCTTGCGGCCGTAGCCCGCCACCAGGTCGCTCACCTCGAGCAGGGGCGCGTCCGTCATTGTCGGTTCTCCTGTCACTGGGCGCCGAAGTACGCGTCGGCGAGCCGGGCGGAGCCGGTCAGTTCGGCGAGCGTGCCCGAGGCGGTGATCTCGCCCAGCTCCATGAAGTAGGTGTGGTCGGACAGTTCGCGCACCACGTCGAGGTTGTGCTCGACCAGGCAGACGGTGCGGCCCTCGTCCCGGACGGCGGCGACCATGGAGAGCATGGTCTCGACCCAGGTCGCGTCTACGCCGGAGGCCGGTTCGTCAAGGAGGAGGACGTCGGCCCGTGTGGCCAGTGCCCGAGCGAGTGAGACGAGCTTGGACTGGCCGTAGGAGAGGGCGTCGGACGGGGTCGCGGCCTCGTCGGCCATGCCGACGAAGTCGAGCCACTCCAGCGCCTGGGCGGCGACCTCCCGGTCTGCCCGGGAGACGGCGCGGCCCGGCACGAAGAGGCGGTCGAGGCGCTCGCCCCGCTGGTCGGGAACGGCGAGCATCACGTTCTCCAGGCACGTCAGCCGGTTCAGGAGCCGGACGTCCTGGAAGGTGCGGACCAGTCCGGCGCGGACGACCAGGTCCGGGCGCATCCCGACCAGCTCCGCGCCGTTCAGCGTCACCGAGCCGGCGTCCGGGGCGATGGTGCCGGTGAGCAGGTTGAACACCGTCGTCTTGCCCGCCCCGTTCGGGCCGACGAGCGCCGTGACCGTGCCGCGCCGCAGTTCCAGGGAGATGTCCCTGGCCGCCACGATCCCGCCGAACCGCTTGGACAGCCCCTCCGCGCGCAGGACCACGTCGGCGGCGTGCTCGTCAGGACGTTCCGGGCGGGGTGCGGCCGTCGCGCGGGCGGCGGGTGCGGCGACCCGCTTGGAGCGTTCGGGGAACAGGCCCTGGGGGCGGACGATCATGACGAGCACCAGCAGCGCGCCGTACAGCACGACCTGCAGCAGCGCGGCCTGGGTGCTCTGGAAGCCGAGGACTCCGCGCAGCACCGGCTCGATCATCGTGAGGCCGACGCCCGCCACGATCGAGCCGGTCAGGTTGGCGCTGCCGCCCACGATGACCATGGCGAAGACCGCCATCGCGAGCGGGAATCCGAACGCCGACGGGGTCGCCTGGCCGAGCCAGCCCGAGTAGACGCCGCCGATCAGGCCGGCCAGCCCGCTGGTGATCGCGAAGATGCCGATCTTGTGGCCGAAGGTGTTCTTGCCGAGCGCGCGGGTCGCCACGGCGTCCTCGCGGATGCCCTTGAGGATCCGGCCGTAGGGGGATTCGCCGAGGCGCCGGCAGATGGCGAAGACGAGCGCGAGGACGGCCGCCGACGGGATCAGCCAGTCGGAGGGCTCCGACAGCTCCAGGCCGAACAGCCGCAGGCCGTCCACGCCGGTGATGCCCATGACGCCGCCGAGGGAGTCGAACGTCGCGAAGACCCCGATGATCCCCAGCGAGAACGCCAGCGTCATCAGGATGAGGTACTCCTGTTCGAGCCCGAGGGCGATGAGCCCGATCACGACACCGAACGCGGTGGCGATCAGGACGGCGACGGCGAGCGAGGCGAGGTAGGGCCAGTCGTGCACGCCGGAGAGGTAGGCGATGGTGTAGCCGCCGACGCCCGCGAAGGCGGCGTGGGCGACGGAGACCTGCCCGGCGTAGCCGACGAGCAGGTTGACGGTGACGGCGAGCGCCGCGAGCAGCAGCGCCTGGTCCAGATAGTTGACCCACATGGCTCAGGCCCCCTTCAACGACACGGGACGGAGCCGGGGAAGCCGGTCCCTGACCGCGAGGAACGCGAGGTAGCCCGTGAGGACGACGAAGACGGCGGTGCTCGTCCACTGGAGCGACAGCCAGTTCGACGCCCACTGTTCGAGCAGCCCGAGCCCGACGCCCACCGGCAGCGCGCGCAGCGGGGACGCGCGGGTGCCCGCGAGGAAGGCCACCACGAAGCCGTAGATGACCGTCGTGTCGCCCATCGTGGGCTGGACGGTGTACAGCAGGCCGTACCAGAGCGCGCAGGCGCCCGAGATGAGGCCCGCGGCGGCGAAGCAGACGAGGTTGACCCGGCGGACGCCGATGCCGAGCACGGCGGCCAGCGCCGGGTTGCTGCGGACCGCCTTGATCGAGCGGCCGATCGGCGTGCGCGCCAGGAACACGGTGAGCCCGAGGACGAGGAGCACGCACGTCGCGGTCTGCTGGAGCTCGAAGCCGGACACCTGCACCGGGCCGATCTCGTGCCGCTGCGTCTGCGGCCCGTAGAACGGCAGGCTGCTGGTCCCGAACTTGAGCTGGAGCAGCGCGATGCCCGCGGTGCTGACGCCGATCGAGGTGACGAGCACGGCCAGCATCGCGCGGTCGGCGGCGCGGCGGGCGACGGGCTCGTACACGCCGGCCTCCAGCAGCACGCTGAGCGCGACCGCCGCGCCGAGGCCCGCGAGCGCCGAGGGCCAGAACGGCGCGCCCAGCCCGTCCATGACCCAGAAGGCGGTGTAGGGCGCGACGGTGTAGGTGAGCGCGTAGGCGAAGTGGAAGCGGGTCGTGACCCCGATGACGAGGGCCAGCCCGGCGCCGAGCGCGGCGTAGAAGGCGCCTCGGACGAGGCCGTTGGCGGTCAACTGCCAGAGTTCGGCGCCCAGCAGGTCGTGCATGCGTCCTCCGGATTCGAGGGGAGCCGGATTCGAGGGGAGGGGACGGCCCGCCGCGGGCCGTCCCCCGGAACACGAAGCGGCCGTCAGGACGCCATGCGGAAGTCCTCGCCGTTGACGTTGTAGGTGGCGAGCTCCTTGACCTTGCCGTCCCGGTACTCGAACACGCCCATCGGGCGGCGGGAGACGCCGTGCGTCTTCAGGTCGATCTTGAGTTCCCCTGCCGTGGCGGCGTCACCGCCGTAGACCGACGCGAACACCGGGTCCTTCTCCAGCGCGGCCTTCAGTTCGGCGCTGTCGCCGGGGTCGCCTCCGTCGGCGACGACGCGGCGGACGAGGTCCCAGATCAGCAGGGTCTCCTCGTAGGCGTTCGCCGCGTAGAAGTCGGGCTTCGAGCCGTACGCCTTCTCGTAGGCGTCCACGAAGAGCTTCGCGAGCGGATTGGCCGGCTCGGACGCGTTGAAGTAGTCCATCGCGAACGTGAAGCCGTCCGAGTCGAGGACGCCCTTGGACGCCTTGACCGCCTCGTCGGTGAACTCGATGCCGAGGAGCTGGCTCTTGATCCCGGAGCTCTTCGCCTGCGCTGCGAACGCGCCGGGTGCGGCGCCGCCGAACGCGACCCAGAGCAGGTCGGGCTCGTTCTCCTTGACCTTCGAGATCATGCTCGCGTAGTCCTGGGAGGTGGGCGCGACGGTCTCCCACAGGCCGTTGAAGGTGAGGCCGGCGGCCTCGAACTTCGCCTTCATGTCGGCCTGGATGGCCGCGTTCAGCGGGCCGAGGTCGACGCCGACCAGGCCGACGGTCTTCCCGCTGGGGTTCGCCTTCTTGAACCACTCCAGCGCGCCCGGGACCGCGTCGGACGGCGCGACCGCCCGCGTCCCGTAGAAGTACTCCGTGCCCTTGGTGAAGACCTGGGCGCCGCCCACGCCGTCGAGGCTGAGGATCCGGCTCTTGTCGGTGTCGGCGAGCATCGCGCCGAGCCCGTCGCCCATCGAGGTGATCTTCGCGGGGACGCCCTCGGACGCGAGCTCGGACGCGGCCTGCTTGGCGGCGACGGGGTCGGGGCCCTTGATGTCCTTGACGCTCAGCTCGATCGCGGGCCCGCCGGCCGCCTTGATCTGGCCGACCGCGAGCTTCATCGCGTTCTGCATCGACTCGCCGTTGCTCGCGGACGGGCCGGAGAGGGTGAGCGCCGCACCGAGCTTGAACGTGACGTCGCCGCCGAGGTCGGCGCCGTCCTGGATCTTGAGGACCTTGACGAGGTCGGCGGCCTGGGTCCTGGCGTCCGCGGCGCTGACGGCGGGGTCGCCGGAGCCGCAGGCGGCGAGGGCCGTGGCCGCGGCCACCGCGGTCGCGGCGGGAACGATCAGCCGCCAGGGGCGGAGTTTCCTGCGAGGGGTGGGCATCTTCTTCTCCGTTTCGCTGACCGGCGCCGAGCGCTGCCAGGACCGAACACGCCCCAAGGATCCGTATTGATCACTACATTGAATGTAGCGATCATTACAGGGACGCCCTGCGAAGGTACCCATGATGTGATGGTCGACACAACCCCCCGCAGAAACCGAGTTTCTGAAGGCCAGAGGAGCGACCGCACATGCGCAAGACGGCGCGACGCCACCAGCAGGGTGAGGAGTCGAGGCTGAAGATGTTGGAGGCGACGCTCGCCATCGCCGCCGAGCGCGGCTACGACGGCACCTCCATCGCCCGCGTCACCGAGGCGACGGGGCTGCCGGCCAGCTCCGTCTACTGGCACTTCCGCAACAAGGACGAGCTGCTCGCCGCGACCCTGGAGTTCAGCTACCGGCGCTGGCGCGAGACCGCGCCGACCTGGCAGGAGCGGGTCGGGATCTCCGACCCGGCCGAGGAGATCCGGGACCGGCTGCACCGGGCCTCGCGCGCCATCACGACCCGTCCGGAGTTCTGGCGCCTGGGCCTGATGCTCGGCCTGGAGAACCGCCCGAAGGAGCCGGCCGCGCGGCGCCGCTACATCGAGGTCCGCGCCGACACCCGCACCGCGATCAGGGAGTGGTGGGAGCAGGTGCTCCCCGGCGGGTCCCCGGAGCGGGCGCGGGAGGTCGCCGACCGGATGGCCCGGTTCCACCTCGCCGTCATGGACGGGCTCTACATCGGCGTCCGCTCGGACCGGGACTGGAACCTGGAGCGGCTCGTCGACCTGATCGCCGCCGGCGTGCACGCGCAGGCCGTGGCCTGGCTCGGCGAGGCGGCGTGAGCGCCGCCCCGCCCGGTGCCGGGTCCGCCGACGACCGGGAGATCTCCCGGGTCCGCATCCTGCGGGCGGCCGCCGAGATCGCCTCGGAGTGCGGCTACGAGGGCACCACGATCTCCAAGGTCACCAAGCGGTCCGGCCTGCCGGCCAGCTCCGTGTACTGGTTCTTCCGCGACAAGGACCACCTGATCGCCGAGGTCCTGCGGCACAGTTTCGAGCAGTGGATCGCCGCCCAGCCGCGCTGGGAGCGCGATCCGCGCGACGAGCGCCCGCTGGCGGAGGGGCTGCGCGCGATCCTGTCGCGGTCGGTGCGGACGCTGCCCGGCGCCCCCGACTTCCTCCGGATCGGGCACATGCTGCTGCTGGAGTCCCGCGAGGTGGAGGCGGAGGCCCGCCAGTACTTCCTCGCGACCCGGGACGCGGTGGCGAACAACATCGCGGCCTGGTTCTCCGCGCACTTCGACACCGAGCTGCAGGCCAGGCGGCCCGAGCTCGCGATGGACCTCGCCCGCATGGTCATCGCCTCGACCGACGGGCTCTTCCTGGCCCACCAGATCGACGACGAATGGGATCCCGACGACTTCATCGAGATCATCGTCGCCATCGTCGAGCAGGCGGTCGCCACGGACTGAGCCGCCCGCGGCCGGGGTGCGCGCCGGCCCCGGCGGGGCGGCCGCTCCGGAAACGGACGGTTGTCAGGCCGGGGTCCCGCATGGCAGTCTCTGTAGCGATCACTACAGGGAGGAGTTCCGCCATGCGGCTGACAACCAGCGAGGCCGGCACGCCGGTCATCGATCCCGCCCGCCTCCGGCACGTGCTGGGCCACTACCCGACCGGCGTCGTCGTCGTGACCTCGCTCGACGCCGCCGGCACGGCCATCGGCATGACGGTCGGCACGTTCACGTCGGTCTCGCTCGACCCGCCGCTGGTGGCCTTCCTGCCCAACAAGGGCTCGAGCTCGTGGCGCGCCCTGCGCGAGTCGGGTGAGCGGTTCTGCGTGAACGTCCTGTCGGCCGGGCAGGAGGACGTCTGCCGCGCCGTGGCGATGCGCAAGACGGACAAGTTCCACGACATCGGCTGGCGCCCCTCCCCCGGCGGCAACCCGGTCATCAACGGCGCGGTCGCGTGGATGGACTGCGTCACCGAGCAGATGCACGACGCCGGGGACCACTACATCGTCGTCGGCCGCGTCCTGCATCTGCAGGAGGGCGACGGCGACACGCCACTGCTGTTCCACCGGGGCTCGTACGGCACCTTCGTCCCGCACTGAGCAGGGGGCTCAGCCTGCGAGTATGTCCTTCATTCGACCAATTTCGGCCAGTTGGGTGGATTCGACGTCCCGGGCCAGTTGCTGGACGGTGACGTCGGTGCCCCTGTAGAGCACGTCCTTGACCATGGTGAGCGCGCCCTCGTGGTGAATGATCATCAGGTCCAGATAGAGCTTGTCGAACGCCTCGCCCCGGGCCTCCCGCAACCGTTTGAGCTGCTCAGGGGTGGCCATTCCCGGCATGTCCGCGTGCTGCCCCCCGTGGTTGCGTCCGTGCGCCTTCAGGACGGCCTTGGGGTTCTTCTCCAGCCACGACCGCATCGCCGCGATCTCGACCTTCTGCGCGGCGTCGATGCGGGACGCCAGCGCCCGCACCTTCTCGTCCGACGCCCGCTCCGGCGCGAGCTTCGACATCTCCAGCGCCTGCGCGTGGTGCGGGATCATCATCTGCACGAACGCGACCTCCGCCGCAGTCGGCTCCGCGGGCTTGCTCGGGCCCGCGACCTGGGTCTTGTTCGGCTCACCCGGGCGGCCCGGAACCAGCACGGTCTTCGAGGGAGCCGCCTCCGTCTCCCCGTCCGAACTGCATCCGGACAGGATGCCGGCGGTCATCGCGCCCGCCGTGATCGCCACCGCGACCCGGTTCCGCATCGAACCTCCCACGTTCGGCCGGTGCCCCGACCGTATCCGCGGAACGCGGTGACACAAAAGTCTTTCCGGTGTCGAGACGATCACAGACAAGTTCAGGTCTATGCATCGACCCCGAAACGTTACATACTCCGGATGATCAGTAACTCTGCTCGGGGGCCATATCGACAAGGGAGTCAGGGTGGCAACAGGACCTAGGCGAAGAACGAGACGCAGGGCCCTGCTGGGGGTCTTCTCAGGCATTGCGCTGGTGATCTCCGCGATGTCCGTTCCGCCGGCCTCGGCCGACCGCGGACCGGACGACGACGGCATCACCAAGACGAGGAACATGCACCATCTGGCGAACATCCCCAAGCAGGGGCCGTTCGCCGCGGAGAACGCGTACAACTCCGACTGGGCCTTCCAGGGCAAGTACGCCTTCGGCGGCAACTATGAAGGCTTCACGGTCTACGACATCAGCCGCCCGTCGCGGCCGAAGGTCGTGTCCGTGGTGCACTGCCCGGGTTCCCAGAACGACGTGTCGATCGCCGGGAACCTGCTGTTCCTGTCGACCGACAGCTCGCGCAGCGACGACTCGTGCCAGTCGGTGCCCAAGCCCGCGACCGACAAGTCGGCGTGGGAGGGCATCAAGATCTTCGACATCAGCGACGTCCGCAACCCGCGCTACGTCAAGGCCGTCGAGACCAAGTGCGGTTCCCACACCAACACGCTGGTCCCCGGCAAGCGCGGCACCGCCTACATCTACGTGTCGTCGTACTCCCCGAACGACACCTTCCCCGACTGCCAGCCGCCGCACGACCTCATCTCGATCGTCGAGGTCCCGCTGCGGAACCCGGCCGCCGCGCGCGTGGCGTCCGAGCCGGTCCTCTTCCCGGACGGCGGCAACCCCGGTGACCCGCCGGGCACCGAGTGGCCGAACGACACCCGGGCGACCTCCGGCTGCCACGACCTGACCGCCTACCCGGAGAAGGACCTGATGGCCGGGGCCTGCATGGGCGACGGCGTGCTGTTCGACATCTCCGACCCGCTGAAGCCGCGCACGATCACGTCCGTGCGCGACGACGAGAACTTCGCGTTCTGGCACTCGGCGACGTTCAACAACAGCGCCTCGAAGATCGTCTTCACCGACGAGCTGGGCGGCGGCGGCGCGGCCACCTGCACCGCGGAGATCGGCCCCGAGAAGGGCGCCAACGCCATCTACGACATCGTCGGCAAGGGCAAGCACCGCAAGCTGAAGTTCCGCAGCTACTTCAAGATCCCGCGTATGAACGCCGAGTCCGAGAACTGCGTGGCCCACAACGGCTCGCTGATCCCGGTCAAGGGCAAGGACATCATGGTCCAGGCGTGGTACCAGGGCGGCATCTCGGTGATCGACTTCACCAACTCCCGCAAGCCGAAGGAGATCGCCTGGTTCGACCGCGGCCCGTGGTCGGAGGAGCTCGGCATCGCCGGCAGCTGGTCCGCGTACTACTACAACGGTTACATCTACTCGAGCGACATCCAGCTGGGCCTGGACGTCATCGACATCCGTGACCGCCGTACGGACAAGGCCAAGCGCATCAGGCTCGACGAGCTGAACGCGCAGTCCCAGCCGAACTACTTCCGCTGACCCGTCCGAACGGAAGCCTCCGCCCCGCCGACGCACCACCCGGCGGGGCGGAGGCGCGTCCAGGCCCTCCCGCCCGTCGCGGGCGTCCCGGTCAGCTGGGCACGCGGCGGCGGAAAGCGGCACAATGTCCTGATCATGGATGCTGAGACGCACGAGGCCCCCGCACCGCCCGGACGGCCCGCGAACCTCCGGTCCAGGTTCGCCAGGGGGCAGGACCGCCCGCCGACGTCGGTGTTCATCGTCGGCACCCTGTTCTCGGGCTCGACCCTGCTCGGCCGCGACCTGACCACCCGCGTCCGGAAGGCCCACTACGTCGGCGAGCTGAACAACTTCACGCGGTTCCCCGGGCTCAGCCACGAGGGCACCGGCCGGACGATGTGCGGGCCGTGCTCCATCCTCGGCAAGACGTGCCGGCACTTCACCGCCGCGCTGCGGGACCGGGTGGGCTACGACGACATCCTCGGCATGCACGAGCAGTTCGCGCGGTCGCTGGGCGCCTCGGCGGTCATCGACGGGAGCAAGTACGTCGCCTGGCTCCGGCACGCCCTCGAACAGCAGCTCGCCGCCCCGGCCGACCGGCCCACGCCGCACGTGATCGTCACCGTGCGGAACCCGATCGCCTTCGCGATCAGCCACCGCAACCGGACGGGCGAGGCGCTGTGGCAGGGAGCCGGCATCTGGCGGGACACCTACGTCGACGCCCTGCGGACCACCAATACGCACGGGCTCCCGAGCCTCGTGGTGCGCTACGAGGACTACATGGCGGAACCGGAGCGCTCGCTGGGGCGCCTGAGCGCGTTCCTGCACCTGCCGCTGGAGGACGAGCCGGACAACACCGCCCTCCACGACACCGGCGGCAACTGGAGCTCGTTCGTCCCCTACGTCGGTAGGGAGCTGGTCGAGAAGCACATCGAGCGGCTCGGGGAGGGTCCGCGCGAGCGGACGCGGAACTTCGTGAAGCACGCGAAGGAGTACTGGAACGACGGGAAGCCGAAGGAGGACACCCGCTGGCACGGCAGCCTCGACGCGGGTGAGGCCAACGCGGTCCTCAGCACCCCCGGGCTGGCCGACGTGGCGAGTCTCCTCGGCTACAACGTCGCCGAGGTCGTCCACCTGGCCGTCCGGCCCGGCTGACGGACGGCCGTCAGCGGGCCGGTTCGAGCGCCGGCTCCGGTTCGGCGGCGGGCTCGTCCAGCACGGGCGGGTGCTTCGGCAGCAGGACGGCGAGCACCACCGTCGCCACCGACAGCGCGGCGCTGACGATGAAGGCCAGCCGCATACCGTCGAGCTGGGCGAGCGCCTCGGTGGCGCCGGCGGCGAGCCGGGTCTCGGTGCGGGCCGCCATCACGGTGACGACGAGCGCGGTGCCGAAGGCGGCGGCGACCTGCTGGAGGGTACCGAGCATCGAGCTGCCGTGCGAGTACAGCGCCGCCGGGAGCGCCCCGAGGCCGAGCGTGAAGACCGGGGTGAACGTCGCGGCCAGCGCGACCATCAGCAGCGCGTGCAGGCCGAGCAGCTGCCAGTACGGCATCGTCATGGAGACCTGGGTGAAGCCGGCCAGCGTGAGGACGATCCCCGCCGACCCGGGGACGATCAGCACCCGGCCGCCGAAGCGGTCGAACAGCCGGCCCACGGCCGGGCCGAGCAGCCCCATCGCGAGGCCGCCGGGCATCACCAGCAGCCCGGTCTCCAGCGGGGAGAGGCCGCGCAGGTTCTGCAGGTAGAGCGGCAGCAGGATCATCGCGCCGAGCATCGTCATGAACCCGAGCGACATCAGCAGCAGCGCCAGGGTGTAGGTGGGGTGGCGCAGGACGCGCAGGTCCAGCAGCGGAGCGTCGCGGCGCTGCAGCCGGAGCTGGCGGAGCACGAAGACGGCGATCAGGACCGCCCCGGCCGCGACGATCAGCGGCCCGCCGGACTCGCCGAACCGGCTCAGCCCGTAGACGAGGGAGCCGAACCCGGCCGCCGCGGTGACGACGCTGAACCAGTCGATGGTGCCGGCCTCCGGTTCGCCGACGTTCTCCAGCCGGGCCAGGCCGCGCCAGGTGACCACTCCGGCGATCGGCAGCACGGCCAGGAACAGCAGCCGCCACGAGCCGAGCTGCAGCAGCACGCCCGACACCGCCGGGCCCATCGCCGGGGCGACCGACATCGCCAAGGTCACGTTGCCCATCACGCGCCCGCGCTCCTGCGGCGGCACGACGGTCATCAGCGTGGTCATCAGCAGCGGCATCATCACCGCCGTGCCGGTCGCCTGGACGATCCGCGCGAGCAGCAGCACCTCGAAGACGGGCGCGACCGCGGCCAGCGCGGTGCCGCCGAGGAAGACGCCCATGGCGAGCGCGTAGGCGCGGCGGGTGGTGACGCGCTGCAGGAACCAGCCGGTGACCGGGATCACCGCCGCCATCGTCAGCATGAACGCGGTCGAGAGCCACTGCGCGGCCTGCTCGGTGATGTGCAGGTCGGTCATCAGCCGCGGGATCGCGTTGATCATGATCGTCTCGTTGAGGATGACCACGAAGGTGGCGATCACCAGGAGGCGGATCACCGGGGGCGTCCGCCGGGCCGTGGGGGCTGACTTCATAAGGGTCGCTTCCGAGTCAAGGGGCATGCGGGATCAGACCAGCATCGCACCGGGAAGTCATCGGACGCACCGGGATAAAAGTGCGGCGCGGCGGCCGGGGGCCGCCGCGCCGCGGTGGGAGCGGGGGTGGGTTCCTTTCAGGTGTGCGTCAGGCGTGGGTCAGTTCGCGCTGCAGGAGACCGTGGGCCAGGTCCAGTTGCCGTTGTGCTGGATGGTGACGCCCCAGTTGTTGCCGTTGCCGTTCGGCCTGGCGGTCAGCACCTGGGCGCTCGGCCAGCTCGCGTCGACGTTCCACGTGGCGATCGTCTTGGCGGGGGACGGCACGTTCATCGTCACGGTCCAGTTGCTGGAGCCGGACACCGAGACGTTGAGGTTGTACCGGTCGCTCCACTGCTGCCCGGCGGACAGCGTCGCGGTGCAGCCGCCCGGGTTCCCCGGGTTGCCGGGGTTCCCCGGGTTGCCCGGGTCGCCGCCGGTGCCGCCGATCGTGATGTTGGAGCTGCCGCTGCTCTGGTACCCCTCGGTCGCCATGATCTGGTAGTCGTGGTTGCCGAGGTTCATCCCGTTCCGGGCCCACGCGTCGAAGTGGTTGCCGGCGGTGATGGTGCCGCCCGTCCGCCGCGACTGCCGGACGCTCCAGAACTGCGGGAACGTCGCGGTGCCCTCGATGGACGGCTGGTTGTACCGCATCGTCCGGTAGATGTCGTAGGTGCCGCCGTCGCTGGTGACCGTGCCCATGTAGTCGCCGGTGGGCCGGTAGGTGCCCCAGTTCTCGACGACGTAGTACTCGACGAGCGGGTTCCGCGTCCACCCGTAGAGCGTCAGGTACGAGTTGCCGGACGGGTTGAAGCTGCCCGAGTAGCTCACGGACCTGCGCGCGCCGGTCGCCCAGCCCTTCCCGGCGACGAAGTTGCCGGTGTTGCGCCAGGAGGTGCTGTAGTTCCCGCCGGAGCCCAGCTCCATGGAGACGGTGCCCTGGCTGTCGGTCCAGAACGAGTAGAAGTAGCCGCCGTGGTTGCCGGTCTGGTTGGTGGTGACGGCCGCGCTCGCGACGCCGGGCAGGGCCGCCACCAGCACGGCTGCGGAGGCGACGGCGAAGAGGGAGCGGAGGCGGCCGCGGCCGCGGCGGCGTCTCGTGCGGCCGGCGGCGGCTTTCACCAGTGTGTTCATGCGTTCTTCCTCCTTGGGACCGGGGGGGGGGGGGGGGGTCGCCGGGCAGCAC
>NZ_SMKM01000533.1 GCF_004348665.1 Actinomadura sp. GC306 | reverse complement strand
CTTCTAGCCCGCCCCCACTCCGCGGCCCGCGTCGCCGGGCGGGGACGCGGGCCGCGGAGTGGGGGCGGGCTAGAAGCCTGCGGTGATCCTGGTGAATTCCCAGGGTTGTTGGTCTATGCCGCTGCAGTTGGGGGCTACGCCGCCGGTCGGGCAGGGGCGGTCGCGGTTCACCGACCAGAACGCCAGTCTGGCCAGGTTGTGGGAGTCGGCCCAGTTGCGGATGCTGGTCCAGGTGGCGGGGGTGGTCACCTCGCGTTGGTCTGACAGGCCGTTCATGCCGGAAATGCCCATGTGGGAGTAGGCGGTGGCGTCGGACCAGCCGAACGCGGACTTCAGGGCGTTCTTCAGGCCCTCGGACGCGCTGACCGTGCTGCCGTACATGTCGGAGCCGCCCGCGAAGTTGAACGGCATGATCGTGAAGATGTCCACGTTCGCCTGGAGTTCGGCGGCGCGGTTGATGAGGCGGGTGCCCCAGTAGTTCGGGCCGGCGGTGCCGGTGCCGAAGGTCAGGATCGTTTGCACGTCCGGGTTGTTCTGCTTGATGATCTTGAGGGCGTTCAGGATGCGGTCCTGGACGGCCGCGTTCTCGAACTCGTCGCTGTTCTCGATGTCGACGTCGATCGCCTTGAGGTCGTAGGCGTCGATGACCTGCTGGTAGGCGCCGGCGAGGGCCTCGGGGGTGGCGCAGTTCGGGCCCAGCTTGTTGCCGGACCAGCCGCCGATCGACGGCAGGACGTCGCCGCCGGCCGCGCGGATCTGGGCGATGGCCTGCGCGTCGATGCCGTTGTGGAGGGGGCGGTTGCCGTCCCATGCGGGGCTGCAGCCGCCGCCCGAGAGAATGAACGCCATCGTGAACCACTTGACGCCGGTGGCGTTCATGACGGTGGACGGGTTCGGCGGATCGCCCCAGCCCATGTAGAGGTACGGCGCGGCGTGCCGGGTGACGTCCGGGGTGTCGCAGCCCGTTGTGGTGCCGGTCACCGGGGTGCTCGCGGCGGACTCTCCGGCGGAGTTGTACGCCTTCACGGTGTAGGTGTGGGTGGAGCAGGCGGCCAGGCCGGTGATCGTGGTGGTCGTGCCCGAGGTGGTCGCCCGGACGGTTCCGCCCTCGTAGACGCGGTAGCCGGTGATCGGGCCGGTCGGGGCGGACCAGGCGAGCGTGAGCGACGTGTCGGACCGGGTCGTCACGGTCGGTGCGCCGGGGGCGGGAGG
>NZ_SMKM01000532.1 GCF_004348665.1 Actinomadura sp. GC306 | reverse complement strand
TGGGGGAGCCGTGCGGCCCGGCCGTTTCACGGGCCGCACGGCTCGGCGGGCGGGTGCCACCTGGCGGGTGTCACTGGGACGAGGGTTTTACTGGGACAGCGCGTTGTCGGCCTCGGTCAGGAACGTCTTGGCGGCCTCCTCGGGCGTCGCCTTGCCGAACAGGACCGAGTCGGTGGCGCGCTTCAGGATGTCCTCCATCTCCATCGCGCCCTTCGGCGGGACGACGATCGGGCTGAGGTCGCCCTTGATCGACTCCATGAAGGCCAGGACCTGCCGGTCCGCCGGCGACAGCTTGTCCTTGATCGCCGTGATGACCGAGGAGTTGGTCGGCAGGCCGCGGTCGCTGAGCACGATCGCGCCGGCGGCCGGGTCGTTGACCATGAAGTCGACGAACTTCCGCGCCGCCGCGGCCTGCTCGGTCTTCGCCGAGACCGTGTAGTACATCGCCGGCTGCAGGAACATCCCGGACGAAGTGGCGCCCGCCGTCTTCGGCATCCGCAGCAGCGTCAGCTCCTCGCCGGAGCCCTTGGTCAGCGCGTCGAGCTGGTTGCTCCACCAGCTCCCGAACGCGCTCTTGTTGGTGGCGATCAGCGCCTGGTCGACCTTGGTGCCGGTCTCCAGCATCTCGGCGGCGCCCGGCCCGGCCTTCGTGTCGATGATCTTCTGCAGCAGCGCCCACCAGTCCTTGATGGTCTGCTCGGTCAGCGCGACCTTGCCGCCGGAGTAGAACTGCTCGCCGCGCTGCCCGGCGAAGATCTGCAGGAACGCCGGGTTCTCGTTGTACTCGGTGCCCCAGATGTCGCCGCCGCTCTCCTCGGTCACCTTCTGGGCCGTGGCGATGTACTCGTCCCACGTCCACGTCTTGTCGTCCGGGAGCTTCTGGCCGTGCTCCTTCAGCGTCTTCTCGTTGGCGACCATCGGGAAGGCGTTGACGCCGGTGGGGATCGCGAACTGCTTGCCGTCCACCTGCCCGGCCTTGAGGACCTCCTGGTCGAGCCCGGCGGTGTCGATCTTCCCGGCGACGTCGGCGAGGATGCCGCGGTTCGCGAACTCCGCCAGGCCGCGGATCTCGATCGACATGACGTCCGGGGCCTCCCCGGCCGCGGTCTTGGTGGCGAGCTTCTCGTAGTAGCTGTCCCAGTCGGAGAAGTCGCCCTCGACGTCGATGCCGGGGTTCTTCTTCTCGAACTCGGCGATGGCCGCCTCGGTCAGCTTCTGCCGCGAGTCGTTGCCCCAGTAGGAGAAGACGACCTTCGGCGTGCCGCCGGACCCGTCGTCGCCTCCGCACGCGGTGGCCGACACCGCAAGGAGGGTGGCGGCCGCGGCCGCCAGTATGCGCTTCATCTGATGTACCTCCGGGGGGACAGGTGGGGGTTGTGGAG
>NZ_SMKM01000531.1 GCF_004348665.1 Actinomadura sp. GC306 | reverse complement strand
GCCAGATGTTGTTCTTGAGGGGGCCGTAGAGGGGGTGGCGGGCGCGGCTTCGTTGGACGTCGTTCCAGTAGGTGTCGGGGTCGCGGGGTGCGGCGCGGTCGCCGCAGACGATGGCGGCGGTCGGGCTGGCCAGGGGAGAGCCCGCATCTGTCAGGACGAACCTGAGGAGTCCGTCGAATTCGGCATCTGGGACGGCTGGGCGGCGGTGCGCGGCCTCGTTCAGGGTTCGGACGGTGGAGGCGAATGCTGCGCGTGCGGCGGGGCGGTCGTCCCCGGGGCCGAGGGAGAGGAGGTAGGGGACGGTTTGGTCGTCCACCTCGTAGGGGCCGACGCGGAGTGGGCGGTCCTCTGCGGCGGTGACGATCGCGTTCACGGTGGCGAGCACGCGGGTGGGGGTGGCTCCGAGGCCGTAGGTGGCGTGATGCTCGGCGGCCCAGGCCGCCCAGGCGTGGAGGGCGCGGTCCGCTTCGTCTTCGGTGCCCTGCATGGCGCGGGGGCCCCACTTGCCCGGGTCGCCTGCGCTGTCCAGGACGACGCGGTCGGTGCGGCCGGGGAACATCTGGGTGTAGACCGCGCCCAGGTAGGCGCCGTAGGAGTAGCCGAGGAAGGAGATGCGGCGCTCGCCGAGGACGCGGCGCACGAGGTCGATGTCGCGGGCCGTGTCACGCGTGTTGGCGTACGGGAGCACGTCGGCATGGCGCCGGGCGCAGCGTCGGGCCAGGTCGCGCTGCACCGCCACCTGGTGATCGAACCGGGCGCGGGTCGGGCCGGCCGAGCGGAGGAACATGCCGCTGGGCCAGCCGCAGTCGAGGGGCGTGCTGCGTCCGACGAAGCGCGGGTCCAGGCCGACGAGGTCGTAACGGGCGCCGACGTCCTTCATGGCCGCGCGGACCTGCAGGGGCATGCCCAGCGTGGGCTCACCAGGACCGCCGTTGTTGAGGACCATGGTGCCGATGCGGTGGGCGCGGTCGGTGGCGGCCAGCCGGGACAGGGCGATCTCGATGGTGCGTCCGTCCGGCCTGGAGTGGTCGAGCGGGACGGTGAGCTCCGCGCACTGTGCGCCCGCCTGGTCGAGAGCTTTGCCGACGGCGTCGTCGGGACCTTGGGCGCAGGGCTTCCAGTTCGGTTGCCGGGACGGAACGCCGCCCGCTTCGGCGAGGGGCGCGACGGTCGCGGAGAGGCCGAGTAGGGCCACCACGATCGGGATCAGGTGTCTGCACCGTTTCGCAGGAGTCGATGTCATGAGCGACGACGCTAATTTCGTCGGGCATTCGTCACGATACGGCTGGCGGCACGCGTCCTGGTACAGCCTGCTGTAGTGCGCTGCAGGGGCCGGGGACGGACGATCTCTCATGCGGCGGGGTGAGATGAGAGGAGCGCCTACTTGTGCCTGCGTGGTCAGAGGTTCTGCCGGTTCGGCTCGCCCGGTGGAGGCGGGGGCTTCGGAGG
>NZ_SMKM01000530.1 GCF_004348665.1 Actinomadura sp. GC306 | reverse complement strand
GGCCCGCGCGGGTTCGCTGGGGGTCAGCGGCCGGTGCCGCCGTAGACGACCGCTTCGACCTGCTCGGAGTCGAGGTCGAAGGCGTGGTGGGCGGCGACGACGGCGGCGTCGATGTCGTCCTGGGCGACGACGACCGAGATGCGGATCTCCGAGGTGGAGATCATCTCGATGTTGACGCCGGCCTCGGCGATCGCGGTGAACAGCTTGGCCGTGACGCCCGGGTGCGAGCGCATCCCCGCGCCGATCAGCGAGACCTTGCCGATCCGGTCGTCGTAGCGGAGCGACTCGAAGCCGATCTGCTCCTTGAGCTTGTTCAGCGCGGTCAGCGCGCTCTGCCCGTCGGTGGACGGCAGCGTGAACGAGATGTCCGTGCGCCCGGTGGACGCGGCCGACACGTTCTGCACGATCATGTCGATGTTGATCTCGGCGTCGGACAGCACGCTGAAGATGGCGGCGGCCTCACCGACCTTGTCCGGCACCCCCACCACCGTGATCTTGGCCTCGCTCCGGTCGTGCGCGACGCCGGAGATGATCGCCTGCTCCATGTCCTGTCCTTCGATGTCGCTGCTGTCGACGACCCACGTGCCCTCCTTCTGAGAGAACGAGGAGCGCACGTGGATCGGGATGTTGTAGCGGCGCGCGTACTCCACGCAGCGCAGATGCAGGATCTTCGCGCCGTTCGCCGCCATCTCCAGCATCTCCTCGTAGGAGATCTTGGGGACCTTGCGGGCGGCGGGCACGATGCGCGGGTCGGCGGTGAAGACCCCGTCGACGTCGGAGTAGATCTCGCAGACGTCGGCGTCCAGCGACGCGGCCAGCGCGACGGCGGTGGTGTCGGAGCCGCCGCGGCCGAGGGTGGTGATGTCCTTGGTGTTCTGCGAGACGCCCTGGAAACCGGCGACGATGCAGATCGAGCCCTCGTCCAGCGCGGTCCTGATCCGGCCCGGCGTCACGTCGATGATCTTGGCTTTGCCGTGCGAGCCGTCCGTGATCACGCCCGCCTGGGAGCCGGTGAACGAGCGGGCCTCATGGCCCAGGTTCGCGATGGCCATGGCGAGCAGCGCCATGGAGATCCGCTCGCCGGCGGTGAGCAGCATGTCGAGCTCACGCCCCGGCGGCAGGGGACTGACCTGCTTGGCCATGTCGATGAGATCATCCGTCGTGTCACCCATGGCGGACACCACGACGACGACGTCGTTGCCCGCCTTCTTCGTCGCGACGATGCGCTGGGCGACCCGCTTGACGCCATCGGCGTCGGCGACGGAGGAGCCACCGTACTTCTGCACGATTAGGGCCACGAGTGGGCGCTCCTCGAATCGGGGTCGGCGTACCGAAACGAGAGTCTACAGAGCGCACCGAAACGGATAACGGCCAGGTAACCGCTGTGGGCGGCGCCGGCACGTGCCCGCGCCGCCCGCCGGTGGCGGAGACCCCTACGCGGCGGTCTCCACGGAGTCGGGGTCGGGGTCGGGGACG
>NZ_SMKM01000529.1 GCF_004348665.1 Actinomadura sp. GC306 | reverse complement strand
CCCTGGGGGCGCTCGCACCCCCGAAAAAACTGCGATCGCTGCATCGCTTCGACTCGGCCGGGGGCCTCGCTGCGCGATCAGGTTTCTTGCTTCGCTCGAAACCTGCCTTCGGACGCGATCGCGGGGGTTTTGGTTGTCGCGGGGCTGGTGTGGTGGCTGGTGTTGGGTGTTTTAGTGGGTGCAGGTTTGTGCGTCTCTGCTGGTTAGAGCTTTTTGGGTGCTCTGGTCGCTGGTTGGTGTCGGACGCTATCGAGGGGGCTGGCGTCCGCGTGTTCGGTTATTCCTTGTAGGTGATCAGGTCGCCTGGTTGGCAGTCGAGTTCTCTGCATAGGGCGCTCAGGGTTGTGAAGCGGATTGCTTTGGCTCTGTTGTTCTTGAGGATGGACAGGTTTACTGGGGTTACGCCTACTCGTTCTGCCAGGTCGGTTAGAGTCATGCCTTTTTCGGCCAGTAGCTCGTCCAGGTGTATTTGTATTTGGTGTGGTTCTTCGGGGGGCATCAGACCAGGCCCTCGGTGTCGGCGCGGAGGCGGGTGCCGTAGCCGAACGCGCCTGCCAATGCGGCGGCGATCAGGGACAGGAGGGCCTCGATGCCTGATATTTCGTAGTTGATCTCCACCGCCTGGGCCAGGGGAGTGCCGGTGACGAGGATGTTCGTCGCTGCGACGTCCAGGCCCGGGACGAGGGTGGCGGTCACCAGGAGGAGGGCGGCGATCCTGTAGAGGTGGCGCGTGTTCCGGCGGTCGAAGATGTCGCCCTCGCCGCGGAACGTCATGGTGATCTGCATGATGAGGGTCAGGATCGCGAGGATCAGGATGCCCTGGATGATCTCGGGGCCGGCCAGCAGGACGCGGTCCATGAGGCCGGGGTCATTGAGGGTGAGTTCGGCCTGGTGGGTGCCCTGGAGGGTCATCCCGTCCGCGGACGGAGCCGTCACCTGGGCGGGGGCGTTCAGCCGGACCTCGCGGGTCGGGGAGAGCACGCCGAGCACGCCCAGGATCGGGACGAGGATGCTCAGGCCGACTCCGAGGAGGGCGAGGCCGATGATCCCTTCGAGGCTGTGGCGGTCGAGTGCTCTCCACCATGGGGTGGTCTTCATGGGGTGCTCCCCGGGTAGTGCCATATCGTTTATCGATACTATCGAAAGACGATATGGTGTCGTCAAGGGGGAGCTGAGGTCAGCTCCGGGGCCGTCAGAGGGCGGGGATCAGGGGCAGCACCGCGAAGAGGCCGTGGCCCGCCACTGCCTGACGTGCGAGGGTTGCGGTGCAGAGTGCCGTCTGGGTGGGTTTGAGGTGCCTGCCGGAATTAGCCACGTGTGGGGCGAGGTTGCGGCATTAGGGACTTACCCCCGCAAGTCCGGCGAATTACTGTTGCGCCGTGACGAGGTTGGGGCGGGTGGCGCGGGCGCTGGTGGCGGTGGTGCTGGCGGGCGGGCTCGCCGGGGCCTGCGGGGAGCGCGGGCAGGAGTCCGTGCTGGACAAGTCGGCGC
>NZ_SMKM01000528.1 GCF_004348665.1 Actinomadura sp. GC306 | reverse complement strand
CCACCCACGAGCTACCGAGAGCGGCCCTACAGACCAGCGTTCCGCCGCCGTTCCACCTAGATCATCTAGAAAGGCGGATCATCAGGTTTCGGTGTTCCGCCGTGTGCCGCTCGCAGACACATTCGGCCAGCCGGCTGTCCAGGCTGGCGCGCACGCTAAGCTGCGGCGACGGTGTGGCCGCCGTGAGCGCGAAGGAGGTCGATGGCGGCTGTGCTGATCTCTTCGGCGACCGGTTCGATGCGGAGCCTGGATAGGTACCAACGGAGCCTGTCCGGCTTGGTCCGGACGTCCTGGGCTTCGATCGGAGTGAGGGCGCTGATCACCACGCGGAAGTCGCTGACCTGGGCCTCGCGAACCAGGGCGGTGACGCGTTGATCGGCGCGGCACTACTTGACCAGTCCCTCGCAGTCGAGCACGAGCGTGCCGGCGCTCAGCCTGCTTCGTGCCCGGCCCACTCGGCGCCCCCCTGCAACTCGGGCGCACCCTTGACGGCACGGAAGAGGTCTGCGGCCTCGTCGCGCAGCGCCTGTGGGATCGGCCCCGAGGCTTCCTCGTTGGCCTGCAGAGCCTCTTCGAGCAGGTCCCGCTTTATCTGACGCTCGACGGCGGCGTCGACGTAGACGGAGAAGCCTCGGGCCCCGACCCGCTCGCGGACGGCACGGATGTTCCCGGCTCTCAGCGAGACGCTCGCCTTGACCGCCGGGCCTTCACCCAGCCCGAACTCCTTCTCCTCCGAAGCCATGGCCGCAGTTACTACTTCAGGTAGCAGACCCCTGGTCGTGGCTGCTACTCAGCGGGAGCTATGCCGACTGGGCAGGAGACTCCGGTTCCGCCGATGCCGCAGTAGCCTCCTGGGTTTTTGTGGAGGTACTGCTGGTGGTAGTGCTCGGCGTAGTAGAAGTCGGTGGCCTTGGTTATCTGGGTGGTGATGGGGGCGTGGCCCGCCTTGGTCAGGACCTCTTGGTAGGCGTCGCGGGAGGCTTCGGCCTGCTTCTGTTCCAGGTCGGTCCTATAGAAGACGGCTGAGCGGTACTGGGTGCCCACGTCGTTGCCCTGGCGCATGCCCTGGGTCGGGTCGTGGGCCTCCCAGAAGATGCGGAGGAGGTCTTCGTAGGAGACCTCGGTGGGGTCGTAGACGACGCGGACGGTTTCGGTGTGGCCCGTCTGGCCGCTGCAGACCTCTTCGTAGGTGGGGTTCGGGGTGTAGCCGCCCTCGTAGCCGACGGCGGTGGAGATGACGCCGGGGGTCTGCCAGAAAATGCGTTCGGCGCCCCAGAAGCAGCCGAGGGCGAACTCGGCGATCTCGGCGCCCTCCGGGTAGGGGGGTGCGAGGGGGGCGTCGAGGACCTCGTGGCGTGGTGGCACCGGGATGGGCTCGTCCCTGCCGGGGAGTGCCTTCTCCGGAGAGACCATCTGGGTCTTCGCAAAGCCGAACATGCCTCCAGGTTAGCTCGCCGGGGGAAGCGTTGTTCGGGCACGGAGGCCGGGGTGCGGCGGCCCGAGGGTTGTCAGTGAGGTC
>NZ_SMKM01000052.1 GCF_004348665.1 Actinomadura sp. GC306 | reverse complement strand
GCCGCCCCCAGCCCCCACCGCACCCCGCGACGACCTGAACCGTCGCGATCGCGTCCGAAGGCAGGTTCCGAGCCTGCGAGGAACCTGATCGCGCAGCGAGCCCCCAGGGCGAGCCGGAGCGATGCAGCGATCGCACCGCAGTTCCCGCCGAAGGAGGGCCCCCAGGGCCCGACGCCAAGGGAACTGCTAAATAACAGGCGGACGGCCGGTTCGGGTCATGCGCCAGGCGGTTCGCCAGGTTATGGGGCGGCGGGGGCCTGCGGGTTTGCGCCAGCCTTCGGCGAAGCCCTTGAACCAGGGTTTCAGGGCGCTCGGCTTGCGTTCGCGTATGACGGTCATCGCGACCCAGACGGCGAGGTAGGTCATCGCCAGGGGCCACGGCAGGTTGCGGCGGGCGAGCCAGACGCGGTTGCGGGCGTTGTAGCGGTAGAACATGTCGTGCCGGGTGGGCAGGACGGCGGGGTGGAACATGACGGCGGACGCGTCGTAGACGATGCGGTAGCCGGCGTTGAGGATCTGCCAGGCGAGGTCGGTCTCCTCGTGGGCGTAGAAGAAGTCCTCCGGAAGACCTCCACCGGCGTCGAACGCGGCGCGGCGGACGGCGCAGGCGCCGCCCAGGAACGTCGTCACGGCGGAGGAGCGTTCCGGGTCGCCGGCGCGCAGGCGAGGGACGTGGCGGCGTTCGCCGCGGCCGCCCTCGGGGTCGCGGACGCGGAACGACACGACGCCCAGGTCGGGTTCGGCGGTGAAGCGGTCGCGCAGGTACGCGCCGAGGCGCGGGGAGCGGTACCAGCCGTCGTCGTCCAGGAAGAGGATGACGTCGCCGCTGGACGCCGCGACCCCGCGGTTGCGTCCCGCGGGGATGCCGACGTTGCTCGGCAGGCGGAGCAGGGTCACGCGCTCGTCGGCGAAGACCGGGTCGTCGCCCGGCAGCCAGTCGCCCGGGACGCCGTTGCCGACGAGGACAACCTCGACCGCGACGTGCTCCTGGTCGAAGGCGCTGCGGACCGCGCGGGCCAGTTCCGCCGGGCGGTTCCCCATGGTCAGGACGACGACGCTGAGGAGGACGCCGCCGTCCTCGCGGGGGGCGGGGGCGTGTCCTCTCGGTTCCACGGCGTCCTCGTCCAGGGAGGTCACTTCAGCCTCCGCGACGCCAGGATGCTGACCAGGTGCAGCACGGTCTGCACGACCGCGACCGCGGCGACGGCGACCATGAGGACGCGGACGGCGGCGGGCGTCTCGTTGTCCATGACGGTGTCGAGCACGGCGGCCGCGAGGATCAGCAGCGACAGCTCCACCGCGCCGATGATGCGGTGGAAGCGCAGCATGGACGCCGCCTGCCGGGCGAGGGCGATGCCGGTGGAGCGGGGGCGCAGCGCGCGGTCGCCGCCGGTCGGGTCGGCGGGCAGGCCCGACTTGGCGCGGGCGACGACGACGTTGTCGGTCTCCGCCTTGATCAGCGCGGCGCCGAGGGCCGCGACGAGGCCGAGCTCGACCCAGCCGCCGCTCTCCCAGCCGCCCTGGGCGGCGAAGCCGAGGCCGATGAGCAGCGCGACCTCCGACAGGTAGTGGCCGATGCGGTCGAGGAACACGCCCGCGACCGAGGTCTGCCGCAGGTAGCGGGCGACCTCGCCGTCCACGCAGTCGAGCAGGAGGTACACCTGGATGAGCACGGCGCCGCCGAGCGCCGTCCACAGGGTGCCGGACACCGGCAGCGACACCACGACGCCGGCGAGGACGCCGCTCGCCATCATCAGGTAGGTGAGCTGGTTGGGGCTGAACCCGAGGCGCAGCGCGAGCCAGGCGACGTACGGGGACAGGTCGCGCATGTAGAGGCGGCCGGCCCAGTGCTCCTCGTTGCGGCGGTCCTTCAGGCCGGGCGGCTGCCCGTACCGGCGGACGTCGGCGACGGCGGCGCCTTTGCGGTGCGGTCTCGGCTCGTCGTCTCCGCTCCCCGGGGGGTGGTCCCGTCCGGGGAGCTCAGCCTCCATGGGCCTGGACATACTGTTCCACCGCCTTGAGGGTCTCGTCCTTGTCGAGGTCGAGGTATTCCAGGATCGTGTAGCGGCCGGGGCGGGTCTGCGGCGCGTACTGGACGGCCTCGGCGAACTGCTCGGCCGACAGCCCGACGTCCCCGGGCAGCCGGGGCAGGCCGTGCCGCTCCAGGCAGGTGAGGATCTCCGCGAGGCGTTCCGCGCCGTCGCCGAGGCGGGTGGCCCGCAGGTGGAAGCAGAACGCGGTGCCGAGCCCCGCCAGCTCGCCGTGGTTGGCGGTGTCGGGGTAGAGGTGGTCGATGGCGTGCAGGATCTCGTGGTCGCCGCCGCTGGCGGGCCGGGAGTCGCCCGCGAACGCCATCGACATCCCCGACAGGACGAGGCTCTCGGCGAGGACGGTGAGGAACCGGTCCGACTCGATCGACTCGGGCTGGTGCAGCAGCGCCTCGGCGGCGGTGCGCGCCACGGTGAGCGCCATCCGGTCGACGCGCTCGCCGCACTGCTCGGCGGCGAGGAGCCAGTCCTCCACGGCGGAGAAGTTGCTGAGCACGTCGCCGACGCCGGCGCGGACGAGCCGCTCGGGCGCGGCCCGCACGTAGTCGAGGTCGACGATCATCGCCAGCGGCATCACGACGCCGAACGAGCCCTTGCCGTTGTCGTGCGTGAGCGACGCGACCGGCGAGCAGATGCCGTCGTGGGACAGGTTCGTGGCGACCGACACCATCGGGATGCCCGACAGCGTCGCCGCGTACTTGGTGGCGTCGATCGTCCGGCCGCCGCCGATGCCGACGACGGCCTCGTAGGACCCGGCGCGCAGCTTGCCGGCCAGGTCGACGGCCGCGTCCACGGTGCCGCCGGCCACGTGGTACACCTCGCAGGCCGCCAGGGACGGCCGGACGTGCTCGGCGATCTGGTCGCCCTGGCCCGGGCCGACGGCGATCGCCACCCGGCCCTCGGTGGCGATGCGCCGGTCGGCGAGGAGCTCGCCGAGGGCGGCGATCGCGCCGCGCCGCACGTCGATGGAGAGCGGCGCGTTCAGCATCCGCGTCAGCAGGGGCATGAGCGTCCTCGTCGTCCGCGCAGTCGGTGGTCGGGGGGCGTCGCGGGAGGGGCTAGTAGCCCTTGGCGATCCGCCGGGCCTTCTCCAGGTCGTCGTGGTTGTCGACCTCCACCCAGGCGACGTCGCCGATCGGCGCGACGCCGATGCGCCCGCCCCGGTGCACGTGCTCCTGGTAGCCGTCCTCGTAGTAGAGGTCGGGGTCGCGCTCCCAGACGGCCTTGAGGGCGTCGGCGAGCGGCTCCGCGGCGGCGGGCTCGATCAGGGTGGCGCCGATGTACTCGCCGTTCGCGGTGGCCGGGTCCATCAGCTTGGTGATGGTCTTCAGGCGGCCCTCGCCGTCGAGGATGACCTTCATCTCCTCGTCGGCGAGCGTTTTCACATCGTCCACCGCCAGGAGGATGTCCGGTCCGCGGTTGGCCAGTAGCGTCTTCTCGACGCTCACGGGATGCACCGTGTCGCCGTTGACCATGAGGACGCCCTTGGAGAAGTGCTCGCGAGCCAGCCACATGGAGTAGGCGTTGTTCCACTCCTCGGCCTTGTCGTTGTGCACGAGCGTGATCCGCACGCCGTACCGCTCTTCGAGGGCGGCCTTGCGGTCCTCGACCGCGCCCGCCTGATAGCCGACGACGATCACCACGTCGGTCAGGCCGACCTCGGCGAGGTTGCCCAGGGCGATGTCCAGGATGGTGGTCTCACCGTCCACCGGGACGAGGGCCTTGGGGAGCGTGTCGGTGTAGGGCCGCAGCCTCCGGCCCGCCCCTGCCGCCAGCACCATGCCGATCATGCTTCCTCTTCCTTCAGGTCGACCTTCACGCCGCTGCCGCGGCCGCTCCGCCACGCGGGGTGCCCGCGGCACCGGACGGAAACGCCAAAGTAGGCGACCGGTGCGGGGTACGCGAACGGGAGCGGGCCGGATCGGCCCGCGACGGCCGCGAACGACGTCCGGCCCTTCCCGGCCGGGCCCCGCGCGCGGCATCCGCTGCCGCGTGCGTCGCCCTTTGCGGGTGCGGTGCACGATGCCGCGGCGGCGGAGCGCGAGGACCGCGATCGGCACGTTGACGAGCGGCGCCGAACCCGCCTGCGCGAACCCCAGCGCGGCGAAGCAACCATACTCGATCCCACGCGATATGGGCGGTACGAGCCGTCCGCGGCTCCGGCGGCGGCCCGTTCCGGGCGGCCGGTCGCGGGCGCGTCCGGTACGTTGAGCGTGGCCGGCCGGGCACGGCGGGACTCGTCCATCGGGGCCTCCGGCCGGTCGGGAACAGCGCGGTGCGGTTGCACAGCGTAGCCGCCCGGTGGCCGAGTGTCGCGGGAAACCGAGGGGTGAGATGACAGCGGTGGCGGTGGTGCTCGCGGGCGGGGTCGGCCGGCGCCTGGGGGCCGGGCGCCCCAAGCAGCTCATCGAGGTCGGCGGGCGGCCGGTGCTGGCGCACGCGATCGACGCGTTCGACACCCATCCCGGCATCGCCGAGGTCGTCGTCGTCATGGCGCCGGGCCATCTGCGCGAGGCCGCCGCGATCGCCGCGCCGTTCCGCAGGACGTCCGCCGTGATCGAGGGCGGCGAGACGCGCACCGCCTCCACGGCCGCCGCGCTGGCCGCGCTGGCGGACCGGCCCGACGACGTCCGGGTGCTGTTCCACGACGCGGCGCGCCCGTTCGTCGACCACGGGGTCATCGGCCGTGTCCTGGACGCGCTGGACGGCTGCGAGGCCGTCGCGGTCGGGGTGCCCGCGTCCGACACGATGGTCGTGGTCGAGGACGGCGTCGTCGTGTCCATGCCGCCCCGCGAGACGATGACCCGGTTCCAGACACCGCAGGGCTTCCGGCTCGGCACGATCCGCAAGGCGTACGAGCTGGCGCGGGCCGATCCGGAGCTGCGCGCCACCGACGACTGCGGGATCGTCCACCGCTACCTGCCCGACGTCCCGATCCGGGTGGTCGCGGGCAGCGAGCGCAACCTCAAGGTGACCCAGCCGCTGGACGTCGTCATCGCCGAGCACCTCGCGGGCGAGGCGCACCGATGATCTTCGAGGCGGCCCCCGCGATCATCGGGCACCGCGGCTACGGCTCGGGCGACCCGACACCGCCCGGATACGGCGCCCCCGTCGCCGAGAACACCCTGGACTCCCTGCTCGCGGCGGTGGACGCGGGCGCGTCGTGGGTCGAGATCGACGTGACGCGCACCGCCGACGACGACCTCGTCCTGCGGCACGACCCGACCACCGCCGAGGGCGACTACGTGGTCGACCTGGCGGCGGCGGCCTGCGGCCTGCCGCGGCTCGCGGAGATCTTCGCCGCGCTGCCGCCGGAGATCGCGGTGGACGTGGACGTGAAGACCGTCCTGGAGGACGCGGTGGACGCCCCGTCCCGCCGCACCGGCGCGCTGCTCGTCCCGCTGCTGAAGCGCGAGGCGAAGCGCCGCAGGCTCCTCGTCACCTCGTTCGACCCGGCCCTGCTGACGTATCTGCGCGGCGAGCTGCCCGGCGTGCCGCTGGGCCTGCTGACGTGGCTGCGGTTCCCGCTGTGGCAGGCCGTCCCGGCGGCGGCGGGCCTCGGCTTCGACGCGGTCGCCGTGCACACCGGCTCGTGCGGGCTCGACCATCCCGACACGCGGCTGCGCCCGCTGGAGCACTGCGTGGACGTCGCGCACAAGGCGGGCCTGGAGACGGTCGTCTGGTGCCCCACCGCGGAGGCGGCCCCGGTCTACGCGGCGGCGGGCTTCGACGCGATGGTCGTCAACGACGTCCCGGGCGTGCTGGCCGCCCTCTGACCGTCGGTTCGACCGTCAGCGGTTGCCGCCGCCGTACACCTTCGTCCACTCGCCCGGCTCGTCGTCGTCCGGGTCGTTCCGGTCCGAGCCGCTCTGCGGCGCCGAGGCGGGCTTGTCGTCGGCGGGCGGCGCGGGCGGCGTGGAAGGTGCGGCGGGCGGTGCGGACGGCAGCGGCGGCGGGTTGCCCGGACCCGGCTGGGCGGGCGGCTGGCCGTACTGCGGGGCGCCCTGCCACTGCGGCTGGCCGTACTGCGGGGCGGGAGGCGGCCCCATGTGCGCCGGGGCGCCGTGCATGGGCGGCCCCATCGGCGCGGGCGGCGCACCGTAGCCCGCCGCCGGGCGGGCGGCCTTCCAGCGGGACGGCGCCAGGGACGCCACCAGCAGCACCACGCCGATCAGCAAGAAGATGCCGAGGGGGGCGAGCGTCGCGTAGCCGCCCCACATCTCCCGGGGGAGGATGTCCCGTCCGGCGTGCTCGAACGCCCAGCGCGGTGCCAGGAGCCAGACGAGGCCGATGGCCGTGTAGCCGGCGCCGGGGATGAGCGAGGCGAGCGGCGACACCCGCGAACCGACCACCAGGCCCAGCAGGAGCGCGGCGACGAGCAGGACGGCGGCACCGAGGTACTTGTCGTTGCCGCTGAAGAGGTACACCCGCATGGTCCGGCCGAGCCGGTCCACGCCGTACATCATGCAGAGGGCGATGATCGGCGTCACGACCAGGCCGACCAGCACGCCCAGGCCGTGCCGTGCTCCGTTGGACATTCCCACCCCTCCAAACCGGTCGGACGGTAATCCGCCCGACCTAACCCTGACACATCGTCAGACGCCGGGAAACGCCAGGTGGTTTCGGGGTCCGCCGGCTAGTGAACGGGCTCACCCGGTTTGACCGGGGTGGGCTGGCCCAGCCGCGGCGGGCTGGTGAGGAAGCCGACGCCCCAGGTCAGGTGCATGGTGGCGTAGACGAGCGGCAGCCGCACCCAGGCCGACAGGGGCAGCCCGCGCCCCTCCACGGCGGCGCCGGCGATGATCGCGGCGGCGTAGCCGCCGGGCAGCAGCCAGCCCGGCCAGAACCCGAACAGCCCCGCCACCGCGCCCGCCGTCATCGCGACGACCGCGAGCGGCGGCGCGAGGTAGCGCAGGCTGAGGGTGCCCTGGTGCTCGCGGCCGACGACGCGCCGCCAGCGGCCGGTGTGGAAGTACTGCTTGGCGAGCGCGCGCAGGTTCGGGCGCGGGCGGTAGGTGACCCGCATCCGCGGGGTGAAGTAGATCCGGCCGCCGGTCTCCCGGATGCGGTGGTTCATCTCCCAGTCCTGGGCGCGGACGAACGTCTCGTCGTAGCCGCCGACGCGGTCGAGCGCGCTGCGGCGGAACGTCCCGAGGTAGACGGTCTCGACGTCGCCCGCCTCGCCGCCGGTGTGGAAGCGGGCGTTGCCGACGCCGAGCTTGGACGTCATCGCGCGGGCCACGGCCTTCTCGAACGGGGTGACGCCCTCGGCCGCCATGATCCCGCCGACGTTGTCGGCCCCGGTCTCCTCCATCGTCTCGACGGCGGCCCGGACGTAGTCGGCGGGCAGCAGCGAGTGGCCGTCCACCCGGACGATGATCGAGTACTGGGACGCCTTGATCGCGATGTTGAGGCCCTGCGGGGTGCGCCCGGTCGGGTTCGCCACGACCAGGACCCGCGGGTCCTCGGCGGCCAGCTTGCGGGCGATCTCCTCGGTGCGGTCGCGGCACGGCCCGACGGCGAGCACGAGTTCGAGCTCGCCGGGGTAGTCCTGGGTGAGGATGCCGCGGACGGCCTCGGTCAGATGGCGCTGCTCGTTGAGGACCGGCATGACCACCGACACGGCGGGCCAGGTGCGTTCACCGGAGTTGGAGCGGGGCTTCACGGCGTACTGGGTTTCCTGGTTCATGGCGCGCTGGACATGGGGAGACGATTCCATACGGGGCTCGCGGACGCCCCGGGCCGGTGACCGGTGAGGCGCCCATTCCTCTCTGCTCGCTCGTCTGACGCGGCCGCGCCGCCCGGTTGATCGTGCGGGCCGCACGGGTCTCGCCGAGACGGCGCCACGTTACTCCAAGGACACGAGGTCCAGGTAGCGAACGGACGGTGTCCCCCACTTTAGAGTGGTGTGGACTCGCGTCAGAACGACGTCTTCGGGAGGCGGCGACCGGCATGGCAGACGGGCACGACTCAGGTCGCGGTGACACCGGCGGGCCGGAGGCCGATCCGCTGGAGCGCTACTTCCGGCCCCGGCCCGGGTCGCACGCGGCGGCCGGCGACGGAGCCGACGGCGACATCGAGGGCGTGACCATCGACGGGATGCCGGCGCCGCGGGTGGCGGTGGAGAGTCCGCGCGGGCCGCGCCGGCCCGGCCGGGGGCTGAGCCCGCGGGCCGCGATGAGCGCGCGGCGGCAGAAGCGGTTCCTGATGGTGACCGCGACGATGTCGGCGTTCGTGCTGCTCACCTCGGGCGGCGCGTGGGCGTTCCAGAACTACGTGACCGGCATGATCGACAAGGTGTCGGTGGGCGGGCTCGGCCGCGGCGACGGCCCGAAGGGCGCGATGACGATCCTGGTGGCGGGGGTCGACCGCCGCGACGGGCTGACGAAGGCGCAGCAGAAGGCGGCCCGGCTCGGCCACCACGAGGGCGAGCGGTCGGACACGATGCTGCTGGTGCACGTGTCGCGCGACCGCGACCGCGTGTCGGTCGTGAACCTGCCGCGCGACTCGTACGTGACGATCCCGGCGCACGAGTCGAACGGCTCGGAGGGCGCGAAGGGGGCCAGGGTCCCGTCTCGTCCGGGCAAGCTGACGTGGGCGTACCAGTTCGGCGGGCCCGACCTCACGGTCAGCACGGTCAAGCGGGCGACGGGCCTGTCGATCGACCACTACGTCGAGGTGAACTTCTACGGGTTCGTGAAGATGGTGGACGCGCTCGGCGGCGTCGACGTGTGCACCGAGGAGCCGGTCGACGACGTCAAGAGCGGGTTGAAGCTCCCGGCGGGCACGTCGCACGTGGACGGGATGCAGGCCCTGGCGTTCGCCCGCGCCCGCTACACGCTGACGGGCGGCAGCGACCTCGGGCGCATCGACCGGCAGCAGCAGTTCATGGCGGCGATGCTGAAGCAGGCCCTGTCGACGAAGACGCTCGGCGACCCGGTGAAGTCGACGAAGTTCCTGAACGCCGCGCTGAAGTCGCTGCGCGTCGACGAGGATCTGGCCGACAACCTGCCGGAGCTCGCCGACCAGATGAAGGACCTGTCGACCGACGACCTCACGTTCGCGAAGGTCCCGCTGTCCAACCCCGACTACGAGACCGTCCTGTGGAACGCGCAGGAGCCGCAGTCCACCGTGCTGTGGGAGCAGGGCGAGGCCCGCGACCTGTTCGCCAAGATCCGGCGGGACCAGCCGCTGGCGGAGCCGTCGAAGTCGCCCACCGCCACGCCGTCCAGGCCGACGAACGCGCCGACGGTGCCGCCGGAGAACATCTCCGTCCGGGTCCTCAACGCGATCGGCACGCCGGGGCTCGCGACCAAGGCGGGCTCGCAGTTGGAGGGGCTGGGCTTCGAGGTCACGGTCCAGCCGGGCGTGGCGCGGCGCGGCCTGCAGCGGACGCAGATCCGGTACGGCCCGGACCGCGCGGACTCGGCCAAGACCCTGGCCGCCGCGATCCCGGACGCCAAGCTGAAGAAGGTCGGCGCGCTCGGGTCGGAGGTGCAGGTCATGGTCGGAGCGGACTGGGACGGCGTCAAGAAGGTCGAGGTCGCGGGCGTTTCGCCGAGCCCGTCGCCGTCCTCCCGGGCCGAGACCGCCACCCAGAAGCTCTGCGGCTGACCGCACCCGGAACGGTGTCTAGAATATCGTTCTAATCGGGAGTTCTCCGGAGGGAGCCGCAGCATGTCCGAGGACGCGCCCGCGGAGGCGTTCTACCAGCCGCTCGGCGCCGGCCGGTTCGCCAGCACCCCCGCCACGGCCGGCCCCTGGTCGCCGGGGTTCCAGCACGGCGGCCCGGTGGCCGCCCTGCTCGGACGGGCCTTCGAGCGGCATGAGCCCGTCCCCGGCGGCCGGATCGCGCGGGTCACGATCGAGCTGCTCGGCCCGGTGCCGGTGGCCGAACTGGAGATCGCCGTCCGCGTCGTCCGCCCCGGCAGGCGGGTCGCCCACCTGGAGGCGGAGCTGACCCATGAGGGCCGTCCCGTCGTCCGCGCCACCGCCTGGCGGATCATGGAGGCGCCCGCGCACCTGGAGCCGGTCGATTACGCACCCCCGCCGCCGGCCCTCCCCGCGACGACCGAGCCGTTCCCGCAATGGCCCGGCGTCCACACCGAGGGCTACCTGTCCGCGATGGAGTGGCGGATCGTCAGCGGCACCTTCGGAAGGCCCGGCCCCGGCACGACCTGGGCACGCTCCCGAATCCCGCTGGTCGCCGGCGAGGCCGACACGCCGCTGGTGCGGGCGCTGACGCTCGCCGACAGCGCGTCCGGCATCGGCAGCCAGCTCGACCACGCGAAATGGCTGATCATCAACACGGACATGACCGTCGCGCTGCACCGCGACCCGGCCGGCGAGTGGCTGTGCATGGCCGCGTCCGTGGACCTCAGCCCCGGCGGCAGCGCCCTGTGCGAGGCGACGCTCGCCGACGCCGGCGGCGGGTTCGGCCGCGCGCTGCAGACCATGATCGTGGACGAGCGGCCGCCCGGGTGACTCCGCGTTCATGATCGTCGCACTATGGGTAACTGATATGTGACCGAGAGTAGTCACTCACCAGGAGTTCACAGGATGTCGAGAAGGAAGCTCACCCTGCTCACCGCGGCCGTCACGCTGGCCGTCGCGGGCGGCGCCACCGGCGCGGGCGCCTCGCTCGCCGCACCGCCGCCGCCGGTCCCGCCCACGGTCCCGGGCGCACCGTCCGTCGCGCCGTTCCCGACCTCCGTCGCGGACGTCCAGCAGGCCGCGTCGCCGCGGCCGGCGGTCGGTGCGAAGGCCGACTCGCCGGCGGACTGCCGCACCGCGGACTGCGAGATCGAGATCAGGGACGGCATGGAGATCCCGCTCGCCGGCGAGCACGGCGTCCGGCTGCTCAAGATCGATGTCAACGACACCCGGGTGACGTTCGTGGTCCGCACCAGGACGGGCAAGGCCGTGACCACGCTGGACGCGCGCAATGCCGACAGCGTCGCGTTCATCAACGGCATCACGCTCCGCCCGTACATCGCCGGGGACGGCGATCTAATGCTCGCCATCTCCCACGACTGACAGCAATGCAGGTGAGCACCCTCCCGGCGGGGTCCACCCCGACGGCCGACCGACCGCGGGCTCTACCGACCCCGGCCGGGAGGTGCTCCCACACCCCCACCAACCGCAGCACCCTGGCGCCCGGCGCGATCCGGATCCGGCGTCAAGCAGGCTTCCGGACAACGCTGATGAGAGCGTCCGCATCGCCTGGGCGACCGGCTCGCACCGCGGCCTCCCGAATCTCACCGTCCACCATCGTCCGGGCGACCTGAATCGCCTCGTGGACGCCATCACCATCGCCAACATCGATCGGCTTAAGAAGCCACCTGACGGCTTCGACCTTATCGACGCCCCCGCCGACGCCATCTGCGAACCACTTGCCGAGGGTCAGCATCGCTTTCGTTGAGCCGGCGTTAGCCGCATCCACATAAAAATTCCTTGCTTCCGCATATTCGCCCCGATCGGCATGCCAGTCCGCAAGAAGGATGGCGGCCTCCGGAACTCCACCGGCCAGAGCATTCTGCAGCAACTCAACCGCTCGCCCTTCTTCGGGTGGGACGCCAGTTCCTTTCAGGAGCAGCCCGCCCAAGTTGAATGCCGCGATCGCATCGCCGGACTTGGCGGCCGCTTCAAACAACTCTGTGGCTTCGGGAATGTTCTGACGTGTACCGATGCCATGGGCCAGCATATGACCGAGCCCACGCTGACCGGCTGGATGATCGGCTGCCGCGGCCATGCGAAAATACCGGAGGGCGGCGTCGACGTCATCGATGTACTCGAGCGCCAGCCCTCCCACCAGAGCCTGGGCGTCCGCCCGGCCAGAGTCCGCCAGATCCTGCAGCTCCGGAAAAACCTCGGCCATCTGCCTGCGCGCGGCCACATCTCCTTGCATAACCTTCGCAAGCAGAACTTCACATCGTCCAACTATGTCGTCCATCACGCTCTAAATTCCATTCAGTTGATCCACAGACGCCACCATCAGCGGCCCTCCCCAGGTAGACCCCTTCCAATTGCCCTTACAGGCCAGCTGCTACCAGCTCAGATCACGCTCTCGGACTGCCGTACTAGAATCGGGGAACTGGAAAGGAAAGCAGTTGGCCGAGATCGAGGGCATTTCACTCAAGAGCGCAAAGGCGAAATCGTCCGAATAGCCTGGTCAGGGGACGTAGAACATAGTGGTGAACGCTTGGTCGAAGCGCCGGGCCGCCAGGTCCTGCTTCCTGATCGCCCAGTGGACGTGCGCGTTCTCCAGGTTGTAGACGCCGGAGTGCCATGCGGCGAGAAGTACCCAGTCCTCGGGGACCGACCGCTTCCACTTTCTTCCCCACCACTCCGCTTTCGGCGCCCACCACGCGGACGACGTGACGGGGTCGAGTTGGCCATAATCGTCACGGGCGTATCCGTCGATCTGCAACGTGCTCCCCGAAGGACGGTCTTGGCCCGCGATGCGCATCCTCCATGACACCTCGCGCAACTCACCGGAATAGGGGTGCTCGGCGGTATCGATGATAGAGTCATGGTCGGGCAGGGAGAGGTCGTATCTCAGGCGCAATTCTCCTTCCTGCTCCATCTTGGCGTCGAAGCCGAACAATTCGTCGTCCGGCTCGTAACCGTGATCTACATGGCGTTCCTCGACGGGTGTGCCGACCGGGATGTACACCGCTTCGCCCACGCAGAGGCCCTTCGTGGTGGCGTTAACCGATGACGGATTGGCGAACAGCAGAAGCCGTCCGTCAGGCGGCAGCGGGAGATTCGTCGCGTCCTCGGGCAGCGCCGCGAGGTCGAGGGACGCGATGAGGTGGAGCCCCCACACAGGGTCGGGGGCGTCGACGGGGAGCATCAGCGGACCCCCGAAGCGGCCCACGACCTGCCCCTCCAGTTCCGGCGACAGCACTGCGCACGGTCGCGCGGTTCCCAGCCACCGTTCCACGTCGGCGGACGGGATATCGCACGCGCGCGCCGTCTCCCGGAATCGGTGCAGTTTGTCCGCGATTCCAGAGTTCATGCGGCGACCGTACTCCCAGGGGCCGACACGCACCCTTCACCAGGGCGACGCGCTCGGCGTGCCGATTGCTCCGGCGAGCAGGGGCACCGACCACCCGATGCGGCGCAGGATCACGGAACACGATCGGCGACCACGGCCTCTACCTCGGTGCGCCGGCCATCGGGACCGCGACCGCCCTGCGCCTGATCGGCGTGGTGCTGCTGGCCCTGATCGTCGGGATGGCCAGCACGGGCCCCGACCTGGCGCGGTCGCTGACTCAACAACTGCGCGGCCGGAGCAGCGTCCGTGCCGGGTGGCTTCGGGCGGCTCTCACTGCGGCCTCCCGGATCTCATCGTTTGCCATCGTTCGGGCGACCTGGATCGCCTCGTGGACGCCATCGCCATCACCGACGTCGATCGGCTCAGCGGGCATGCGGGGGTCCCTGCTGGTCGAATGCCTTCCTTGCGACGGGGAAGTAGCGCAGGCTTGAGGGAAGGACCGGCCAGCTCAGCCGTACGGTGCGGGCGAAGCGGCCGAACTTGCGCTCGTCGGCGGATGAGACCGCCAAGCCCGCCAGTTGCCGGACGGGCTGCGGCAGCAGGACCGGCACCAGGCCCGCAGGCAGCAGCCGCGGCAGCCAGGCGTCCGGCCGCAGGATCTGCTCGGAGTAGGCGTCGAAGACGGAGTTCAGTTCGAGGACCTGCTTGCAGACAGCGTCGAAGTAGTCGACGAACGAGCCGTAGTCGGGCGGAACGACGCGGTCGCTGAGCCCGTATCTCCGGTACCAGATACAGGTTTCCTGGTAGAGGCGTTCGCGCTCTTCACCGGAGAGGGGCCTGTCGAAGAGGTCGACCGCCGTCATCAGGGCGTCAACGAACGTGGCGTGTTCCCAGAAGAAGACGTCCGGGCTGAGTGAGTGGTAGCGCCTGCCTTGGCCGTCGTGCCCCCTGATCTCCTCGTGCAGCCGGCGGACTCTCGCCCCGGCCTCGGCGTCCTGGTAGACGACTCCGATTGTCTGCCGCACGATTCGGGCCTGCTGTGCCCACAACGGACCCGGAAAGCGGGAATGCTGCTCGGCTGCAGCCGCGATCGCGGGATGCAGCATCTGCAGCGCCGCCGCCCTCGGGATGGCCAGTCCGTAACGCCTGTCCCCGGCGTAGCGCCAAAGGAGCGATTCCGGGCCGAGGTAGAGCGACGTCTGCGCCGAAGCGTCGTCGAGACCCGAGGTCATGGCATCAGCCCCTTAGAGAAAATATATCTTTTCTCAAGATAGACTGGTGGACATGGAGCCGCAAGTGCCCACTTACTCTCCGCTTCCCCGGCATCGGCATGCCCTCGGCCGCGAACAGGTCCGATCGGTCCAGCGCGCCCGCGTCCTGCGTGCCGCAGCCGAGGCCGTGGTGGACAAGGGATATGGAAAGGTCACGATCGGTGACATCATCCGCCGCGCCCAGGTCTCGACCAAGACGTTCTACGAGTTGTTCGACGACAAGGAGAGTGCGTTCCTCGCCGTCTACGACGACCTGGACCACCTCATCGACCGGGTGGACGTCGGCGCCGGCGATCCGCGCGAGCGACTGCACGAGACCCTGACGGCGGCGCTCGGTTTGCTGGACGCGGAGCCGCATCTGACCCGGATGCTCGCGATCGACGCGATGGGCGGCGGGCCGACGATCCTCGCCCGCCGCAACCAGGCGCTCCGCAAACTCGCCGCGCTCGTGGCGGCGGTGCTCGGCCGCAGACCGGACGACATGATCATCATGGCCTACCTCGGCGGCATAGCGGAGCTCGTCGTCCAGCACGTCACCGGCCCGCTCCCTAACCTGGCCGCCGAGGTCCACAGATTCACCGACGCCCTCTTTTTCCCTGGCACTGTGGAAGATGATCTTCCTTAGCGTGGAATCCGGGGCGGAGGCGACCCTGCAGCGCTCCTGGTCAAGACGTCCTCGGCATGGGCGGCGGCCTGGGCGAAGACATGTGACCGGACGGCCATGCAGGCTCGTCGTAGGGGGTCCGCGTCCTCCTCGTCGGCGACCTGCCCCCAGTACCGCGCCTCACGCACCAGCTTGTCGCGGAACTGCGCCAGAGCAGCGTCCACGCCGGGCGGCTTCGACCGGGAGCGCCCGAAGAGGCGGAATCGCCCCGGCATCACGGCGTCTCCGGGGCGAGTTCCCACGCAGCCCAGACGACCTTGCCGTCCGTGAGCGCGTACGTCCCCCAGCTGGACGCGAGGGTAGCGGCCAGCAGGAGCCCGCGTCCGCCTTCGTCCAGCAGGGCCGCGCGGCCGACTTGCGGGGACGCGGGGCTGTCGTCGCGCACTTCGATGATCAGATGCTCTGCGGAGAGCTGGAACCGGAGCAGGATCATCGCGATGGCTCGGGTGGCGAGGTCGGGATCGGACGCGGTCGCGTCGAGCGCGTTGCTGACCAGTTCTGAGATGACCTGCTGACACTCCCAGCCGTGCGCCTCCCACGCGTCCCAGGATCCCAGCAGCGCGCGGGTGAAGTAGCGGGCGACGGGCACGGCGGACGGCAGCGCGGCCACACCGAGCCACTCCACACGAGCGGGGCCGGCACTCGTCGGCGGCCGGGTTCCTGCCGTAACGACAGAGGACACGGACATCTGTTCCTCTCCTGTTCATATCGGGGGTTGAGGTCATATCGGGGGTTGAGGCCAAGATCATCGGCCGGTAGAGCGGGGACGGACGCGCAGCACCGCCGCAAGTGCATTCGGGTCCCGATGGGCGGCCACCTCACACCAGGGCACCGAACGCCGATCAAGCGCAATGAACTCCCGCGTCACCACGCCGTAGAAGAGGTAGTAATCACGAAAATCCCGCCGCAGCGACACAACGATGACCGCCACCCCAAAGGGGACATTTGCCATGGATTTCCGCCCCTTCGAATCGACCGGACAACGACGAGCCCTTCGTCCGCCTGCACTCGCGCGTGCATGGGCGAATTTCGGTGACCACGGTCACACGCTGGATTACTCTGTGCCACGACCCCGACACGCCCCGGAAGGCACCCCAATCCAGATTGAGGACCCCCCATGTCGAGAAACCAAGACGGCTACACCCGCGACCCCCTGCTACGCACATTCGGCGCGGTGCTACGCGCGCACCGGGAAGCAGACGGCCTATCGCGTCCTCAGCTCGCGCAGGCCCTTGGATGCCAACCCGGCTGGATCGAGAAACTGGAGACCGCCCAGAAGCCGACGTCAGAAGCGACGGCCGACGACCTGGACGTGTACTTCAAGACGTCAGCACGCCTGTTCTGGCACATGTGGCGGGAAATCAAGCGTGAGGGCAAGCATCTGGCCGCACCGCCCGGATTCTCCAGATACGCGGAGATCGAAGCCGAAGCCGTCGCGATGCGCGCCTTCGAGGCTCAGGTGATGCCCGGCCTGCTCCAGACACCCGCATACGCTCGCGCGGTCATGAGTTCGGGCCTTCCGTTCGACGCCCTGGAAGAGCGCGTCTCCATACGTATCGGACGACAGGAACTCCTGACACGCGACAACGCCCCCCGCATGTGGTTCGTACTCGACGAGGCCGTGCTCCGTCGCCCCGTCGGTGGCCCAGAAGTAATGTACGAGCAGCTGGCCACGCTGATCGAGGTAGCGACAACGAACCCCCGAATCGAAATCCGAATGCTGCCCTTCTCGTCCGTGACCTACGCCGGACTGGACGGTTCCTTTTTCGTTCTCAGCCTTTCCGGAGGCGTGGACGTCGCCTACCATGAAGGGCCCGAGATCAGCCAACTGATCGAAGACGGAACGACCGTCGCTGAGTACCGGGTACGTTTCGACCTGATCATGGGAGAATCTCTCAGGACTGGCGAGTCTCTCAAGCTGATCCAGCAGTACCAGGAGGGCTACACGTGAGCACCACAGACCGTTCACCTGCCCAATGGCGCAAGAGCAGCCGTAGCAGCGGCCAAGGTGGTGCCTGCGTCGAGGTTGCGGACCTCACCCCCGCGATCGGCTTTCGCGACTCCAAGGATCCCGACGGTCCGCGCCTCGTGATCGGCGCGGAGACCGCCAGGACCGTCTTCGGTGCCATCAAGGCGGGGCGGCACGACCTTTGAGTGCGGGGGACGCCCGGCGCTGAGAGGTGGGTTACTTGAGGAGTTGGCGGGCGATGACCATGCGCTGGATCTGGTTGGTCCCCTCGTAGATCTGGGTGATCTTGGCGTCGCGCATCATCCGCTCCACCGGGAACTCGCGGGTGTAGCCGTAGCCGCCGAGGAGCTGGACGGCGTCGGTGGTGACGTCCATCGCCACGTCCGAGGCCAGTGCCTTGCAGGCGGAGGAGACGAGGGTCAGGTCGGGGATCTGCTCGCCCTGCATGGCGCGTTCGGACTTGATCGCGGCGTGGTAGGTGAGCTGGCGGGCGCCTTCCAGCCGCATCGCCATGTCCGCCAGCATGAACTGCACACCCTGGAAATCGGCGACCGGCTTGCCGAACTGGCGGCGGTCCTTGACGTACCCGACCGCGAAGTCCAGCGCGCCCTGCGCGATGCCCAGGGCCTGGGCGGCGATGGTGATGCGGGTGTGGTCCAGCGTCGCCAGCGCCGTCTTGAAGCCCGTGCCCTCGGCGCCGATGATCCGGTCGGCCGGGATGCGCACGTCCTCCAGGATGACCTGGCGGGTCGGGGAGCCCTTGATGCCCAGCTTGCGTTCCTTGGGGCCGAACGAAACGCCCGCATCCGACTTCTCCACCACGAACGCCGAGATTCCGCGGGCGCCGGCGGACGGGTCGGTGACCGCCATCACCGTGTAGTACTCCGACACCCCCGCATTGGTGATCCACATCTTGGTGCCGTTCAGCACCCACTCGTCGCCGTCGCGCACCGCGCGGGTCTTCATCCCGGCGGCGTCGGAGCCGGCGTCGGCCTCCGACAGGGCGTAGGAGAACATCGCCTCGCCGCGCGCCACCGCGGGCAGGTAGCGGCGCTTGAGGTCCTCCGAACCCGCCAGCAGCACCGGCACCGTGCCCAGCTTGTTCACGGCCGGGATCAGCGAGGACGACGCGCACGCGCGGGCGACCTCCTCGATCACGATCACCGTGGCGAGCGCATCGGCTCCCGCGCCGCCGTACGATTCGGGCACGTGCACCGCGTGCAGGTCATTGCCCGTCAGGGCGTCCAGCGCCTCCTGCGGGAAACGCGACTCCTCGTCCACCTCCGCCGCGAAGGGAGCGATCTTGGCATCGGCCAGCTCACGGACCGTCCGCCGCAGCATCTCGTGCTCCTCGGACGGCGCGTACGTGGGAAAGTCAGCATCCATGGCCGAAATGCTACCGGCCAGTACACTCCGCGGCCGGTGCACGGGAAGGGCCCGCCGCGGGCACGTTCGGGAAGAGGCCGCTAGTCGGCGACAGCGAAGCGAGAGGAGCCGGCCTTGTCCTACCGGCTGACGGTCATCGGAACGGGGTACCTCGGCGCCACCCACGCGGCCTGCATGGCCGACCTGGGTTTCGAGGTCCTCGGCCTCGACGTGGACGAGGAGCGGATCGCCCGGCTCGCGGCCGGCGACCTGCCGTTCTTCGAGCCGGGCCTGGAACCCGTGCTGCGCCGGGGGCTGGAGAGCGGCCGGCTGCGGTTCACGTCCTCCTACAAGGAGGCCGCGGAGTTCGGCGACGTCCACTTCCTGTGCGTCGGGACCCCGCAGAAGGCCGGGGAGTACGCGGCCGACCTCACCTACGTGGACGACGCGATCAACTCGCTGGCGCCGCTGCTGGAGCGGCCCTGCGTGGTCGTCGGCAAGTCCACCGTCCCGGTCGGGACGGCGGAGCGGCTGGCCGACACCATGGCGCGCATCGCCCCGGTGGGCGCTGACGCGGTCCTCGCCTGGAACCCCGAGTTCCTGCGGGAGGGCTTCGCCGTCCAGGACACCCTGCACCCGGACCGGATCGTCGCCGGGCTGCCCGACGACCGGCACGCCGCCGAGCACGCGGAGAAGGTGCTGCGGGAGATCTACCGGTCGATGATCGCGCACGGCACCCCGTTCATCACCTGCGACTACCCGACCGCGGAGCTGGTCAAGGTCTCGGCGAACGCGTTCCTCGCCACCAAGATCTCCTTCATCAACGCGATGGCGGAGGTCTGCGAGGCGGCGCACGCCGACGTGACGAAGCTGTCGGAGGCGCTGTCCTACGACGACCGCATCGGCGGCAAGTTCCTCGGCCCGGGGCTCGGCTTCGGCGGCGGCTGCCTGCCGAAGGACATCCGCGCGTTCATGGCCCGCGCCGGGGAGCTGGGCGCCGACCAGGCGCTGACGTTCCTGCGCGAGGTCGACGAGATCAACATCCGGCGGCGGATCCGGATGGTGGACCTCGCCCGGCAGATGCTCGGCGGGTCGTTCGACGGCCGGACGGTCGGGGTCCTCGGCGCGGCGTTCAAGCCGAACTCCGACGACGTCCGCGACTCCCCCGCCCTGGACGTGGCGGCGTCCATCCGGGCGCAGGGCGCCGCGGTGACCGTGTACGACCCGCAGGCCATGGGCAACGCCCGCCGCGCCCAGCCGAGCCTGGAGTACGGCGAGTCGGCCCTGTCCGCGGCGCGCGGCGCCCACGTCGTGCTGCTGCTCACCGAGTGGGCCGAGTTCCGCGGCATGGACCCCGACTCGCTCGCGTCGGTCGTCGCCGAACGCAACATCGTGGACGGGCGCAACGCCCTCGATCCCGAGAAGTGGCGCGCCGCGGGCTGGACCTACCGGGCCCTCGGCCGCCCCTGAGCCCGTCCCGGGAGGGAAGCAACGGGCCGCGGGCGCTGTTGTGCTGGACATGTCTGATGCCTTCACCGACCCGGACGTGATCGGGCGGCTGCTCAACCAGTCCAGGACGTGGGCGTTCGTCGGGCTCGGCGACAACCCGACGCGCGAGGTCTACGAGCAGGCCCGGCTGCTGCAGCAGCGCGGGAAGCGGATCATCCCCGTCCATCCGAAGGCGCGGGAGGTCCTCGGCGAGCAGGGGTACGCGTCCCTGGCCGAGGTCCCCGGCGCCTCCGAGGTGGACGTCGTCGGCGTCTACCGCCGGGCCGAGCACGCCGGGCAGGCGGTGGACGAGGCGATCGCGGCGGGCGCGAAGGCCGTGTGGCTGCCGCTCCAGGTGGTCGACGAGGCGGCGGCCCGGCGCGCGAAGGACGCCGGGCTCGACGTCGTCATGGACCGCTGCCCCGCGGTCGAGTGGGCCATGCGGCACTGACGGGCCGGTCTCGGTAGGCCCGGTCTGCGTCAGAGGCTCTTTCTGAGCCGCTCGCCCTTGGCCTTGGCCTGCCCGTAGAGGTCCTGCTGGAAGACCTTCATCTTCGCGCGCAGCTCGTCGTCGGCCGCCGCCAGGATGCGGACGGCCAGCAGCCCGGCGTTGCGGGCGGCCCCGACCGCGACCGTGGCGACCGGCACCCCGGCGGGCATCTGCACGATCGACAGCAGCGAGTCCATGCCGTCCAGGTACTTCAGCGGGACGGGCACGCCGATCACCGGCAGCGGCGTGACCGAGGCGAGCATCCCCGGCAGGTGCGCGGCGCCGCCCGCCCCCGCGATGATCACGCGGAGGCCGCGGGCCGCGGCCTCCTCGCCGTAGGCGATCATGTCGTGCGGCATCCGGTGCGCGGACACGACGTCGGCCTCGTGCGGGACGCCGAACTCCGCGAGCGCCTCGGCGGCGCCCTTCATGACCGGCCAGTCCGAGTCACTGCCCATCACCACGCCGACGACCGGCTCGGCCCCGCCGCTCATGTGTGCCTCCTGCGAGGGGGGCGACCCCCCGCACCCCCCGGTTCGCTCCGCTCATGCGTGCCTCCTGCGAGGGGGGCGACCCCCCGCACCCCCCGGTTCGCTGCGCTCATTCAGGCTCCTTCATCTCACGTCCCCACCGCAGGTAGTCCGCGGCGTGCCGGGCGCGGGCGCGGACCTCGGCGGGGTCGTCGCCGAGCGCGGTCACGTGGCCGATCTTGCGGCCCGGCCGCGGCTCCTTGCCGTACATGTGCACCTTCACGCCCGGGTCGTGGGCCATCACGTGGAAGTAGCGGGAGTAGACGTCCGGGTCGTCCCCGCCGAGGACGTTGGCCATGACGGTGCAGGGGGCGACGGGGTCGGTCGAGCCGAGCGGCAGGTCGAGGACGGCCCTGAGGTGCTGCTCGAACTGCGACGTCCGGGCGCCCTCGATCGTCCAGTGCCCGGAGTTGTGCGGGCGCATGGCCAGCTCGTTGACCAGCAGGCCCTCGTCGGTCTCGAACAGCTCGACCGCGAGGAGGCCGACGACACCGAGTTCCGCGGCGACGCTCAGCGCGAGCCGCTGCGCCTCGGCGGCCAGGTCGCCCGGCAGGCCCGGCGCCGGCGAGATGACCTCCATGCAGATGCCGCCCTCCTGGACGGTCTCCACGATCGGGTACGCGGCGCCCTGCCCGTACGGGGAGCGCGCGACGAGCGCCGCCAGCTCCCGCCGGAACGGGACGTACCGCTCGGCCATGAGATCGACGCCCTCGGCCAGTAGCCGCCGGACGAGGTCGCCCGCCGCGTCGCCCGGCCCTTCGACGATCCAGACGCCTTTGCCGTCGTAGCCGCCGCGGGTGGCCTTGAGGACGACCGGCCACCCGTGCTCGCGGGCGAACCCCTCCAGGAACTCCAGCGGCTCCGACGACGGAAGGTGCGCGTAGGCGGGGCACGGCACGCCGAGCTTGCTGAGCCGGTCGCGCATCACGAGCTTGTCCTGGGCGTGCGCGAGGGCGGCCGAACCGGGCCGGCACGCCACGCCCGCGGCCTCCAGCTCCCGGATGTGCGGGCCGGGCACGTGCTCGTGGTCGAACGTCACGACGTCGCAGCCGCCGGCGAACGCCGTCAGGTCGCCGAGGTCGCGGTCGTCGCCGACCCGGACGTCGGACACGACCTTGGCGGCCGAATCGTCCGGCCGCCCGGCGAGCACGCGCAGCGACACGCCGAGCCCGATCGCCGCCTGCTGCGTCATCCGGGCGAGCTGCCCGCCGCCCGCCATCCCGACGACGGGCACCCCCGGGCGCTGAGGTGGTTCTGTCACGTCAGAAGGCTATCGGGCGGCCCGGCCGAACGGATCGGGTCCCCGCCGCGTCGTACCGTGTGTGGGTCACCCGACAATGGGCAAGGAACGCTCGGACAGTGTGAAACGTTCATGTTCCGACGTCTCCGGGGCGACAGGCGTCTATTCTCGTGATGCCTCCGCAGCAGCCGCCGCGCCGTCGGCCGCGGCCCACCGCCGAAGTCCGGAAGGACGGTCCTCCTTCGTGAACCTGGTCACGAGACTCCACCGGCAGTTCGAGCACCTCGTGCGCGAACTGGCCAAGTTCGGCAGCGTGGGCGCCATCGCGTTCGTCATCACCGTCGTGATCGGCAACGGCCTGCACAGCGGGATGGGCGTCGGGCCGCTGACGTCCAACGGCGTCGCCACGGTGGTCGCGACGACGTTCGCCTACCTGGCCAACCGCTACTGGACGTTCCGGCACCGCGACCGCACCGGGCTCGGCCGCGAGTACATGCTGTTCTTCGCGCTGAACGGCGTCGGCCTGGTCATCACCGAGCTGTTCATCGGGTTCACGCACTACGTGCTGGGGCTCTCCGGGCCCCTGGCGTACAACGTCTCGCTGGTGATCGGCACCGGGGTGGCGTCGCTGTTCCGCTTCTGGTCGTACAAGAAGTGGGTGTTCCTCCCGGCGAGCGCGCCGCCCGTCGACCCCGCGTCCGGGCTGCCGGAGGCGCCGCCGCCCGTGCGCGCCGACGCGCCCGGCATCCACCGCGCCAACGGGCACGCCGCCCCGTCCCCGCGCCTCGGCCGCCCGCTCGACGCCCCCGCCGAGGACTACGCCGAGATCTGAGGCCCTCCCCCGCACGGCGTGGCCCGCCCAGCGCTTCAGGCGGGCCGTCCTCAGGCGGGCCCCATCACGACGCGCTCCTCGGCGAGGCGGACCTCCGCGACCTGGCGGAGGTGGACGCCGAACACCGCCGGGCGCGCCTGGAGCAGCTCCAGCCGGTTGCCGTCCACCGCGGCCAGCGAACGGGCCAGGTAGAGCCCGAGCCCGGTGCCGCGGCCCCCGCTGATGCTCCGCTCGAAGATCCGCGGCTCCAGCTCCGGCGGGATGCCCTCGCCCTCGTCGCCGACCTCGACCAGCACCGAACTTGCGTACGGCCTGGTGCGGATGGTCACGGTGCCCGCGCCGTGCATGAGCGAGTTGTCGAGCAGCGTTGCGATGATCTGGGAGAGGCCCTCCGGGTTCGTCATGCCGACGAGGTCCCGCTCCCCGATGGTCCGCACGTCCCGGCCGGCCCGCCGGAAGATGGGCCGCCACTCCTCGACCTGCTGCGCGATGATCTCGTCGATCGGCGCGGCGACGGCGGCGCCGGTCCGGTCGTGCCGCGCGCGGGACAGCAGCTGCTCGACGACCGCGACGAGCCGCTCGGCCTGCGCGACCGCGGCGGCGCCCTCCTCCCGGACGACGTCCGGGTAGTCGGCGGCATCGATCATCTCCTCCAGCCGCATGGACAGCGCGGTCAGCGGCGTGCGGAGCTGGTGGCTGGCGTCGGAGGCGAACTCGCGGCTGTTGGCCAGCAGGTCGGCGATCCGGACGGCGCTGCGGTCCAGCACCTCCGCGACCCGGTCGACCTCCGGGATGCCGTAGCGGCGGCGGCGCGGCCGGGCGTTGCCGCTGCCCAGCCGGTCGGCGGTCTCCGCCAGGTCGATCAGCGGCAGCGTCAGCTTGCGGGCCTGCACCATCGCTAGGCCGACGGTGACGGCGACGCCGAGCAGCGCGAGGCTGCCGATAAGCAGCATCAGCCGCAGCGCGCCGGCGTCCACCTCCGCCTCCGGCCGCGAGATGCGCACCCGGATGTCGCCGCGGGCCGCCGCCGCGGTGAGCGCGGACCCGGCGCGCGGCGGCCCGGCGGTGACCGTCCGGCCGTCCGGCATGACGATCGAGATGTGCCGGCCCGGGTACTCCCGCGCGATGGCCTCGCCGGTCACCGGCCGGTTCGCCACCAGGCTGTAGGCGACGCCGTCGGCGATGGCGGACGACTCGCGGTCCAGGGAACGTGCGGCCTCCTCGTGGACGAGCTTGTGTGCGGCGTAGGCGAGGGGTATGCCGAGCATCAGGATCGCGACCACCGCCACCGCGAGCGTCGACAGCAGGAGTCGGCGCCTCATCAGGGCTCCTTCGAGGGTGGGGCCACGGACGTGCGCTACCGCGCCCGGGGCCTCTCGGGAAGGCCCCGGGTGGTGTCACCCGGCCGTGGCGGCGGAGCTAGTCGCCGCGTTCGAACCGGAAGCCGACGCCCCGCACGGTCGTGATGTAGCGGGGGCTGCCGGCGTCGTCGCCGAGCTTGCGGCGCAGCCAGGAAATGTGCATGTCGAGCGTCTTCGTGGAACCCCACCAGTTGGTGTCCCACACCTCGCGCATGATCTGTTCGCGGGTCACGACCTTGCCCGCGTCCCGGACGAGGACGCGCAGCAGGTCGAACTCCTTGGTGGTCAGCTGGAGCTCGTGGTCGCCCATCCAGGCGCGGCGCGACTCGGCGTCGATCCGCACCCCCTGGACGATCGGGGTCTCGGTGCTGCCGCGGCGCAGCAGCGCCCGCACCCGGGCGAGCAGCTCGGCCAGCCGGAACGGCTTGGTCACGTAGTCGTCGGCGCCCGCGTCGAGCCCGACGACGGTGTCGACCTCGTCGGCTCGGGCGGTCAGGATCAGGATGGGGACGCCGTGCCCCTCGGCCCGTACCCTGCGGGCCACCTCCAGGCCGTCCAGTTCCGGAAGGCCGAGGTCCAGGACGATGAGGTCCACGCCGCCGCCGAGCGCCCGCTCCAGCGCCTGCGGGCCGTCCGGGCTTACTTCGACGGTGTACCCCTCGCGTCGCAGCGCGCGGGCGAGAGGCTCGGAGATGGACGTGTCGTCCTCGGCGAGCAGTACTGAGGTCATGGGTCGATCGTAAGACCATTCTTGAACATTGCCCGGCATGCGCCGCGCTCTTGACCTGCGGTTTGCCACTCGTAGTACATTCGCGAATACACCATTCCCGGCGAAACCCGGATGCACTTCTCAGTACACCCGGCAGGGCGGACGCGCGGCGTCACCGGAACACGCCCACGGAGGCGCCCGGCAGGGCCACGGACGCCTCGGCAGAATCGCCCACGATGTCAAAGTCGAGGCGAATTGCCGGATCTGAGGCGAGCAGCAGCCGGGGCGGGGCCGCCGCCGGAGCGGGCACGGGCAGCACCACGGGGAGCGTCCCGAAGTTCGCCGCCACGCACACATCGCCGCGCCACATCATCAGCCAGCGCGCCTCGCCGTCGTCGCACTCGACGGTCGTCCGGGTCAGCCGCGGGTCGTTCAGCTCCGGCCGCGACCGGCGCAGCGCGAGCAGCGCGCGGTGCCATTCGAGCAGGTCGCGGTGGTGCGGCCGGTCGGGCTCCGCCCAGTCGAGGACGGACCCGCGGAAGGTGTCCACAGCCTGTGGATCGGGGACCTCGCCGGTCCAGCCGTACCGCGCGAACTCCCGGCGGCGCCCCTCGCTGACCGCGCGCGCGAGCTCCGGGTCCCGGTGGTCGGTGAAGTAGCACCACGGGGTGGAGGCGCCCCATTCCTCGCCCATGAAGAGCATGGGCGTGAACGGCGCGAGCAGGAACACCGCAGCGCCGACCTTGAGCATCGCCGGGGAGATCCCCGAGGATTCCAGGACGGTCCCGATCCGGTCGCCCGCCGCGCGGTTCCCGACCTGGTCGTGGTTCTGCAGAAAGCCGAGGAACCGGTGCGCGGGCGTCTCCTGGACGTCCACCGGGCGCCCGTGGTGCCGTCCCCGGTAGGTGGACATCGTCCCGTCGTGGACGAAGACCTTCGTGAGCGCCTTCTTGAGCGTCTCCATGGAGCCGAAGTCGCAGTAATAGCCCTGCCGTTCACCGGTGAGGGCGGCGTGCAGGGCGTGGTGGAAGTCGTCGCTCCACTGCGCGTCCAGCCCGTATCCACCCGCCTCCGTGGGCGTCACCAGGCGCGGGTCGTTCAAGTCCGATTCGGCGATGAGGAACAGGTGCCGCCCAAGGTGCGCGGAAAGGCCCGCCACGGCACGCGACATCTCTTCGAGAATGTGCACCGCGCCGTGGTCGGTGATGGCATGGACGGCGTCAAGGCGGAGGCCGTCGAAGTGGTAGTCCCGCAACCACATCAACGCGTTCTGCACGACGAACGCGCGGACCTCGTCCGACCCTTCCTGGTCGAAATTGACCGCGTCGCCCCATGGCGTGGCATGGGCGCTGGTGAAGTACGGCCCATAGTCACCCAGGCGGTTCCCGTCCGGCCCCAGATGGTTGTAGACGACGTCCAGGACCACGGCCAGGCCGCGGGCATGGGCGGCGTCCACGAAGCGTTTCAGGCCGTCCGGGCCGCCGTACGGCTCGTGCGGCGCCCACAGGTGGACGCCGTCGTATCCCCATCCGTGGTTCCCGGGGAAGGCGGCCACCGGCAGCAGTTCCACCGCGTCGATGCCGAGCGCCACCAGGTGGTCCAGGCGCTCGGCCGCCGCGTCGAACGTCCCCTCGGGTGTGAACGTGCCGACGTGCATCTCGTACAGGACGCTCCCCGCGAGCGGGCGGCCGTGCCAGTGCTGGTCCGTCCAGGCGAACCGGTCGTGGTCGTAGACGCGGCTGTGGCCGTGCACGCCGTCCGGCTGCCATGGGGAGCGCGGGTCGGGCAGGGGCTCGTCCGCGCCGTCCAGGGCGAAGGCGTAGTCCGTCCCGTGCCCGGCGCCCGCGACGTCGGCCCCCCACCAGCCCGGACGTCCCGCCAAGGGCTGCATGGGGTGCCGGGTGCCGCCCGCCGCGACGTCCACGCGGCCGGCGGCCGGGGCCCAGACCTCGAATCTCATCGGACGCTCACCGATCGATCTCCCTGGGGACGAGCAGCGCGACGGGCAGGTGCTCGAAGACGCGTGCGGCGTCCAAGACCGGGCCCATGTGGGTGCAGCCGGTCAGGACGTCCCGCCAGCCCTGCTGGACGACGTCCACCCTCGTCCGCTCCCAGCCGCCGCGCCGTTCCAGCCCCACCGGGAGCCGGGTGGCGAGCGCGACCGCCTCGCCCCGGGCGAACCCGACGACGTGCCCGGCGGCGGGTCCGCGCGCGGTGATCGGCTCGTGCCGGGCGCCCGGCCCGAACCACTCGGGGTGGGCCCGGCGCAGCCGCAGCGTCCGCGAGGTGACCAGCAGCTTCTCGTCGTCCACGTCCTTGGCCGGGCGGCCGGTGTCGAGCCGCTGCAGCCGCTCGCGGCGCCGCCCGTAGTCGACCGGGCGCCGGTTGTCGGGGTCGACGAGGGCCAGCCCGGTCAGCTCGCAGCCCTGGTAGACGTCCGGGACGCCCGGCATCGCGAGCTGGACGAGCTTCTGCCCGAGCGTGTTGACCCGCGCGCAGGGCGCGAGCTTCGCCACGAACGCGGTCAGGTCGGTGACGAGGTCGGGGTTCGCCAGGACGGAGCGCGCGTATCCGAGGACGGCGTCCTCGTAGGCGGGATCTCCGTCCACCCATGCCGTGCGGGTCTTGGCCTCGCGCATCGCCTTGGTGAGGAACTCCTCCAGGCGGCCAATGGTGATGGGCCACGCGCCGACGAGCGTCTGCCAGAACAGGCATTCGAGGTCCGGTTCCATCGGCGACCGGTCCGGGCCCCACTGGCGCCAGCGGTCCATGGCCTCCGCCCACTCGGCCGGCATCTCCGACAGGACCGCCAGCCATGCGCGGACGTCCTCTTCCCGCTTGGTGTCGTGCGTGGACAGCGTCGTCATGGTGGACGGCCAGTCCCGCGCGAGCCTGATGCAGTACGAGTGGAAGTCCTCCGGGCTGACGGAGAAGCGCGCGGGGTCGCCGCCCACCTCGTTCAGCGCGGCCAGGCGGTTCCAGCGGTAGAACGCCGTGTCCTCGACGCCCTTGGCCGCCAGCGGAGCCGAGGTCTGCTGGAACCGCACGATGAACTCGGCGTCGGTGCGGTCACCGCGTCCGAGGGCCAGGTCCACGACCGTCGCGAGGTCGTCGTGCAATTCTGCGGGCAGGTGCGCTCGTGCGCGGTCGGCGGCCTCGTTCAGGACGTCCACGGCCTGCTGAGGCGCGTCCTCCCCCGGCACGACGTAGGCGCGGTAGACGGGCATGGCGACGAGCAGCTCGACCAAGGCCCGCTCCAGGCCGGGGCGGCGCTCGCCCACGACCCGCTGGAGAACGCGCAGGAGCCGGTCGATCTCGGGTTTGAGGCCGTGCTCCGCGGCGTGCCGGCGAGCGTCATGCTCCACCTCCGCGAAGTCGGCTTGACCTCCGGTGACGGAGACGTAGTGGTCGGTGAGCGGCTTCTCCCCGGCCGGGTCGACGAACAGGCCGCCGACCATGCCGAGCGAGTCGTAGCCGGTGGTGCCCGCGCACGGCCAGTCCGGCGGCAGCCGCTCCTCCCCCTCGGTGATCTTCTCGACCAGCAGCCACGCCCCGGGGGCCGCCTCCGCCAGCCGCCGCAGGTAGCCGCGCGGGTCGGCGAGCCCGTCCGGATGGTCGATCCGCAGGCCGTGGACGTGGCCGTCCGCGACCAGGTTCAGCAGCAGCGCGTGTGTGCGCTCGAAGACCTCCGGGTCCTCCTGGCGCAGCCCGATCAGCCCGGAGATGTCGAAGAACCGGCGGTAGTTGGGCTCGCCCTCGCCGGGCAGGACGATCCGGCCGCCGCCCGCGTCCCAGTCGATGTCGAACCATTTGGCGTACGGGGAGGCGGGCCCCTCCGCCAGGACGGCGGTCAGCGGCAGGTTCAGCTCCCGCCGGTCCGGGATCGCCATGTGGTTCGGGACGGCGTCGACCAGGACCCGCAGCCCGTGGGCGCGGAACCGGGCCGCCATGGCGCCGAACGCCTCGGCGCCGCCCAGCTCGTCCGCCAGCCGGGAGTGGTCGACCACGTCGTAGCCGTGCGTGGAGCCGGGCGCGGCCTGCAGGACCGGCGACAGGTAGACGTGGGACACCCCGAGGGACGCCAGGTAGGGGGCGAGCGCCGCGGCCTCCGCGAAGCCGAAGTGCTCCTCGGGCGTCCCGCGGAGCTGGAGCCGGTAGGTGCCGGACGGGGGTGCGGCCTGGTCGTCCTCGGCGGGGACGGGGCTGCCGGACGGGTTCGCTTCGGCCAGATGGTCCTCGGACACGGTCTCCTCATCAGGGGGGTCGGCGGGGAGCGGTTCCTCGGCGGCGGGTTCGGCGGCGGGCTCGGGCTCGGGCTCGGCGGCGGGCTCAGACACGGCGCAGCACCTGGATGGACCGGGCGCCGACCGCGACGTTCTCGCGGGCCTTCACGACGGGCGACTCCTCCTCGGCGAGCAGCGGATCCGCGGTGTCGAGCACCTTCATCCACAGCTGCCCGTACGCGGCGGGCGGCAGCGTGAACGCGAGGTCCCCGTCGTGCGCGTTGATAAGCATGAGGAACGAGTCGTCCCTGACCTGCCGGCCCCGCCGGTCCGGCTCCCCGATCGCGTCGCCGTTCAGAAACACGTTCAGCGACTTGCTGAAGCCCGCCGTCCAGTCC
>NZ_SMKM01000526.1 GCF_004348665.1 Actinomadura sp. GC306 | reverse complement strand
GTCGATGGTGGCGGCGGCGAACATCTCGCGCAGGAGGCGGGCGGCGGTGGTGAAGCGGCCGGGGCCGCCGGGCAGGTTGATGCGGGCGGCTTCGCCCCAGCCGGCGATGCCTTCGCCGTGGCGGATCCAGGCGAGTGCGGTGGGGTGCGGAAGCCGCGCGATGAGGTCGCCCGGGTCGGGGATGGGGACGGTGCGGACGGACAGGCGTTCGGGTGCTGTCACGGCGAGCTTCACGCAAGCCACTGTACGCCAGATTTGAACCTGTTCAAACGGGTGTGGTGGGGGTGCGGTGAGGTGTGCGCCACACGCGAGGCGCCGTGTGGGGCCCGTCCCGTCCCCCTGCGCGTGTGCGGCCGGGGGTGTGCACATGCCCGCCCGCGCGGATGTCATGCGCGCGGGCGGGCCGTGCGGTGCGTCACCTACGGGGTGTCACGTGCGGGGCGTCAGCGGCGGCGGGCGGCGCCGGTGAGCTTCCACGCCGCCGGCAGCAGCGCCGCGGCGAGCAGGACCTTCAGCGCGTCCCCGGCCAGGAACGGCGTGACGCCGAGGTCGAGGGCCCGCCCGAGGTCGACGTTCAGGGACGCCATCAGGTACGGGACGCCCGCCGCGTACATGATGACGGTGCCGACGAGCATGGTCGCGACGGTGCGCAGGGGGGTGCGGTCCCCGCCGCGGCGGGCCAGCGCGCCGACCGCGGCGGCGGCGGCGACGAACCCGATGACGTAGCCGAGGGTGGGGACGGCGGTGCCGGAGCCGCCCTCGGTGAACCAGGGCATGCCCGCCATCCCGGCCAGCAGGTAGACGATCATGGCGAGGCCGGCGCGGCCGAAGCCGAGGGCGGCGCCCGCGAGCAGGACGGCGAAGGTCTGCCCGGTCACCGGCACCGGGGTGCCGGGCAGCGGCACGGCGAGCTGCGCGGCGGCGCCGACGAACGCGGCGGCGCCGACGACGAGCGCGGCGTCGCGGGCCAGCGAACCGGGCAGCAGGTCGCCCAGGACGGCGGGGTGCCGCCGGGCTGCGTGGGCAGTGGCCACAGGTTCCTCCCAAAAGGTGTTGTCAGTCCCGAAACCTAGCGAACGGGACGCCGGTGCCGTCGCAGGGGGTTACCGGAACCCGCGGGGGCGGCTCGCCAGGTAGACGACGTCGGGTTCGCCGCGCGGCACCGGCACCTGCCGGGCCGTCACGCGGGTGAACCGGCCGCGCAGCAGCGCCTCGAACGCCGGTGCGGCGCCGGCGCTCCACACCGCCAGCGTCCCGCGCGGGGTGAGCCGGGCGGTGAGCAGGTCCAGTCCGGCGGGGGAGTAGAGGCGGGCGTTGCCGGGGGTGACCGTCCAGTCGGGGCCGTTGTCGATGTCCAGGCACAGCGCGTCGTAGCGCGGGCCGGGCGCGGCGAGGTGGTCGAGCAGGTCGGCGCACTCGACGGTGACGCGGGGGTCGTCGAGGGCGCCGCGGGAGAAGGGCCGCAGCGGCGCGGCGTGCCAGCCGATCACGGCGGGTTCGCGTTCGACGACGGTGACGTGCGCGACGCGGGGCAGCGCGAGGGCCTCGGCGAGGGAGAACCCGACCCCGAGACCGCCGATC
>NZ_SMKM01000525.1 GCF_004348665.1 Actinomadura sp. GC306 | reverse complement strand
GACCCCTTCCTCCGAGAAATCCGAGCCGGCCCCCTGACCGAACTCCACCCCCCCATGACGAGAGCGGTGCCCGGCCCGGACCCGAGCGACTCCGGATAGGCATCGTCCGGGGGCCTCGGATCAGGCCAGCCAGGTCCGAATCTCTTGATGGAGTCGGGTCTTGGTCTCGGTGGGGGCGAAGGAGGCGTCAACGCCGGCGTGGGCCAGGTCGGCGAGGGCGGCGTCGTCGTAACCGAAGGCGTCTCGGACGCGGGCGTACTCGGTGGCCAGCGGGGTGTCGATCAAGGCGGGGATGTCCGTGTTGACGGTCACGACCAGCCCCGCCTCCCGGAGGCGGGGGAGGGGGTGGTCGTCCAGGGAGGAGGCGAAGCCGAGGGCGACGTTCGAGGACGGGCACACCTCAAGGGGAATCCTGCGTTCGCGGACTTCGGCCACGAGGTCCGGGTCGTCCAGGACGCGGATGCCGTGGCCGAGTCGTTCGGTGCGGCCGGGGCCGAGCGCCTGCCGGATGCTGGCGGGCCCTTCGCCCTCGCCCGCGTGGTGGACGACGTGCAGGCCCGCGTCCCGGGCGGCGGCGAACACCTCGGTGAACGGGTCACCGGGGTGGGCCTCGTCGCCCGCCAGGCCGATCGCGATCACGCCGTCGTGGCGGCGCGCGAGGTCGAGCGTCCGCCAGGCGCGTTCGACGGAGCGGCGGCGGGAGTGGTCGAGGATGAGGCGGCATTCGATGCCGAACGCGTCCTGGCCGGCTTCCAGGCCCTCCAGGACGGCCGTGAGCGGCATGCCGAGGTCGCCGAGGCGCTCCCCGTGGCCGGCCGCCGTGAAGGAGACCTCGGCGTAGCGGGTGCCCTGTGCGGCCTCGTCCTCGCAGAACTCGTAGGCGACCCTCCGGAAGTCGGCGGGACGGCGCAAGCACGCGCGGACGAGGTCGTTCTGCGCGAAGAACTCGGTGAAGCTCCCGAGGCGCACCCCGTCCTCCGGAACCGGCACGCCGTTGGCAGCGCCGATCTCGCGGAGCGTGCCCCAGCGCACGGTGCTCTCGAGGTGAACGTGCAGATGGACTTTAGGGAGGCTGATCAAATCACGCACGCCCGCACGCTACGACCCCACCACTCCACCCCACCAGCCATTATTCACACTCCAGGTGTGCACCGCGCGCATGCTGAAAGTGGCCGGCTACCACCCGCCCACCTGCGACCTCCGGGCACGGAGCGCTACACCTGATCGCCCCTTACAACCACCGCCCAGTTCCGTCTCGGGGCTTCCCCCCGAAGTGTGGACACCAGTTCATGCGGCAGCGGTCGGCGGTGTGGGCGGCCCGCCGGGCAGCCACACCGCCGTGACTTTCGGGAGTGGGGTCGTCCGCCGGTGTGCTGGCCGGTTGTCGGGTGCGTTTTGTCAGGGGTGGCAGGTTGGGTTGGCCGGGGGGAGGGTGCCGGTGGTCAGGTAGGCGTTGACCTTGGTGTTCACGCAGGCGTTGCCGTATTCGCCGTAGATGCCGTGGGCGGTGGTGGCGCGCAAGGTGAGTAGTCGGGAGCCGCTCAATGCCCTGTGCATGGCCTTGCTGCCCTCGTAGGTGGTCGCGGTGTCGCCGGTGG
>NZ_SMKM01000524.1 GCF_004348665.1 Actinomadura sp. GC306 | reverse complement strand
CCCGCGGAGGATGTCATGATCCGCTGGATCTCCCCCCGAACCTCCCCACCGACCAACCCGACGGCCACCGGCACCCCCACGTCCAAGTGTTCTTCGGACACCGCACCCCCCGGCAGGGCACCCCCGGCCTGGGCAGCCGCGACCGACTGGTGCGCGGCCTCACCCGCCACGGAACCACCAGGCACTTCACCGGGCAGCAGGGTGGCCAGGTCCTGTTCCAGGGCGGTGGCTATGCGGGCGGCGAAGACCAGGCCCTCCAGGAGGGAGTTGGACGCCAGGCGGTTGGCTCCGTGGACGCCCGTGCAGGCGACCTCGCCGCAGGCGTAGAGGCCGGGAACGGACGTGCGGCCGTGCAGGTCGGTGCGGACTCCCCCGCTCGCGTAGTGCGCGGCCGGGACGACCGGTATGGGCTCTGTCACGGGGTCGATGCCGTGGTGCCGGCAGGCCGCGAGGATGGTCGGGAAGCGGTTCTCCCACATCGCGGCGCCGAGGTGGCGGCCGTCCAGCAGCATGTGGGACGCGCCGGTCTCGCGCATCCGGTTCATGATGCCCTTGGCGACGACGTCGCGGGGGGCGAGTTCGGCGAGGTCGTGGCGGCCGAGCATGAAGCGCTCGCCGTCGCGGTCGACGAGGTGCGCGCCCTCACCGCGGACGGCCTCGGAGATCAGCGGCTGCTGGCCCCGCGCGTCCTCGCCGAGCCACAGCACGGTCGGGTGGAACTGGACGAACTCCAGGTCGGTGACCTCGGCGCCGGCGCGCAGGGCGAGCGCGACCCCGTCGCCGGTCGAGACCTCGGGGTTGGTCGTGGCGGAGAACACCTGGCCGAGGCCGCCGGTGGCGAGCACCACCGCGCGGGCCCGGACGGCGCCGACCCCGCCGGGCTGGCCCTCGCCCATGACGTGCAGGGTGATCCCGGCCGCGCGTCCGGCGCCGTCCTTCAGCAGGTCGAGGACCAGGGCGTGCTCGATGACCTCGACGCCGGAGTCCTTGAGCGCGGCGAGGAGGGCGCGGCTGATCTCCGCGCCGGTGGCGTCCCCGCCGGCGTGGGCGATGCGGCGCCGGTGGTGGCCGCCCTCCCGGGTCAGCGCGATCTCGCCGTTGGAGCGGTCGAAGGCGGCGCCGAGCCCGATGAGGTCGCGGACGGCGTCCGGCCCCTCGGTGACCAGGGCGCGGACGGCGTCCGCGTCGCACAGCCCGACACCGGCGGTGAGGGTGTCGGCGAGGTGGTCCTCGGGCGAGTCGTCCGGGGCGAGCGCGGCGGCGATTCCGCCCTGCGCCCAGCGGGTCGACCCCGCGTCCAGGAGCGCTTTGGTGACCAGGAGCACCCGCCCGCGGGGGCGGCAGCGCAGCGCGGCGACCAGCCCGGCGATGCCGGAGCCGATGACGACGACGTCGGTGTCGGTGGTCCAGCCGGGGACGGGGGCGTACAGAACCGAAGGGATCACGAGCCCTCCTCGGGATCGGTTCTCGTCATTATGACCCTAACCCCGATCCCGCCGATCGCCCGCCCCCCGCGGTGTGGCCGCCGACACCCCGGCCGGCGCCCTGACGGACGGCTTCCGACGCGCGCGGGGCCCGACCCCCGAGCCGGGAGCGCCGCCGGGCAAGGTG
>NZ_SMKM01000523.1 GCF_004348665.1 Actinomadura sp. GC306 | reverse complement strand
GCGCCGGCGCGATCGTTGGGGGGCCGGCCCGGGCCTGGGGAGTGGGCCGCGGAGGCCGGCTTGGTGCAGGGGCGTTCAGTTCGGGCCTGGGTGTGGACGCGCGAGTAGTCGTTGGCGGGGCACGTCTGGTGGTCGCGAAGTGATGGACGGGCCGGCGGGTGGCGCCTTGCTCGTGCAAGGCGGGGTCGAGTGAGTGGTGTGGGTTAGACGGGGTCAGCTCGCTTCGGGGACTGGGAGGGTCGGCTGGGCCGTTATGCCCAGGGTGTCTTCGACGAGCGTGACGAAGACGTCGGCGTCGTGGAGGAGTTCTTCGGCCTCGCGCGGGGTCACGGCGCGGGGGAGGCCGGCTTCGGCGGCGGCGCGCTTGTCGGCGCCGGCGGCGAAGAAGGCGGCCCATTCGCGCAGGGCGGGCTCGGCCTCCGGCAGCAGCACCCAGACGCTCCGGGGACGGCCGCGGCGGTGGGTCTCCAGGGGCTCCTTGGACGCCAGCACCGCGGCGGCGGCGCGCAGGGCCGCCAAGTGTGCGCAGACGTAGCGGACGGCGGGCGAGGTGGCCTCGGCCGCCTCGGCGAGGCCCATGCGGGCGGCGTGCAGCTGGCCGACGGCCGAGTGCGCCGGGCGCGGCGGCAGCGGACGGCGGCGCGGGCTCGGCGGCGGGACGGGCTGTGCGGCGGAGTGGATTCCGCGTGCGGTCCTCGTTCCGGACATTTCTGCCTCCTTCCGGGGCTCGGGCCGGCCGGGCGGAGAGCTTCCCCTCACTCCGCCCGGCCGTCCGTCCCGCCGAAACACCGCGATCGGCGGGGACGTCGCCCTGGCGCGGGCCGCGAGTCCCGCACCACGTCGAACATAAGTTCGACGCATTGACCAGTAAACCCCCCTGACGGCGATTCGTCAACGTGTTCGAACGCGTGTCGCGTGCCGCAGGTCAGCGGGTGTGGCAGCAGTAGAACAGCGGGGTACGACAATCCCTAGCGGGGCCGCCTGACGTGCACCGGGACGCCGTCTCCGAGCAGGTCGGGGAAGTACTCGGCGACGTGCATCGGCATCCGGACGCAGCCGTGCGAGGCGGGGTGCTTGGGCACGCTCAGCGCGCCGTGGAAGGCGATGCCGCCGTTGAAGTAGATCGGGTTGTAGAGGCGGCCCAGGGGCGAGGTCTCCCAGCCGGAGAAGCGGCGTCCCGTCCGGAAGTCGCCCGTACCGGTGGTGGCGTAGCGGCACCGGGGGACGGTGGCTCCGCGGTCCTTCGCGCAGTAGTACTCCCCCGAGCCCGAGGAGATGTGCGTGATGAGGCGCGGCTCACCGTCCTTGTAGAGGACGAGGTACTGGCGCTTCAGGTCGACGTCCACGCGGTCCTTCTCGCGCTTCTTGGCCATGGGACGCGGTTCCTCGGGGTCGGCAAGGGCCTCCCAGAACGACTTGCCAAGGGTGCTCTTCTGCTTCATGCGGTTGACCGCCTGGAACGCCCACACGGCCATCTCGGTGGACGGCCCGTACTTCCCGTCCGGCTTGCCCGGGTCGTAGTTCAGGGCCTTGAGGCGCCGCTGGAGTTCCTTCACGTCGGCGCCCTTCGCCCCTGGCTTCAGCCTGCGGTGGGCGGGGGTCGGGGCAGGTG
>NZ_SMKM01000522.1 GCF_004348665.1 Actinomadura sp. GC306 | reverse complement strand
GTCGCGGCGATGGCGTCGGCCACCAGCGCGGCCAGCTCCTCGTCGGACAGCTGCGCGGGAAGGTACTGCTCCAGCACCTCGCCCTCGTCCCGCTCCGCCCGCGCCTGCTCCTCGCGCCCCGCGTCCCCGAACGCGGCCGCCGCCTCACGACGCTTCTTCGCCTCCCGCGCGAGCACTTTCACGATGTCGTCGTCGGACAGCTGACGCGACCGCTTCCCGGCGACCTCCTCGTTCTTCACCGCCGTCAGCGCCATCCGCAGCGTCCGGGTGCGCAGCTCGTCCCGCGACTTCATCGCGGCCGAGAGATCGGTCTCCAGCTTCTCCTTCAGGGTCATGGTCACATCATGCCCGTCCGTACCGGAAGCCTCATCGCTATTACCGCCGGGTGCCCATGTCTGGAAGCATGGACCCTTCGGAAGGGAGAGCCGTGCGAAAAAGACACGCCGTGCCCCTGGGGCTGCTGGGCGCGGGCGCAACGACCTTCGGGTACGCCTCGGTGATCGAGCGGAACTGGTTCCGCCTGCGCCGCCTGGACGTCCCGGTGCTGGCCCCCGGCCGCCCCTCGGTGAAGATCCTGCACCTCTCCGACGCGCACCTCACCCCCGGCCGCAGCCGCCTGATCCACTGGGTCCGCTCCCTGGAGGCGCTGGAGCCCGACCTCGTCGTCAACACCGGCGACTCCATCTCCCACCGCGACGCCATCGGCCCCTTCCTGGACGCCCTCGGCCCCCTCCTCGACCGCCCGGGCGTCTTCGTCTACGGCTCGAACGACCTGTTCTCCCCCGTCCTGAAGAACCCCCTGCGCTACGTCTGGCGGACGAGCCAGTCCGACTACAAGCGCAGCGGACGCGAACCGGACCTCCCCTACCGCGAACTCGGCTCCGCCCTCCAGGCCGCCGGCTGGCTCGACCTCAACAACCGCATAGGCCGCCTCAAGGTCGGCGAACTGGACATCGAGTTCGGCGGCATCGACGACTCCCACATAGACCGCGACCAGTACGACCGGATCGCGGGCCCCGTCGACCCCCGCGCCGACGTCCACCTCGGCGTCATGCACTCCCCAGAACCCCGCAACCTCGACCGCTTCACCGCCGACGGCTACGACCTCCTCCTGGCGGGCCACACCCACGGCGGCCAGGTCTGCGTCCCCTTCTACGGCGCCCTGGCCACCAACTGCGGCATCGACCGCCCCCGCGTGAAGGGCCTGCACAGGCACCAGGACTCCTGGCTCCACGTCTCCGCCGGCCTGGGCACGTCCCCGAAGGCCCCCATGCGCTTCTGCTGCCCCCCGGAGGCGTCCCTCCTCACCCTCGTCCCCCGCGAGTGAACCCGGCGATCGCCACCCTCTACGACATAGCCGTCCAGAACCCCCTGCTCTCCCGCCTGGGAGCCCGCACCCTCTGGTCCTACGACATCGACGACCTCCGACAGTCGATAGCCGCCCAAGACCCCACGGCCCTAACCCTCGACATCCCCTGCGGCGGCGGCATAGCAGCAAGCGGCAACCCCCGCCACGTGGCCGCAGACCTCTCCCGCACAATGCTCAAGAGAGCCCGCCGGCGAACGAACACCCTCCTCCAAGCGAACATCTACGCCCTCCCCTTCCCGCCCTCCACCTTCGACGCCTGCG
>NZ_SMKM01000521.1 GCF_004348665.1 Actinomadura sp. GC306 | reverse complement strand
GGCGGAGAGACTGCCAAGTTGGGGCCGGGCCGCATAGGGTCATGGTGTGGACAGGCGCATCTTCGGGCTTGAGAACGAGTACGGCGTCACCTGTACCTTCCGGGGTCAGCGGCGGTTGTCACCGGACGAGGTGGCGCGCTATCTGTTCCGGAGGGTGGTGTCGTGGGGTCGTAGCAGCAACGTGTTCCTGCGTAATGGGGCGCGGCTCTACCTGGACGTGGGGAGTCATCCGGAGTACGCGACGCCGGAGTGCGACAGCGTCGTGGATCTGGTGACGCATGACAAGGCCGGTGAGCGGATTCTGGAGGGTCTGCTGGTCGATGCCGAGCGGCGGTTGCGCGAGGAGGGCATCGCCGGCGACATCTATCTGTTCAAGAACAACACGGATTCGGCGGGGAACTCGTACGGCTGCCATGAGAATTACCTGGTGGGGCGGCACGGGGAGTTCGGGCGGCTGGCGGATGTGCTGATTCCGTATCTGGTGACGAGGCAGATCATCAGTGGTGCGGGGAAGGTGCTGCAGACGCCGCGGGGTGCGGTGTACTGCGTGTCGCAGCGGGCGGAGCACATCTGGGAGGGTGTGTCGTCGGCGACGACGCGGTCGCGTCCGATCATCAATACGCGGGATGAGCCGCATGCGGACGCGGAGCGGTTCCGGCGGCTGCATGTGATCGTCGGTGACTCGAACATGAGTGAGACGACGATGCTGCTGAAGGTCGGGGCGACCGATCTGGTGCTGCGGATGATCGAGGCCGGGGTGGTGATGCGTGATCTGACGCTGGAGAATCCGATCCGGGCGATCCGTGAGGTCAGTCATGACATGACGGGGCGGCGGAAGGTGCGGCTGGCGAACGGCCGGGAGGCGAGTTCGCTGGAGATCCAGCAGGAGTATTTCGGGAAGGCGCGTGATTTCGTGGACGCGCGCGGCGGGGACGCGACGGCGAAGCGGGTGCTGGAGCTGTGGGAGCGGACGCTGCGGGCGGTGGAGACGGGTGATCTGGATCTGGTCGAGCGTGAGATCGACTGGGTGACGAAGTACAAGCTGATCGAGCGGTACCGGCGGAAGTACGATCTGCCGTTGTCGTCGCCGCGGGTGGCGCAGCTGGATCTGACGTATCACGATGTGCATCGTGAGCGGGGGCTGTACTACCTGCTGGAGAAGCGGGGCGCGGTGGACCGGGTGACGCGGGATCTGGACATCTTCGAGGCGAAGTCGGTGCCGCCGCAGACGACGCGGGCGCGGCTGCGGGGTGAGTTCATCCGGAAGGCGCAGGAGAAGCGGCGTGATTTCACGGTGGACTGGGTGCATCTGAAGTTGAACGATCAGGCGCAGCGGACGGTGCTGTGCAAGGATCCGTTCCGGTCGGTGGACGAGCGGGTGGACAAGCTGATCGCGGGGATGTGACGCGGTGGCCGGCGGCTCGGGCCGGGGCCGGTTTTCGGTGGTGGCGTGTTGTGCGGCCTGGGCCTACCGGTGGGTCACCTGGGCGGTAGGGTGAGCGCGCAGTAGCGCTCACCCCCCGCGGAGGAACTCCCGTATGCGTCGTGTCCGGTCGCTTCCTTTGGTCGTCGTTTGCGCCGCGTCGTTGGCCCTGTCGGGGTGCTGGGGTGGCGGGGGTCTGGACGTCACGGTGCGGGGTG
>NZ_SMKM01000520.1 GCF_004348665.1 Actinomadura sp. GC306 | reverse complement strand
GTGTAATCCGCCCCCAGCAGCCCGTCACGAACCCGCCCCAGAACCTCCCGAAGATCACCCACTCCCCCATCCTGCCGCGCCGAACAACCAGACACGCCCCACTTCGGCCGCGGTCTCAGGCGCGTGGTCTCACAGGCGCGTGGTCGCCGGGAGTTCGGGGTGGTCAGGTCAGGTAGGTCTTGAAGCCTTCGGTGAGGGCCTCGGCTATGCGCTGGCGGAACGAGGCGCTGGCGAACTTGGCCGCGTCGCCCTTGTTGCGCATGTTCCCGCACTCGATGAAGACCTTGGGGACCCGCGACATGTTGAGCCCGCCGAGGTCGTCGCGGCGGTCGCGGCCGTCCTCGCCGAGGTAGTTGGAGTAGGGCATGCCGGTGCCGTCGCGGTAGGCGTCGCGGAGGGCCTTGCCCAGCTTGTGCGACCCCGGCACCATCGCGGCGTTGCTGCCGATGGAGACCGGTTCGATGATGTGGAAGCCGTGCGCGGACGCGCGGGAGTTGCCGTCGGCGTGGATCGAGACGGCGGCGTCCGCGTCCAGCCGGTTCGCGATCGCGGCCCGCTCGGTGATGCACGGGCCGACGCCCTTGTCGTCCTTGCGCGTCAGCGTGACCTCGGCGCCCTCGGCGCGCAGCAGCTTCGCGAGGCGCTTGGAGACGTCCCAGGTGAAGGCGTGCTCGGGGTAGCCGTCATTGGACGCGGTGCCGGTCGTGTCGCACGCCTTGGTGCCGTTGCCGATCCGGACCTTCTTGTTGATCTCCTTGGGGTGGTCGGCGTTGCCCCCGTTGTGCCCGGGGTCGATGACGATCACCTTGCCGTCCAGGGCCGGCGCGTCCCGCCCGGCCGCCGCGGGCGTCCGGTCCTGCTCGGTGGGCGCTCCCGCCCTCGGCGGGTTGACCGGCCCGCTGGGAGCCGCGGACCCGCCGGAGGACCCGCCGCACGCGGTGAGCGCGCCGAGGCACAGCGCGATACCGGCGGCCCAGCGGCCGCCTCGATGGACTCGCACTGGCGGTTTCCTCCGTGACGGGTTCGTTATGGACCCACACAGTCTGCACGCCGCCGGGGCCGCGTCAAACGAACTCCGGGAAACCGGTGTCAGCCGAGGGGGTCCTCCTTGCCGAGGAGAGCGGCCAGCGCGCGCGCCTCGTCCGCGTCCAGGCCGAGCACGACGCGGGGACGGCCCCACGGGTGGTCGATCGAATGGGCGACGTAGCTCGCGACGGACTCCGAGACTTCCTCGGCCAGCCCGCGCGCGTGGCGCCACTCCGACCACGCGCGTTCCAATTCACTCGCCGCGCGCTGCGCGCACGACACCAGTTCCGGGTCACGCACGGGACCCACCCCCCTGATGGACTTGTCCTTCCCTTGCCCGCGCGGCGGCCCCCTCCGGCCCGGGCGGCCTCCCCGAGACCGCCCGGACGGTGCCGCCGGACGCTGCGTCCCATTAACCCGCCGGCGGGGCGGCACGGGCCGGCGAATGCGGCAGGCTTGGCCGGCCCCTTACCCGGTGCACACCGGATCGAGGCACGATCGGCCGTTTCCGTTCCCCGTACATGAACCGGGACCGGCGGGAGGGGGAGGATCGTATCGGCGGGAGCGAGACGAGACGGGGGACGTTTCCGGCGGGGACGTTTCCGGCAGGGGGGCAGG
>NZ_SMKM01000519.1 GCF_004348665.1 Actinomadura sp. GC306 | reverse complement strand
GGGGAAGGCGGCCTACGCGCGGGAGCGGGCGTCCGGCCAGGTTGTTCCGGCGGATGAGGCGCCACAGATCACGGGGTTCCGCGTCGTCTCCTACACGCCGGAGACCGCGGTGATCGGAACGGTGTCGCGGGACCCGGTGAATGATGGACGAGTGGCCAGGACCACCACCGTGAAGTGGGAGGACGAGTGGAAGCTCGTGCCGACTTCAGAGGGTGCTTCGGGTTCGCCGCCCCGGAAAGTCGACTCGCTTTCCGGCTTCGTCTACTGGGGCGACTTCGGGCCTCCCAAGCGCTGAGTCAGTGGCGGCGGGAGGCGGGGAGGCGGTCGGTCAGGACGGGTTCGCCGAGCGGCAGGGCCGGTTGGCGGAGCATGGCGTTGAGGAGGGTGGCGGCTGAGGTGTACCAGGCGCACAGGGCGGCCAGGACGCCTATGTAGCCGCCTATCTGGACGGTCGTCTCGGTCGTGGCGAGGTTGCCGATGAAGAGGATGATCAGGGTGGCCTCCAGGCTGATGAAGATGGCCAGGACGGCCTGGTTGATCTGGGTGCTGAGCAGGAGCAGGTAGGCGGTGAGGATCGCGAACGCGAGCATGATCCAGCCGAGGTCGTTGGCCTGTTCGGCGGGGTCGGTGGCGCCGGCCAGGAGGACGACGTAGAGGCCGAGGCCCAGCCAGAAGGCGCCGTAGGAGGAGAAGGCCGTGGCCCAGAAGACGTCGCGGTTGCGGAATGCCCACATGCCCGCCAGGAGTTGGACGAGGCCGCCGAACGCGAGGGCGTAGCCGAGCCAGGCGTCGGTGCCGTTGGTCCAGCCGGCGTTCTTGGCGGAGAAGAGGAAGAGCGTCACGGCCAGGGCTGCCAAGCCCAGCGGGACGGGGTCCGCGGCGGTGAGCTGTGTCCGGGATTCTTGCTCGGCCTGGGACATGGTGCCTCCTGGATGTAGGCATTTCCCCATAAGCCTGCCCGCGTTCCGGGCGGTTTCCCGCTGCCCGGCTAGTTTTGAACGGAATTGACGGAGTGCGGGAGCGTGATCCGGACGGTCGTCCCGCGGGACGGGGCGGAGAGCAGTTCGGCCTGGCCGCCGTGAGCTGCGGCGATGGCGGCGACGATCGGGAGGCCGAGACCCGTTCCGGTGGTGCCGTGGAAGCGTTCGAAGGCGCGGGCGGCGTCGGCGGCCGACATTCCGGGGCCCTTGTCGGTCACTTCGATGAGACCGGGAGCCAGGTGAATGGTCGCCGGTGTCCCAGCCGGAGTGTGCGTGCGGATATTTGCCAGAAGATTGGCGAAAACCTGGCGTATTCGTAATTCGTCCACCGTTGCGAGGAGGGTGTCCGGGGCGTCCAGGGTGAGGGGGCGGTCCGGGTCGGCGGCGGCCGCGTCGGCGATGGCGTCGCGGGCGAGGACGACCAGGTCGGTGGGGGCCGGGCGCAGGGACGCCTCGCGGTCCAGGCGGGCCAGGTCGAGGAGGTCGGTGACGAGTTTGTTCATGCGGCGGGCCTCGTCCTCGATGCGGCGCATGGCGTCGGGCAGTTCGGCGGGGCCGAGCGCGCCGTGCCGGTACAGCTCGGCGTAGCCCTGGATCGTCGTCAGCGGGGTGCGCAGTTCGTGGGACGCGTCGGCCGCGAACTCGCGGACGCGGGCCTCGGAGCGGCTGCGGGC
>NZ_SMKM01000051.1 GCF_004348665.1 Actinomadura sp. GC306 | reverse complement strand
CCCCCGCCCCGCCCGTCTCGTTGACTTGCGGCGTGTTGCCCTTATGGAGCGCTCCATAAGGGCAACACGCCGCAAGTCAACGGAGTCGGGGGTCAGGGGTGTAGGGCGTTCCATCTGGCGGTCAGGGTCTTTTCGGCGTCGGGCGTCAACGTGCCCAGGAGGCGGAGGCGGGCTATGCCGCCGTCCGGGTGGATGTCCAGGCGGACGTGGGTCACCTCCGGTGTGGTGAGGCGAAAGCGGTGCCGGGTGTCGGGCAGGAGGTCCGTTCTCGGCATGAGGGTGCTCCAGGCGTCCCCCGCGCGGGCGTCCATGCCGGAGAGCGCGGCCTGGGCCGGGGCGTTGAACTTGAGGTTCGTGGTGTCGATCTCGGCGAGGCGGATGGCGCCGGGGACCGCGAGCCGGATCACGGCCCAGTCGTGGCCGCCGTCGCGGCGGCGGGCGGTCTCCCAGCCCTCCGCCTGGTTGCGGGCGAGGCCGGGGAACAGCATGTTGTCGGGCGAGGAGTAGAACATGTCCGAGCACTCGACGACGCGGGCGCCGTTCTCCAGGGCCGCCAGGTCGACGGTCAGGCCGGCCAGGAGGCGGGGGTCGGCGACGACCTCGCCGTGCACGCGGAGCCGCGCGATGCCCCCGTCCGGGAACATGTTGAGCCGGACGTGGGTGAACAGGCGTTCCGCGTCCACCGCGAAGGCGTGCACGCTGTCGCCTTCGAGCGGGCTTCTCGGGACGATCTCCACCCAGTCCGCGCCGGAGAGGTCGGCCGGGTAGCCGTCCACGGCGCACGCCTCGACGGACGCGTGCGGCGGGTAGTTGCCCTTGAACCAGGCGGTGTCGATCACGATCCCGCGGACCACACCCGGCATTCCGAGCCGCACCAGCGCCCAGTCGTGGCCGGGGCCGCGGCGCCGGGCGGTCTCCCACCCGTCGTACACCTGGCCCTTCGGCCCGAACGTCTGCGGGGAGAACGCCGGCGCCCACGGGTTGAGGAGGTTCTCCTTCTCCGCGAACGACTCGTCGCTGGCGGCGACGACCGACCCGCCGAGCGTGCGGACGGCCAGGTCCGGGAGGGAGGTGAAGGCGTTCATCGCGGTTCCCGGGTGAGGAGGCGGCCGGCGGGCGGGCCGGTGCCCGCGGGTTCGCCGCGCAGCCAGGTGGTGTGGACGGCCCCGGTCAGCGTGCGGCCCGCGTAGGGGGTGACGGGGTGGCGGTGGTGGAGGGCCGAGGGGGTGACGGTGAAGGTCTCGTCGGGGGCGAACGCGACGAGGTCGGCGTCGTTGCCGGCCGCTATCGCGCCCTTGCGCGGGACGTCGGCCAGGGCGGCGGGCGCCTCGGACATCCAGCGGACGACGGAGTGGAGCGTGTGGCCGCGTTCGCGTGCGGCCGTCCAGACGACGGGGAGGCCGATCTGCAGCGACGAGATGCCGCCCCACGCGGTGGCGAAGTCGCCGCGTTTCAACTCGGGTGTGCAGGGCGAGTGGTCGCTGACGACGCCCGAGACGATGCCCGAGGCCAAGCCCTGCCAGAGGGCCTCGCGGTTGGCGGCGTCCCTGATGGGCGGGCAGCACTTGGCCGCGGTGTCCCGGGCGTCGCCGTCCGTCAGCGTCAGGTAGTGCGGGCAGGTCTCGGCGGTGACCGGGAGGCCGGCCGCCTGCGCCTTGGCCAGGACGTCCAGGCAGCCGGCGGCGGACACGTGCAGGATGTGGGCGCGCACGCCCGTCTCCTCCACCAGCCGGACGACCTGCTCCACGGCGAGCCGTTCGGCGGAGGGCGGGCGGGAGGCCAGGAACTCCGCGTAGCCGCCGCCGGACGGCGAGGTGAGCGACCCGGGGTCCTCGGCGTGGACGATGACCAGGCCGTCGAACGAGGCGATCTCCCGGAAGGCGGCCCGCATCTCGTCCGGTGCGAGGGGCGGGAACTCCGGGACGCCCGAGTCGGACATGAAGCATTTGAACCCGAAGACGCCCAGGTCGTGCAGCGGGCGCAGCGACGGCAGGTTCCCCGGGATCGCGCCGCCCCAGAACCCGGTGTCCACCGCGCAGGCGCCTTCGGCGGCGGCGCGCTTGGCGGCGAGCGCGGCCGGGTCGACCGTGGGCGGCAGGGAGTTGAGCGGCATGTCGATGAGGGTGGTCACGCCCCCGGACGCGGCGGCCCGGGTCGCGGTCGCGAACCCTTCCCACTCGGTGCGTCCCGGCTCGTTGACGTGGACGTGGGTGTCGACAAGGCCGGGCAGCAGCGCGACGTCACCGAGGTCCACGACAGGGCCGAATAGGTCGCCGGGCTCGTACGGGGAGATCGCCGTGATCCGCCCGTCCCTGATGGAGACGGCGGCGGGACGTTCCCCCTCGGGCAGGACGGTCCGCCGCGACCTGATCGTCAGGTCGTCCATGGGGGCCCCTGCACGATGTGCTCGGGCCTGACCGGGACCCGGTGCAGGGCCTTGCCGGTCGCGTCGCGGACGGCGGCGACGACGGCGGGCGTGGACGACAGCGTCGGCGGCTCCCCCGCGCCGCGCAGCCCGTAGGGCGCGGCGGGGTCGGGGTTCTCCAGGATGTCGAGCCGCATCGGCGGCATGTCGAGGATCGTCGGGATCAGGTAGTCGGTGAACGACGGGTTGCGGACGAGGCCGTCCGTCACGACGATCTCCTCCATCAGCGCGAGGCCGAGGCCCTGCGCGGAGCCGCCGTGGATCTGGCCCTCGACCCCCGTCCGGTTCATGATCTTGCCGACGTCCTGGACGGCGGCCAGCTCCACGACCTTGACGAGCCCGAGCTCGACGTCCACGTCCACCACGGCCCGGTGGACGCACAGCGCGAGCTGGGTGTGGCTGTCGCCCTGCCCGGTGACCGGGTCGAGCGGGGTCGTGGGGCGGTGGTGGTACTCGCGGGTGTGCTCGATGACGTCGTCGCCGAGGACGTCCTCGATGGTGCCGAGCACGCCGTCCGCCCGCGAGACGATCTTGCCGTCGGCGACGGTGAGGTCCGCGCGCCCGAGGCGGCCGGCGGCGAGTTCCAGCAGCTCGGCGCGCACCGCCTCGCAGGCCGCCTTGACCGCGCCGCCCGTCATGTACGACTGGCGGGATGCGCTGGACGAGCCCGCGTCCCCCACCCGGTCGTCGGCCGGGGCGATCGTGACCCTCTGCACGCCGAGCTCGGTCCGCGCGATCTGCGCCTGCACGGTGACGAGCCCCTGCCCGACCTCGGCGGCGGCGGTGTGCACGAGCGCGGTCGCCTCGCCGCCGATGACCTCCAGCCGGACGCGGGCGGTGGAATAGTCCTCGAACCCCTCGGAGAAGCAGATGTTCTTGATCCCGACGCCGTAGCCGACGCCGCGCACGACGCCCTCGCCGTGCGTCGTCTGCGCCACCCCGCCCGGCAGGTTCCGCAGGTCGGAGGCGTCCAGCGGCGGCGGCACCGGCATCGCCTCCAGCCGGGTCAGCATCTCCGCGAGCGGCGCCGGGGAGTCGATGACCTGCCCGGTCGCGAGCCGCGACCCCTGCGTGACGGCGTTGCGGCGGCGGACCTCGACCGGGTCGAGCCCGCAGGCCGCGGCGAGCCGGTCCATCATCGACTCGTAGGCGAAGCACGCCTGAACGGCCCCGAAGCCGCGCATCGCGCCGCACGGCGGGTTGTTGGTGTAGACGCCGTACGCGTCGATCCTGATGTTGGGGATCTCGTACGGGCCGACGCCGAGCGAGGCCGCGTTGCCCGTGACGTTCATCGTGGACGAGGTGTACGCGCCGCCGTCCAGGACGATCTCGACGTCCGCGTAGAGGAGCTTCCCGTCCGCCGTGGCGCCGTACTCGTACCGCATCTGGGCGGGATGCCGGTGGACGTGCCCGAAGAACGACTCGTACCGGTTGTACGACATCTTGACGGGCCTGCCGGTGTGCAGGGCGAGCATCCCGGCGTGGATCTGCATCGACAGGTCCTCGCGCCCGCCGAACGCGCCGCCGACCCCGGCGAGCGTCATGTGGATCTGGTCCTCGGCGAGACCGAGGCACGGCGCGATCTGCTTGAGGTCGTTGTGGATCCACTGCGTGGACACGTAGAGGTCGATGCCGCCGTCCTCGGCGGGGACGGCCAGCCCGGACTCGGGCCCGAGGAACGCCTGGTCCTGGATCCCGACCTCGTACTCGCCGGACACGACGACGTCCGCCTCCGCCTTCGCCGCCGCGACGTTGCCGACGCGGACCGGCTGGTGGCGGGTGATGCCGCCGCGGTCCTGGACCTTCAGCCCCTCCGGGTCGGCGAGCACCGCGCGCGGATCGGTGACCGGCGCGAGCACCTCGTAGCCGACGGCGATCCGCTCCATCGCGCGCCGCGCGGTCTCGGGGTGGTCGGCGGCGACGAGCGCGACCGGCTCGCCCTCGTGCCGGACCTGGCCGATGGCGAGGACGGGCTGGTCCTCGGTGTGGTCGATGCCGAACGTCTTGCGTCCCGGCACGTCCTCGTGGGTGAGGACGGCGCGGACGCCGGGCACCGCGAGCGCCGGGCCGATGTCGATCGACGTGATCAGGGCGCGCGGATGCGGGCTGCGCAGCGTCGCGCCCCACAGCATGCCGTCCATCCACAGGTCGGAGGCGTAGGCGAACTCGCCCGCGACCTTGAGCGTTCCGTCCGGCCGCAGCGGGCTCTCCCCGACGCCTCCCCGCCCGGGGGCGGCGACCTGTCCGGGGCTCCGCACCGGCGACGCCATTCAGAGCACCTCCTCCGCGAGCCGCATCAGCCGGCGGTGCGCGGCGGCACCGCGCCGCCCGGCCTCGTCCTGCGGGACGGTCACGAGCGTGTCGTCGGCCACGACCGTCCGCCCGCCGACGAGCAGGCGGTGCAGCGGCGGGGTCTGGCCGAAGGCGAACGCGACGACGGGATCGTCGACGGCCGCGTGGAAGCCGTCCACCCGCCACAGCGCGATGTCGGCGAGCCTGCCCGGTTCGAGGGCGCCGAGCTCGTCGTCACGGCCGAGGCAGCGGGCGCCGCCGAGCGTCGCCATGTGCAGGGCCTGCCGCGCGGTGAGCGCGGTGGGGCCGTGGCGGGCGCGCTGCATGTAGAGCGCCTGGCGGATCTCCCCGGCGAGCGGAACCAGTTCCGCCGACGCGGCCCCGTCCACGCCGAGGCCGACCGGCGCGCCCTCCTTCAGCAGGCGGGACACGCGGGCGATGCCGGCGCCGAGGCGCGCGTTGGAGCTGGGGCAGTGCGCGGTGCCGGTGCCCGTCTCCGCGAGCCGCTTGATGTCGGTGTCGTGGAGGTGGACGCAGTGCGCGAACCACACGTCGGGGCCGAGCCAGCCGAGGGAGTCCGTGTACTCGGCCGGCGTCATGCCGAACTGCTCGGCGGTGTGCTCCTCCTCGTCGATCGTCTCGGCGAGGTGGGTGTGCAGGCGGACGCCCTTGTCGCGGGCCAGGCGCGCCGACTCGACCAGCAGGTCGCGGCTGACGGTGAACGGGGAGCAGGGCGCGACGGCGATGCGGAGCATGGAGCCGGGCGACGGGTCGTGGTACCGGTCGATCGCGGCGGCGGTCTCGGCGAGGATCGTCTCGAGGTCCTCCACGACCTCGTCCGGGGGCAGCCCGCCCTGGGACTGCCCGCGGTCCATCGACCCCCGGCACGGGTGGAACCGCACGCCGATCTCGGCCGCCGCGTCGATCTCCGCCGCGAGCAGGTCGCCGCGCCCGCTCGGGAACAGGTAGTGGTGGTCGGTGGACGTGGTGCAGCCCGACTTGGCGAGCCATCCGAGCCCGGCGGTCGCCGCGCCGGACACGACCTCGGCGTCCATCTTCGACCAGGGCCGGTAGAGGGTCGTCAGCCACTCGAACAGGGTGCCGTCGACGGCCATGCCCTGGCTCGCCCACTGGTAGAGGTGGTGGTGGGTGTTGACGAGACCGGGGGTGGCGAGGCATCCGGTGCCGTCGATCCGCTCGGCGCCGGGCGCGGGCGGCGCCGCTCCCGGGCCGACGGCCGTGATGCGGTCGCCCTCGATCACGATGTGGCCGCCCGGGTACTCCTCCCCCGAGACGGTGACGACGTGCGCGTTCTCGATGACGATCGTCTTGTCATGCGGCTTGTCATGCGGCTCGTCGTGCGTCATGTCGCGGCGGCCTTTCGCTCGGCGGCCTTTCGCTCGGCGGCGAGGCGCACCGCGTCCAGGATCTTCTCGTAGCCGGTGCAGCGGCACAGGTTCCCGGCGAGCGCCTCGCGGATCTCGGCGTCGGTCGGCGCGGGGTTCCGCGCGATCAGGTCGTGCGTCTGGACGATCAGGCCGGGCGTGCAGAACCCGCACTGCACGGCGCCGGTCTCGGCGAACGCCTCCTGCACCGGATCGAGCCGCCCGCTGCCCGGCGGCCCCTCGGCGAGCCCCTCGACCGTGCGGACGTCGCGTCCCTCCGCCTGCCCGGCCGCGACGAGGCACGCGCACGCCGGGACGCCGTCCAGGTACACCGTGCAGGACCCGCATTCGCCCTGCTCGCACGCGTTCTTCGAGCCGGGCAGGCCCATCCGCTCCCGCAGCATGTAGAGCAGGCTCTCGCCCTCCCACACGTCGTCCACGGTCTCCGCGGCGCCGTTGACGGTGACGTTCACGCGCATCAGGAGGCCCTCCTTCCCGCGTTCCGGTGGTCGTTCCAGGCCCAGGTCAGGGTGCGGCGGGCCAGCACCGCCAGGGAGTGTCGGCGGTAGTCGCCGGTCCCCCGGACGTCGTCGATCGGCGAGGACGCGTCCGCCACCAGCTCGCCGAACCGCCGCGCCGCCGCCTCGGCGAGCGGGCCGCGGCCGGCCCAGTCGAGCTCGCCGGAGATGAACTCCTCGGCGGCGGTGGCGCGGCGCGGTGTCGGGGCGGCCGAGCCGAGGCCCGTCCCGGCGCGCCGCTCCGCCGGGTGCAGCGCGACCGCGAACGAGCACACCGCGATCACCATCGCGTTCCGGGGGCCGATCTTGGCGAAGTACTGCGGGCCGGACGCGGGCGGCGCCCAGAACGCGCGGATCAGCTCGTCGGGCTCCAGCGCGCTGCGCTTCACGCCGGTGCAGAAGTCCGCCGCCGGGATCATCCGGACGCCGCGCGCCGCCGACTCGGCCTCGACCTCGGCGCCGCACGCCAGCAGCGGCGGGTGCGCGTCCCCGGCGGGGGACGCCGCGCCGAGGTTGCCGCCGACGGTGCCGCGGTTGCGGATCTGCGGCGAGCCGACCGTCCGGGACGCCTGCGCGAGGCCGGGCAGCCGGCCGCCCAGCTCCTCGATCAGCCGGGTGTAGGTCACCCCGGCGCCGACGCGCAGCCGCCCGCCCGCCGTTCCCCCGTCCGCCGTGTATCCGTCCGCCGTGTCCCCGTCCACCGTGTCCCACTCCGCCAGGTCGCGGACGCGGGTCAGGTCGAGCAGCGCCGCCGGCCGGCGCGCGGCGAAGTTGAGCTCGACCATGACGTCGGTGCCGCCCTGCAGGGGCAGCGCGTCCGGCCGCTCCGCCTTCGCGGCGAGGGCGTCCGCCCAGGTCGCCGGTCGCAGGAAGTCCATGTCCAGGCCCCTCGCTCTCTCAGTTCCAGGCGGCCGGGGCGGGCGGGGCGTCGTCGGCGAGGACGGTGCCCTCGATGAGCCCGTACGGGCGGTCCGCGGCGAAATAGACCTCGTTGTCGTTGGCCAAGCCGAACGGCTCCAGGTCGACGAGGAAGTGGTGCTTGTTGGGCATCGACAGCCGCACCTCGCAGAGCTCCGCCTGCTCCTCCAGGACCCGGCGCCCCATCTGGAAGAGCGTCTGCTGGAGCGACAGGCTGTGCGTCTCGGCGAACGCCATGAGCAGCGCCTCCCGGGCGGCGCGGTAGGAGTCGTCCCAGCGCGTGTCGATTCCCCGGTGGCGCCACTGGGCGGTCACGGCGGTGGCGAGGATGCGGTCGTCGGTCGGGGCGAGGGTTGTGTACTCGTCCCGGGCGAACCCGTGGAACTCGCTGCCGGTCGAGTTGAGGACGACCAGATCCGCAAGGCCCGAGACCACCGACTCGTCGCCGCCCTCGCCGTCGCTGTGCACGACCGCCGTGCGGACCTCCCCGCCGGTCCGGACGAAGGAGTGCCCGCCCGTGATCCGCTCCCAGCCGTACTCGTGGATCTCGACCCTGGCGTGGGAGATCGCGGGCTGGGAGCCTACGAAGTGCCGCGCGAGCAGCAGGCCGAACTCCTCGATCGCCCCGATGCCGTGCTTCTTCGCGAACGCGAAGACGGTGTTCTTCTGGCTGTCGGTCGGCAGGACGGCCGCGTTGTCGCCGGTCAGGTGCACCTCTTCCATGGCGCCCGACAGCGCGACGCTGACGTTGACGTCCTTGATCCGGTGCGTCTGCCCGTCCCGGGTGACGCGGACGACCCGCGTCTCCGCCTTGCCGTAGCGGTTGGGGCCGAGCACGACGGCCATCGCCGTCAACTCCCTCGGTAGGTCGAGTACGCGAACGGGCTGATCAGCAGCGGGACGTGGTGGTGCCGCCCCGGATCGGTGATCGTGAACGCCACGGTGACCTCCGGGTAGAAGTCCGACAGCCCCGCCGTGTCGAACGTCAGCCGGTGCACGCCCTCCCCCGGCTCCGCGCCCCACTCCCGGATCCGGCCGTCGGCGTCGGTGCGGGCCTCGGCCAGTGCCGTCCAGGTGCCGTCGTCCGCCCGCCGGTCCAGCCGGACGGCCACGCCCGCCGCCGGCAGGCCCTTCGCCGCGTCCAGCACGTGCGTCGACAGGCTCACGCGTCCTCCCTTTCGCCGAGCCGGGCCAGCCGCAGGTCGACGATCTCGGCGAGCTCGGCCCGGACCACCCGCCGCTCGGTCTCGACGTCATTACCCAGCCGCTCGCGCAGCTCACCCAGCATCTCCAGGGCCGACCGCCCGGACGCCCGGATCAGGAACACGTGCCCGAAACGCTGCTCGTAGGCGCGGTTGCCCTCGACGAGCGCGGCCCTGAGGTCCGCCGCCGCACCGTCCACCCCGGACTGCTCTCTGCGCGACCAGGCGGCCTCCCGCGCCCCGCCCTCCGCGCGCTCCCCGATGCGGGGGTGGGCGGCGAGCGCCTCCTCGACGTCCGCCCACGCCAGCTCGCGCAGCACCCGCCTTGAGGTCTCGCGCAGCACGCCGAGATCGTCGCGGGGCTGCGCGGCCACCGCCGCCAGCCACCGGCGGGACGCGCAGCACGCCGCCAGCTCCGCCTCACCGACCTTCACGCCTGCCAGTACACACAGCCGCCCGCGGCCCGGTCGAGTGACAGGACCTCCGAACTGTGGCCCCGCTCACCCGCCCCGCTTTTGTAGCTTGCTACACATGAGGCTGCGTTCCCTGCTCGCGATGCCCCGGCTGCGGCTGGAGGTGGTCACCGGGGACGACGCACTGGACCGCACGATCAGGTGGGTCGTCACCACCGACCTCCTCGACCCCGGCCGCTACCTGCGCGGGCACGAGCTGGTGCTCACCGGGCTGGTGTGGCGGACCGGCCCGGCCGACTCGGAGACGTTCGTCCGGGCCCTCGCCGACGCGGGCGTCTCGGGGCTCGCCGCCTGGGACCTCACGCTCGGCGCCATCCCGGACGACCTGGTGGACGCCTGCCGGCGGCACCGGCTCCCGCTGTTCAAGGTGCCGGAGGACGTGGCGTTCGCGACCGTGACCGAGGAGGTCGTCCGGCAGCTGTCCAGCGCCCGCGCCGCCGACCTCACCGCCGTGCTGGACCGGCACCGGCGGCTGGTCGAGGGCACCGGCCTGGACGCCGTCCTCGACCTGGTCGGGCACTGCCACGTCCTCACCCCCGCCGGGCGGGTCGTCGCGGGGCCGCCCCCGCCCGACCCCGCCGCGCTCGCGGCGGCGTTCCTCACCGCGCCGCGGCTGCCGCACCACGTCCCGGATCTCGGCATGTCCGTGTTCCCGGTCGCGGCCGGGTCCGCGGCGCGCGTCGCGGACTGGTTCATCGCCTCCGAGGGCGACTTCGCCGACTGGCCCCCGGAGCGGCGCACCCTCACCACCGAGCTCGCGGCGATCGTCGCGATCGAGCGGGCCCGGCTCGACACCGCCGTGCACGCCGACCGGGAGATCGTCACCGCCGCCGCCGTGGGGGACGCCGCGCGGCTGCGGTACGCGGGCCTGGCCGGCGACCCGTTCGTGGCCGTCGCCGCGTCGGGGCGCGGCTCCCCGCGTCCGGACGAGCTGCGCGCCGTCCTCGCCGAGGTGCTGCCCCGCCCGCGCGCGGTGGGGGTCCTGGACGACGAGGTCCTCGCGCTCGTCCCCGCCACCGGCGAGGACGTCGCGGCGGAGGCCCAAACCGCCCTGGACCTGCTCGCTCCCGGCCTGGCGGGCGGCGGCATCGCGGTCGGCGTCAGCGACGTCGCGACGGCGCCCGACCTGCGCGCGGCCGTGGAGGAGGCCCGTTACGCGCGCCGGCTGGCCGCCGCGCGCCCCTCCCCGGTCTGCGTCGTCCGCCACGACGAGCTGGCCACGCACGTGCTGCTGCTCGCCAGCGTCCCCGACGACGTCCGCCACATGTTCAAGGTCCGGCTCCTGGACCCGCTGCACGAGTACGACCGGCTCCACGGCGCCGACCTCGTCCGGACCTTGGAGACGTGGCTGCGGGTCTCCGGCTCCTGGACGCGCTGCGCCGAACGGCTCCACCTGCACGTCAACTCCGTCCGGTACCGGATCCAGCGCGTCCAGGACCTCACCGGCCGCGACCTCTCCCGCCTGGAGGACCGCGTCGACTTCTTCCTGGCCCTCCGCTTGGCGCACGGCCCCGAAGACGACCCGGGCGGCGGGCCGTCCTGAGCCGGGCCGGCCAGGTCATGACGTGTGGCGGAGGATCGCGGCGACGACCGCGTCCCAGGTGCGGCGCGGGAGCTCGTTGCCGGTGCGCGGCAGGACGAGCAGCTCCGCGGACGGGATCTCGGCGGCCAGCGCACGGGCGTTGCCGAGGGGGAAGAACGGGTCGTCCTCGCCGTGGATCACCAGGGTCGGCGCGGTGACGCCGCCGAGGCGCTCGCGCCAGCGCGGGCCGCTGTCGAGGGCGGCGAACGCGGTCGCCATCTGATCGGCGCGGTGCGCCTTGCCCGGGTCGGGCGCGGGGAGCGTGCGGTCGTGGATCCGTTCGATGTTCCGGCGTGCCTCGGCCTCGTCGAACTCCGGGCCGGACATGTGGCGCGCGTTCTCCAGCATGTAGCCCACGACGGATTCGCGGTCCGTCCAGTCGACCTCCGGCGGGTTCATGAAGTGCTTCATCAGCTCGGGTGCGTGCTCGGGCAGGTCGGGGTCGGCGGGGCCGGGCGCGGTGGGCCTGGTGGCGACGAGGGTGAGGGTGCTGACGCGGTCCGGGTGGTCGAGCGCGAGGAGCTGGGCGATCCAGCCGCCCACCCCGAAGCCCGCGACGTGCGCGGCGGGCAGGCCCACGGCGTCGAGGACACCGGCGGCGTCCTCGACCAGGTCGCGCAGCGTGTAGTCGGGGGCTTCAGGGTCGTGGGCTTCGGGGTCTGCGGCGGATTCCGGGGAACGGGACAGCCCGGTGCCGCGCAGGTCGTAGCGCACGACGTGGCGGCGCAGGGCGGTGAGGCGGGCGCAGAGCTCGTCCGGCCAGGTGTGCACGGTGTTGCCCACCAGCAGGACGGGCGCGCCGGCCGGGTCACCGGACGTCTCGATGTGCAGGTCCACTCCGTTGACGGTCTTCTTCATGCCGGGTTGGACTCCGCGGGCGTCCGGAACTCATCCCTCCTCGGCGGCTCCCTCCTCGGCGGCGACGGCGGTCAGGGCCTCGGTGATGCTCGCCTCGGCCTTCGCCTTGTCGATGCCGAGTCCGGACAGGACGCCCGTGCCGTCCTCCAGTTCGAGGAGGGCGAGCAGGACGTGCTCGGTGCCGACGTAGTTGTGGCCCAGACGCAGCGCTTCGCGGAAGGTGAGTTCCAGGGCCTTCTTGCTGTCGGAGTCATAGGGGATCAGCTCGGGGACGCTCTCGGACTCCGGTGGCAGCGCGGCCGTCGCGGCCTGGCGTAGGGCGTCGAGCAGGACGTCCTGCGCGACGATCGCCTTGGCTCCGAGCCCGTCGGGCTCGGACAGCAGCCCCAGGGTGATGTGCACGGGGGTGATGTGGTCGTTGCCCGCAGCCTGCGCCTCGTTCATCGACGCCATGACGACGTTGCGGGCGCGCGGGGTGAACCGGGAGAAGCCGTCCTGCGGGTCGAGGTCAGGGGTCGAGCCCTTGGGCACGAAGCGCTTCTGCGCGGCCTGCTTGGTGACGCCCATGCTCTTGCCGATGTCGGTCCAGGACGCGCCGGAGCGGCGGGCCTGGTCCACGAAGTGGCCGATGAGGTGGTCGGCGACCTCGCCGAGGTGCTCGGCGGCGATCACCGCGCTGCGGAGCTGTTCGAGGGTGTCGGTGTGGACCTTCTTGATGCTGTTGATCAGTTCGTCGAGCCGGATCTGCCCGACCGGCTGGGTGGGTTCGGTCATGCGTCAACCTTAGGTTGACGACCCATGGCCGTCAACCCGCGGTTGACGATCACCAGGCGGCGGCCCCGGCGAACGACGTGGGCAGCGGGTCGTAGCCGAGGGCCTCCCTGGCGGCGGTGATGTCGAGGGTGCGCTCCACGGCGAGATGGCTGATCGCGTAGCGGGTGATGCGCGGCGGCTCGGGACGCCTCGCCAGCAGGAACGCGCCCTCGGCGAGGGCGGCCAGCGGGTGCGCCACCGCGGCGGGCACGTACACCGGCCTGGCCCGCACGCCGCGCTCGCGGAGGATCTCGCGGAACGCGTCGTCGATCGTGACCGGGGCGGCGTCCGCGACGTTGAAGACGCCCGGGGCGGCCGGGCCGGTCGCGGCCAGCACGCACGCCTGGACGAGGTTGGCGATCGAGGTGAGGCTGATGCGCTGGCGGCCCGTCCCGGCGGCGGTCAGGACCGGGCCCCGCACCGCCGACAGCACGCGCGGCAGCAGCGTCGTGTCGCCGGGGCCGTAGACCGCATGGGGACGCAGGATGACCGTGCCGGGCGCGGCGAGTACGGCGCGTTCGGCGGCGGCCTTCGAGGCGCCGTAGGCGTTCATGTACCGGCGCACGGGCGCCTCGTCCTCGGTGGCCATGACGCTCGGGCGGAACGGGTCGTACACGCTCGCCGTGCTGACGTGGACGAAGCGCGCGCCCGGGAAGGCCGCCAGGACGTTGCGGGTGCCGGTGAGGTTCGCGGCGAACAGCCCGGCGGCCGGACCCCAGTCGGTGACGCTGCCCGCGCAGTGGACGACCGCGTCGACCTCGGGCGCGTCCGCGAGCGGGCCGCGGGTGATGTCCCACGCGCGGTAGATCGCGCCGCCCACGTGGCCCGCGTCCACGGTGGTGCGGCGGCCGTAGGCGAACACCGTGACGCCCTCGGCCGCCAGCCGCCGGCACACCGCGCCGCCGACGAAGCCCGAGGCGCCCGTCACCGCGATTCTCATGCGCTCACCGGCCTCATGCGCTCACCAGCTCGCGCAGGCGGTCGCGGTCGAGCTTGCGGGTCCGGCCGGAGCGCGGCAGCCCGTCCAGGACGACGATGCGGTCGGGCAGCGCGTCGTGGTCGATGACGCCGGGCAGGGCGCGGCGGAGCCGGGCCGGGAGGTCGGCGGGGCCGACCACCGCGAGCACGACCTCCTCGTCACCCGTCCCGGGGTCGGGGACGCCCACGATCGCGGCTTCGGCCACGTCCGGGAGCGCCGCGATCGCCGGCTCGTACAGGCCCGGGTAGAGGTTGAACTTGCCGCGGATCAGCATGTCCTTCTTGCGGCCCATGAGGACGAGGCGGCCCTCCTCCAGGCGGGCGAGGTCGCCGGTCGGCAACTCGGCGAGCGGGTCAGCGCCGAGGTAGCCGCGGCAGAGGTTGGGGCCGGACAGCAGCAGTTCGCCGTCGTCCGCGATCCGGGCCCCGACCCCCGGCAGTGGCGCGCCGAGGAGGTCGCCGGACCCGGCGTGGGCGAGCTTCTCCTCCGCCGACGCGATCGCGACCGGCAGGATCTCGGTCATCGCGTACACCGACAGCACCTCGGCGGACGGTGCCGCCGCGACCGCCCGCCGCAGGATCGCCGGCGGCGCGGGAGCGGCCCCGAGCAGCACGTACCGCAGGGTCGGCGGCAGTCCGGGCGACGCGTCCAGGACGTCGGCGAGGTGGACGGGGACGCAGAAGACGTGCGTCGCCCCCCGTTCCCGCATCAGCCGGGCGAAGTGACCGGGCGGGGAGGCAAGCGGCGGCATCGACCACCGCGCACCCGCGATCAGCGTCGGCAGCCCGAGCATGAGCTGGTCGGTGTGCACGACGTCGCCGGGGCCGAGCGGCAGCCGCGTCCGGAACAGGTCGAGCGCCGCCGCGAGGGACGCCCGGGTGTGGACGACGGCGCGGGGGTCGGCCGTCGTCCCCGAGGTGAAGATCACCGCGGCGGGGGCGTCCGGGTCCTCGTCCGGGGCCGGTTCCGGCGCGTCCCCGGCGGCCAGCCGCGCGAACGGCAGCGCGTCGCGCGGCACCCCGGGCAGGCGGCGGCCGACGTGGATGTGCCGCATCGGTTCCGCACCGGGGACCTGGAGGTCGGCGAGGTTCGGCAGCAGCAGCCCGCGCCGCCGCGCGTACGCCCGGACGAGCCGCAGCCGGCTGCCCGCGTACAGCACCGACTCGGCCGCCGACCAGCGCGGCCGCGCCAGCCGCAGCCGCGCGGTGAACATCTCCGGCCCGGCGCCCGGGTCGGCGAACACCACCACTCCGCCGGCCGCGACCACGCCCAGCGCGAGGACGAGCGACTCCGGCGACGGCCGCACCGAGAACAGCACGCCGTCGCCCGGCGCGAGCCCGGCCGCCAGGAGCCCGTGCCGGACGGCGAGCACCTGCCGCCGCAGCTCGCCGTAGGTCAGTTCGGCGCCGTCCCCCGCGATCAGGGCGACCTCGGCGGGTGCCGCCGCGGCCCGGTCGAGCAGCCGCTGGACGAGCGTCATGCGCCCCCGCCTTCCGCGCGGACGGCCAGGTGCCGGTACGTCGGGATCAGCACGCCCCGCGCCGCGGCCCGCCGCGTGATCACCAGCGGCCCGGCGCCGAGCACGGTGGCGGCGACCCGCCGGATCTGCGCCATGGCGAGGGGGTACCCGATGCAGAAGTGCGGGCCCGCGCCGAACCACAGCCGCCGCAGCTCCGGCGGATGCGGGCGGTCCGGGTCGAACGGGCCGTGCGCGCGGCAGCAGTTGTGCGTGGCGATCAGCACCCGGTCGCCGGGGCGGATCGCGGTGCCGCCGACCGTCGCCGGGCGGTGCACGCTGCGCAGCATCACCGGGGTCGGCGTCGTCACCCGCATGGCGTCCTCGATGGCGCGGTCGAGCAGCGCCGGGTCGGTGGCGGCCGCGGCGAGCAGGCCGTGGTCGTGCAGCAGGGCGACCAGCCGCGGGATGAAGGTCGCGACGGTCTCGGTGCCGGTCAGGAAGAACGCCCCGGCGGCGCCGCGCGCCTCGTCCCGCGACAGGCCGAGCGCGCGCATCCGCCCCATCACCGTGGACTCGTCGCCCAGGTACGCCTTCTCCGCGGCGTCACCGAGCGGGTCGAGCACGTCGCGGGCGCGCCGGACCTGCGCCGGGGACAGCCGGCGGGTCCGCAGCGACACCATCGACACGACGCGCTCGCCCTGCTCGAACAGGTCCCGGTAGGCCGCCTCGGTGCGCAGGTCCAGGCCGATGACCTCGCTGATGACCGCCGCCGCCATGACGCGGGCCGCGTCCACCAGGTCGACGTCCTCGCCGCGCCCGAGCCGTCCGGCGAGGCGCGCGAGGGGCTCGGCGAGGACCCGGTCGCAGAGCCCCTCGGTGTAGGCCGGGACGAACAGGTCGGTCAGCCGCCGCCGCAGCGCCCGGTGCGCCGCGCCCTCCATGTTGAGCAGGACGGACGGCCCCAGCACGGGCGTCCACAGGTCTCCGGGCGAGCCCGGCCCGTCCTTGCGGAACGTCTCGCCGTCCATGAGGATCTCGCGGGCCAGGGACGCGTCGTTCACCACCACCCCGAGGCCCGGCACGCGGACGATCGCGCCGCGCTTGGCGAGCCCCCGCAGCAGCGGGTAGGCGACCGGGTGCGCGGTCAGGTAGAGCCGCCGCTCCCAGTTCACCGGATGTCCGCGCTTCACCGGATGTCCACGACGTCGGGCATGTAGCGGTGGTCGGCGTACCACCCGAGGGTCTTGACCAGGCCGAACGCGCGCAGCCGCCGCACCGACCCGTACATCACCACGTCCTTGCGCAGCCCGTAGGCGTCGGTGACGTAGCGGACGCGGTTGACCAGCGCGCGGTCCTCGTGGACCTCCTCGATCCGGGTGCGGGGGAAACCGCCGGCCCGCTCGTACAGGTCCGCGGTGATCGCGAGGTTGCAGCCCGGCATCATCACGTAGGGGCCGAGGTAGGCGGGGTCCTGGTTGCCGGGCCGGAACCGTCCGAACAGGGCGGCGAGGTCGATGACGGCGGGCAGCAGGCGCCGCTCCCAGAACTTCAGCGGGAACTCGTCGGTGCGGGGCAGCAGCGGCCCCGACACCAGCTCCAGGCCCTCGCCGAACGCCCGCCGCACCGCCGCGATCCAGTCGCGGTGCGGCAGGCAGTCGGCGTCGGTGCGGGCGATGTGCGTGGCCCCGGCGCTGATGGCGTGCCGGACGCCGGTGTCGGACGCGGCGCCCGTCCCCTTCTCCGGCTCGTGGACGATCCGCACGTCGAACGGCGCCGACTCCGCGGCGAACTCCTTGACGATCCGTGCCGTGTCGTCGGTGCTGCCGTTGTCGACCACGACCAGCGAGAAGCCCGTGTCGGTCTGCTCGGCGAGGCGGCGCAGCGTCGCGCCGATCGAGCGCTCCTCGTCGTAGGCGGGGACGACGACCCACAGATCCATGGGCAGATGCATGGGCAGATGCATGGGCAGACGCATGGGCAGAGGCATGGTCACAGCTCCGCGAACAGGACGCCGAGGCTGATGCCGCCGGCGAGGCCGATCATGGCGACGCGGTCGCCGGGGCCGCAGCGCCCCTCGGCGAGCGCGGTGGCGAGCTGCAGCGGCAGGCTCGCGGACGCGACGTTCCCGTGCTCGGGCAGCGTGACGACGAGCCGGTCCGCCGGGACGCCGAGGACCGACCGCAGCACCTCCAGGTACGGCACCGTCACCTGGTGGACGGCGACGACCGCGAAGTCGTCCCACGCCAGGCCCGTCTTCTCCAGCGCGGTCGTGAAGATCTCCGAACCGCCGGCGAGGAACGCGTCCTTGAGCCGGCGCCCGTCCCCGCTGAAGTAGGTGTACTCGGGGTCGCGGGGGTGCATGGAGCCGCCGGCGGGCAGCGTCCCGACCCGCCAGGCGCTGGAGACGGCGGCGAAGTCGCGGTAGAAGATCCCGCCGTCGGGGGCCGCCTCGACGAGCGCCGCGGCGCCGCCGTCGGAGAGGGTGTAGCCGGCGAAGGCGTCGACGAACTGGGCGCGGTCGCGGACCTTCCAGCGGACGGCCCGCGACGGGCTCTCGCCCGTGCAGACCAGCACCCGCTCGTGCTGCCCGGTGCGGATCAGCGCGTCCGCCATCTGCAGGCCGTTCAGGAAGCTGTTGCAGGCGTTCTTGACGTCGAAGACCGGGCAGGCCGCGCCGAGCTTGGCCGCGACGATGTGGGCAGTGGCGGGCTCGATGAGGTCCTGGGACGCCGAACCGAAGATCAGCAGGTCGACGCCGGCCGGCTGGAGCCCGCGCTGGGCGAGGACGTCGCGGGCCGCGGCGACGGCCAGGTCGGACGCCTGCTCGTCGTCCCGCATGACGTGCCGGGCGCGGATCCCGGTCATCCGCTCGACGATCGTGGGATGCGGCCGGTAACCGCCGTCCGCCGCGCTCTCGGCCGCGATGCGCGCCTCGACCTCGGCGCTGGTGACCGTCCGCTCGGGCAGGTGCGCCGCGACGGCGGCGATGCGGGCTCTCATGGGCTGGGGTCCCCCGGTTCCTCGTGCTCGGTGGACGATCAGACTCGCCGACCCCGGACGCTCCCGGCCAGAGCGACCCTACGGAACCAGGGGTGGGCGATGTACCCCGGTTCGCCGTGAGTACCGCCACTCATCCGATTTGAGTACTACCGGGTTTCCGGCGGCTCCGCCAGTCGGCGGGTCGGCGGGCTGACCAGCGGGAAGATCGAGAACGGCGGCCGCTAGACCTCGGGGATCTCCTCCGGGACCTCCGCGGTCGGGCCGGGCGCCGGCTCCCCCGGGCCGCCCGGGTTCTCCGGGACCCCCGGGTTCCCGGGGGCCCCGGGGTTCTCCGGGGCCGTCGGGAACACCGGCCGGACCGGCTCCGGCTCGGCGGGCGGCCGGTTCCACCACCACAGCGCGAACGAGATCGCGAACAGCAGCGCGATGATGCCGACCAACTGCACGACCGACCGCCGGTAGCTCGGCTCGCGGTGCGCGCGCCGCCGCAGGAAGCTCACCCCGCCGGTGCGCCGGGCGCGCCGGGCGGCGCGGCGGATGCGCCGCTGCTCGCGCCTGCTCGGGGGCCGGAGGCGCTCGCGGGCGCTGGGCTCGGTGAACGTGGCGCCCCGGATGAAGTCGTCGTCGAACACGGGCTCGTCGAAATCTGCGGCCATGGGGTTCTCTCCGGCGCCGGGGGCGGTCGGATCACCCAGGCTAGTCGACCTGTCGGACGATCCATCCCCCCGTTTTCTAGAACGCGTTCTACCTAACCCCCCAGCCCCGGGTGACGAACCTCACCGCCCGTCGATCTTGAGATCGATCATGCTTCCGTGGCAGTGACCCGCCCACGGCGTCCGCACACCTCAGAGCCCCGCCGACCTGCGGAGACTCTTGACAAGACCCTTGTTTAGACTTGAGTCTCATTTACTCTTGAAGTCGGCATGGAACGCGTTCTACGGTGAAGGCGAGTTCGCGCCGCGCACCGGGAGGAACCGCCCATGACCGCCACCACGCCGGAGACCCCCGTCCCCGCCGGATTCGACTTCAGCGACCCGGACCTCATGGCCGAGCGCGTCCCCCTCGCCGAGTTCGCCCTGCTGCGCCGGACGGGGCGGCCCTGGTGGAACGCCCAGCCGCGCGGCCGCACCGGCTTCGACGACGACGGCTTCTGGGTGATCAGCAAGCACGCGCACATCAAGGAGATCTCGCGCGACCACGAGCTGTTCTCCTCGAACGCCAACGGCGCGATCATCCGGTTCAACGAGTCGCTCGGCACCGAGGAACTGGACGTCCAGCGCGAGAACCTCCTGCTGCACATGGACCCGCCGCAGCACACCAAGCTCCGCCAGATCGTCTCGCGCGGCTTCACCCCACGCGTGATCAACCGGCTGCACGACGCGCTGCAGGAGCGCGCGGAGCGGATCGTCGCCGAGGCCCGGCGGCGCGGCGGCGAGGGCGACTTCGTCACCGAGATCGCGGCGGAGCTGCCGCTGCAGGCCATCGCCGAGCTGATGGGCGTCCCGCAGGAGGACCGCCGCCGGCTGTTCGACTGGTCCAACCAGATGCTCGGCTACGACGATCCCGAGTACGACGCCGACCCCGCCTGCGCCGCCGCCGAGATCATCGGGTACGCGATGGAGCTGGCCGACCGGCGGCGCGGCTGCCCCGCCCACGACATCGTCACCAAGCTGGTCCAGGCCGACGTGGACGGGCGCGGCCTCACCGACGACGAGTTCGGCTACTTCACGATCCTGCTCGCCGTCGCGGGCAACGAGACGACCCGCAACGCCATCTCGCACGGCATGATCGCGTTCATGGACGCCCCCGAGCAGTGGGAGCTGTTCAAGGCCGAGCGCCCCGAGAGCGCGGTCGACGAGATCGTCCGCTGGGCGACGCCGGTGACCGCGTTCCAGCGCACCGCCACCCGCGACACCGAGCTGGGCGGCGTGGAGATCAAGGCGGGCGACCGCCTGGCGATGTACTACAGCTCCGCCAACTTCGACGAGGACGTGTTCGACGCCCCGGCCTCGTTCGACATCACCCGCTCCCCGAACCCGCACCTGGGGTTCGGCGGCACCGGCGCGCACTTCTGCATCGGCGCGAATCTGGCGCGGCTGGAGATCCGGCTGATGTTCGACGCGATAGCCGACCAGATGCCGGACATAACGCGCCTGGGCGAACCACGCCGCCTGCGCTCCCCGTGGCTGAACGGCATCAAGGAACTCCCCGTCCGCTACGCCTAGTCCCCCGTCTCGTTGACTTGCGGCGTGTTGTTGTTATGGGGCGCCCCATAACAACAACACGCCGCAAGTGAACGAAGAGGTGGGAGCGAAAAGACGCCCGTCCCTTGGTGGGGCGGGCGTCTTCCGGCTCGGGTTAGAGGTTGCGCATGATCTCGCGCATCAGGACGGCGGTCTCGCTGGGGGTCTTGCCGACCCGGACGCCGACCTTCTCCAGGGCCTCCTTCTTCGCCTCCGCGGTGCCGGACGAGCCGGACACGATGGCGCCGGCGTGGCCCATCGTCTTGCCCTCGGGGGCGGTGAACCCGGCGACGTAGCCGACGACCGGCTTGGTCACGTGCTGCTCGATGTAGGCGGCGGCGCGCTCCTCGGCGTCACCGCCGATCTCGCCGATCATCACGATGGCGTCGGTGTCGGGGTCGTCCTGGAACGCCTGGAGGGCGTCGATGTGGGTCGTCCCGATGACGGGGTCGCCGCCGATGCCGACGCAGGTGGAGAAGCCGACGTCGCGCAGCTCGTACATCATCTGGTAGGTCAGCGTGCCCGACTTCGACACCAGCCCGATGCGGCCGGGGGTGGTGATGTCGGCCGGGATGATGCCGGCGTTCGACTTGCCGGGCGAGGCGATCCCGGGGCAGTTCGGCCCGATGATGCGCGTCTTGCCGCCCTTCTTCTCGGCGTAGGCCCAGAAGTAGGCGGTGTCGTGGACGGGGATGCCCTCGGTGATGACGACGCAGAGGGGGATCTCGGCGTCGATCGCCTCGACGACGGCGTCCTTGGTGAACTTCGGCGGGACGAACACGACCGACACGTCCGCGCCGGTCTGCTCCATCGCCTCCTTGACGGTGCCGAGGACCGGGAGCGCGGTGCCGTCGAAGTCGACGGTCTGCCCGGCCTTGCGGGCGTTCACACCGCCGACGACCTGCGCGCCGGAGGCGAGCATCCGGCGGCCGTGCTTGGTGCCCTCGGAGCCGGTGATGCCCTGAATGATGATCTTGCTGTTCTCGGTGAGCCAGATGGCCATCGCTCATGCACCTGCCGCGAGTTCCGCGGCACGCTTTGCCGCGTCGTCCATGGTGTCGACCTGCTGTACGCCGTCCAGCGCCGCGTCGCTCAGGATCTTGCGCCCGAGGTCGGCGTTGTTGCCGTCCAGCCGGACGACGAGGGGGCGGTTGACGGCCTCGCCGCGCTCGGCGAGCAGCTTGTAGGCCGACACGATGCCGTTGGCGACGGCGTCGCACGCCGTGATGCCGCCGAAGACGTTCACGAACACCGACTTCACGTCGCCGTCCGACAGGACGATCTCCAGCCCGTTCGCCATCACCTCGGCGGACGCGCCGCCGCCGATGTCGAGGAAGTTCGCGGGCTTCTGGCCGCCGAACTCCTCACCGGCGTAGGCGACGACGTCCAGGGTGGACATGACCAGCCCCGCGCCGTTGCCGATGATGCCGACGCTGCCATCCAGCTTGACGTAGTTGAGGTCCTTGGCCTTGGCCGCCGCCTCCAGCGGGTCGGCCGCGCTCTTGTCCTCGTACTTGTCGTGCTCCTGCCGGAAGGCCGCGTTGTCGTCCAGCGTGACCTTGCCGTCGAGGGCCTTCACCTCGCCGCCGGCGGTGAGGATCATCGGGTTCACCTCGACGAGGGAGGCGTCCTCGTCGGTGAACACGGCCCAGAGGCGCTCGATGATCTCGGCGGCGCCATCGAGGGCCTCCTCCGGGAGCCGGCCCTGCTCGGCGATCTCGCGGGCCCGCACGCGGTCGACGCCGTCCAGCGGCGAGAGCTGCACCATCGCCAGCCGGTCGTGCGGCACCTCCTCGATCTCCACGCCGCCCTCGACGGAGCAGATGGACAGGAAGGTGCGGTTGGCGCGGTCGAGCAGGAAGGAGAAGTAGTACTCCTGCGCGATCGCGCTGCCCTCCTCGACCAGGACCTTGTGGACCGTGTGGCCCTTGATGTCCATGCCGAGGATCTGCCCGGCGAGGGCTTGCGCCTCGTCCGCCGAGTCGGCCAGCTTCACGCCGCCGGCCTTGCCGCGGCCCCCGGTCTTCACCTGGGCCTTGACCACGACCTTCGAGCTTCCCGCGGCGAAGAGCTCCGCCGCGATGGCCCGGGCTTCCTCAGGGGTGTGCGCCACCTTGCCGGTGGGCACCGGTACCCCGTACTCGGCGAAGAGTTCCTTCGCCTGATGTTCGAACAGGTCCACGAGGCGTCCTTAAACGGATCGACAGCCGAATGACCACACGAGTGGGGGTTACACGGGACTCCGTGCGGCCGGCACTCTGCGGTCCGCTCCGTCGATGCAGCCTAGTCAACCCGGCTCCGTGGTGATGCCGCCGGGTCCGACTGTCCGCGAGTGTCACCTTTGGGAAGGTGTGCTCCTCCTCCGGGCGGGCACACGAGTGGCACGTGAGGAGGACGAACCGGTTGACGTAGTTTGATGTACTTATTCGGGCTTCGGTGATCAGCAAGGGCGGCGATAGCGGCAGGGGGCGGACGTATGGCGATGGCGGACGAACGGGACACCAGAGTCGCGGAACCCGTCTCCGCCGATGCCGCACCCGGCCGCGCGGCGCAGGTTCGGTCCGGTTCGCACGCCGTCCGCAGCGATCTCGTCCCCGGCTCCCCCGTCCAGCGGCCCCCGGGCCGGCGGTCCGGACGGCGGCGGCGGACGCGCGTCTTCCGGCGCACCGGAGCGGTCCTCCTCGTCGCGGCCCTCATCGCCACCGGCGGCGCCACCGCCCCCGAACGCACCGAGCCCGGCTGGGCGAGCCCCGGGCTGATCGGCGGGGGCGGCTGGCCGTTCACCGGGGTCCCGCTGCCGCCCGAGGAGGCGGAGGGCGCGGTGTACCTGCCCGACAGCTCCGCCGTCCGGCTCCCGGACGGGCGGATCCGGCTCATCCCGTCCGGCGGCGAGAAGCCGGTGACCGTCGCGGCGGACGACCCCATGGTCCGCCACGCGGTCCACTCCGACAGCTCCTGGCTGTCCCAGGGCACCATCCCGACCGGCGGGCTCGACCCGGTCACCGGGACCGACCCCGGCTTCCGCGACATGGCGGCCCGCGCGCTGCTCGACCTGCGGCTCCTCACCCGCCCGAACGGGGCGTCGCTCGCCTCCTGGTACTCCAAGTGGCGGTACGCCTGGCCGCGCGACTCCGCGTTCGCCGCCGCCGCCTTCACCGTGACCGGGCACCCCGCCGAGGCCCGCCGCATCCTCGGCTTCCTCTCCGAGGTGCAGAGCGAGGACGGCATGTGGGCCGCGCGCTACCACGCCAACGGGACGGCCGTCACCGACGGCCGGGCCGCGCAGCTCGACTCGCTCGGCTGGGTCCTGTGGGCGACCTGGTTCCACCGGCAGCACCACCCGCAGGCGGACGGCGAGGTCCCCGGCGTGTGGCCGATGGTCCGGCGCGCCGCCGACCACCTCGCGCGGTCGCTGGACGCCGAGGGGCTGCCGCCCGCCTCGTCCGACTACTGGGAGCGCGACCCCCGGCACGAGCAGGACCCGCGGCGCCCCACCCTCGGCGTCGTCGGGCCGGTGCTCGCGGGCCTGCGGTCCGCCGCCGACCTCGCCGCAAGCCGCGGCGACGGCGCGAAGGCCGCCGAGTGGCGGCACGCGGCGCGGCGCGTCTCCGCCGCGGTCGACCGCCAGTTCGCCCCCTTCGGCTACCCGCGCTCCCCCGTCCCCGGCGGGCTGATGGACACCTCGGTCACGTTCATCGCGCCGCCGTTCGCAGCCGCCGACCCCGGCGTCACCGGCGCGGTCTTCGACGCCGCCCGCAAGCAGGCGCTCCCGAACGGCGGGGTCCTGCCGGGCGAGCGGTGGGCGGGCTCCCCCGACGTCGCGTGGACGCCGGAGGTCGCCATGTTCGGTCTCGCGGCCGCCGCGTCCGGCCGGACCGGCGACGCGCTCAGCCGGCTGAGCTGGCTGTCGGCCCACCGCACCTCGCTGGGCGTCCTGCCGGAGAAGGTCGGCCCGGACAGCCGCCCCGCCGGGCCCGCGCCGCTGGGCTGGACGGCGGCGCTCGTCCTGCTGAGCCTGTCCGCGCTGCAGGACCCGCTGCCCGTCCCACCTGCGGACTGACCCGCCGGAAAACCCTTTGCGGCGACGCCGAAGCCCCGCCTACGCTGCAGCACGTCGATCGGTCCCGTCGTCTGGAGGCGCCCCATGTGCGGAGCAGCGGCCTCCGGTTGCGCGGCGGTGACCCGCACCGGCCGTACCGGCCACCCGCACGCGATGCCGTTCGCGGTTCGCCTGCGCCGTGGCCACGGTGCCCCGGCCGGCCGCCGCTGATCCGCGTCCCGACGCGCACGCGCTGACGCGTCCTTCTCCTTTCGCGTCCCGTCCGGGGCCCGAGCCGAGTCCGAACGTTCCGTTCGGGCAGGCGACGGCCCTCCCTCACCCGGTGCCCGGCCGCCGCCTGCCCGTCCCAGGGAAAGGGACGCAGGCCCGTGGCCCGCACTCCGATCGACCGCGCCCGGCGCGAACTGTCACAGAACTTCCTGTCCCCGCGCGCGGCCCGCCGCTTCGCCGCGCACGCCGGCGGCCGCCTCGTCTGGGAGGTCGGCGCCGGCCGCGGCGCCGTCACCGCGGCGCTGGCCCCGCGCTGCCGCGAACTCGTCGCCTACGAACTCGACCCCCGGCACGCCGCCGCGCTCCGCGCCCGCTTCCGCGAGACCGGCAACGTGCGCGTCGTCGCCGGGGACTTCCTCGCGGCGCGGCCGCCCGCCGAGCCGTTCGCGGTGGCGGGGAACGCGCCGTTCGCGCGCACCGCCGACATCGTCGGCTGGTGCCTGGCGGCACCGACGCTGACCACCGCCACCCTGATCACCCAGTGGGAGTACGCGCGCAAGCGGACCGGCGGCTACGGCCGCTGGACGCGCCGCACGATCCGCACGTGGCCGGAGGTGGAGTGGCGGCTGCTCGGCCGGGTCCCGCGGGCGGAGTTCCGGCCCGTCCCGCGGGTGGACGGCGGGATCCTGCGGCTGGCCCGCCGTCCCGCGCCGCTGCTGCCCGGCGACCTCATGGACGACTACGCGGACATGGTCGACGCCGGCTTCACCGGCAAGGGCGGCTCGCTGCACGCGTCACTGCGCCCGTACACGGGACGGCGCCGCCTGGACGCCGCCTTCCGCGAGGCCGCCCTCGACCGGACGGCCCTCGTCGGCGAGGTCACCCCGGACCAGTGGCTGACCCTGGCCCACGTCCTGCTGTAGGCGTCAGAGCTTCTCGATGGTGGCGTAGCGGAGGACCAGGGTGCGGACGCCGTAGTCACCGCCGAAGTCGACGCTGGCCTTCTCGCCCTTGTCGTAGACGGAGACGACCGTGCCGAGGCCGAACGCGTCGTGGGTGACCTTGTCGCCCGGCGACAGCGCCGGGACGGGACGGCCGCCCGCGGCGCGGACGCCCGGCCGCGCCGCCAGCTGCGACATCGCGGACCCGGACGTCGTCGACGCCTCGCGCTCCCACTCGATGAGCGGCTTCGGGACCTCGCCCAGGAAGCGGGACGGCGGATTGACCTGCGGGGCGCCCCACGAGCTGCGCATCGTGGCGCGCGACAGGTAGAGGCGCTGCCGGGCGCGGGTGATGCCGACGTAGGCGAGGCGGCGCTCCTCTTCGAGTTCCTTCGGGTTGCTCATGGCGCGCAGGTGCGGGAAGACGCCGTCCTCCATGCCGGTGAGGAACACGACGGGGAATTCGAGGCCCTTGGCGGTGTGCAGGGTCATGAGGGTGACGACGCCGTCGTCGGTCTCCTCGGGCTGCTCGCCCGGCGGGACGGGGTTGCCCTTGGCCCCACCCGGGATGGAGTCGGCGTCGGCGACCAGCGCCACCTGTTCGAGGAACTCGGCCAGGCGGCCCTCGGCGGGTTCGCCGTCGAGGCGCTCCTCGAACTCGCGGGCGACGGCCTCCAGCTCGTGGAGGTTCTCGACGCGGGTCTCGTCCTGCGGGTCCTTGGACGCCTGGAGCTCGGCGAGGTAGCCGCTGGCCTTCAGCACCTCGGCGACCAGGTCGGCGGGGGTGAGCGTCTCGGCGGCGCCGCGCAGCTCGTCCAGCAGGGCGACGAAGTCGCGGACGGCCTTGATCGAGCGGGTCGCCATGCCGGGCACGTCCTCGGGCACCCGGAGCGCCTGCCAGAACGAGATGCGCTCGCGGGACGCGTACGCCTCGACGCACGCCTCGGCGCGGTCGCCGATGCCGCGCTTGGGGACGTTCAGGATGCGGCGCAGGGAGACGGTGTCCTCGGGGTTGGCGAGGCAGCGCAGGTAGGCGAGCAGGTCGCGGATCTCCTTGCGCTCGTAGAAGCGGACGCCGCCGACGACCTTGTAGGGCAGGCCGACGCGGATGAACACCTCTTCGAACACGCGCGACTGGGCGTTGGTGCGGTAGAAGACGGCGACGTCGCCGGGGCGGGCCTCGTCCTCGTCGGTGAGCCGGTCGACCTCGCGGGCGACGAACGCGGCCTCGTCGTGCTCGTTGTCGGCCACATAGCCGGTGATCTTGTGGCCCTCGCCCTGGTCGGACCAGAGCTTCTTCGGCTTGCGGTCGGCGTTGCGCTCGATGACCGCGTTGGCCGCCGACAGGATCGTCTGCGTGGAGCGGTAGTTCTGCTCCAGCATGATCGTGGTGGCGTCCGGGTAGTCGCGCTCGAACTCCAGGATGTTGCGGATCGTCGCGCCGCGGAACGCGTAGATCGACTGGTCGGCGTCGCCGACGACGCACAGCTCGGCCGGCCCCAGCCCCTCCACGGGGGCGGTCAGCTCCCGGACCAGCTCGTACTGCGCGTGGTTGGTGTCCTGGTACTCGTCGACGAGGACGTGCCGGAACCGGCGCCGGTAGTGCTCGGCGGCCTCCGGGAACACCTGCAGCAGGTTGACCGTCAGCATGATCAGGTCGTCGAAGTCCATGGCGCCGGCCTGCTGCAGCCGCGCCTGGTACATCTCGTACGCCTCGGCGAGCGTCTGCTCCATGTGGGTGGACGCCCGGTCCTTGAACGTCTCGTAGTCGATCAGCTCGTTCTTCAGGTTGGACACCTGGGCGCTGAACGACTTCGGCGGGTACCGCTTGGGGTCGAGGTCGAGCTCGCGGCACACGAGCGCCATCAGCCGGTTCGCGTCGGCCTGGTCGTAGATCGAGAAGCTCGTGGGGAAGCCGAGCCGCTTGGCCTCGCGGCGCAGGATCCGGACGCACGCCGAGTGGAACGTCATCACCCACATGGCGCGCGAGCGCGGCCCGACGAGCGCGTCGACGCGCTCCTTCATCTCGGCGGCGGCCTTGTTGGTGAACGTGATCGCCAGGATCTGGCCGGGGTGCACGTCGCGTTCGCCCAGCAGGTGCGCGACGCGGTGGGTGAGGACCCGGGTCTTGCCCGATCCGGCGCCCGCGACGATCAGCAGCGGGCCGCCGGAGTGCACGACGGCGGCCCGCTGCTGCGGGTTGAGGCCGTCGAGCAGGGGGTGAGCTTCAGTCTTCGACATCACGTGCGAGTCTACGGCGCGGCGGCGACGTTTTCGGCGCGTCCCGCCCGGCCCGGCGGGCTGCGGCACGTCCCGCCCCCGCCGGGCCCCGGAGCTCCGCGCGGCAGCATGTGGACAGATGGCCGCCCTTTTGGACTCCCCGGGTTGACTGGATCTTCCGACCGGCGCAGCGTTTCAACTGGAAGAACGGGCTTTCCCCGCGCGCCCGCTCTGAGGAGCGCCGGGTCAGCAGGACCCGCGCCTGTCACGGGGAGGTGGCGTCGATGACGATCCACCAGCAGGACATCCGAGCGCAGCGGGAGACCGGGACGCAGGTCCCCGCGCAGTGGCCTGGGCGGGGGCCGCAGGCCGCCGCACCGCCCGCGCAGCCCGCGGCGCGTCCGGCGCCGGCGCCGAACCCGGTGCCGGTTCCGCTGCCGCCGCGGACCGGGCACCGCGTCCGCGTCTACAAGCAGGACCCGTCCGTCACCGAGCTGGGCGCGCGGCTCGCGTTCATCCCGACCGTGGTGCTGAACGGCCCGGCGGACGCGCGGGTGAGGATCGAGTGCCCCGGTGTCACGCCGGTCGCGCGCAACGTCAGCGGCGACTTCGTGTTCGATCCCGGCACGCCCGAGTTCGACTGCGCGCACACGTTCGCCGTCGTCCGGCAGGCGATGGCGCTGTTCGAGCGGCACAACGGCGGCGAGCCGATCCCGTTCGCGTGGAACACCGGCGGCAACACCGACCCGATCTCGGTGTTCCCGCACGCGGCCACGGGCGCGAACGCGTTCTACAGCCGGACGGCGCAAGCCCTGAAGTTCATGTTCTTCACCCCGGAAGGGGTGCCGGACGCATCCGTCGTCCACACGTGCCGGTCGTTCGACATCGTCGCGCACGAGACGGGGCACGCGCTGCTGGACGGGCTGAAGCCGGGCTGGCTGTCGGCGGGCAACCCGCCGCAGACCGGCGGCCTGCACGAGTCGTTCGGCGACCTCACGGCGATCTTCCTGGCGCTGGCGCAGCCCGACCAGGCGGACGCGCTGGTGGCTCTGACCAAGGCGAACCTGCACGACAAGTCGTTCCTGGCGGACGTCGCCGAGGAGTTCGGCAAGGCCCTCGGGATGCCGGCCGGGCTGCGCAACGCCGACAACGACCTGAAGCTGAGCGAGGTCGGCAACGAGGTCCACGCGATCTCGCAGGTGTTCACCGGCGCGGTCTACGACGTGCTGGCGGACGTCTTCGCGTTCGAGCTGAACCGGCAGCTGCGCACGAAGGACCCGGCGCTCGTGCTGATCGAGACCGCGTCGGCGCTGTGCGGGCTGGTGTTCGAGGCGTTCGTCGCGTCCCCGGCCACGGGCGCGCGGTACGCGGACGTCGCGAACGAGATGCTGCGGATCTCCGCGGACCGCGGGGACCCGGCGATCCACCGCACGTTCATCCGGAACCGGTTCGCGGTCCGCGAGATCACGACGGCCGTCACGCCGCTGGACGACCTGATGAGCGGGCAGATGCGGATGGCGGACGCCGGCTACACCGGGGACGGCCGGGACGTCACCGAGGTCGGGCCGTTCGACGACCGGTCGGCGAGCCTGCGCGCCGAGCAGGACAGGTCGCGCTGCTGCGGCACGATGCAGATGCCCGAGTACGAGCTCGTCTCCCCGGCGAAACTGGCCGAGGGGGGCGCGCTGGAGGACGACGACATCCTCCGCGAGGATCTCGAAGCACTGCGCCGCGCCTTCAGCAAGTAGCACCGGGCGCGCGGCGGGGAGGAGCGGACGCCATGCGGGTGACGGTCGAGAGCACCGGCGGGTTCACCGGCCGGGAGACCGTGGTCGCGCGCTACGACACCGCCGCGCTCCCGTCCGGGGCGGCCGGCCGCATCCGGGACGCCGTGCGGGCCCTCGACGCGGCGCAGGCACGCGGTGGCGGCGGGGAGGTCGGCGCCGACCTCCCCGCCTACCGGATCACGGTCTCCGAGGACGCCGGGCTCCGCGCGGAAACACGCGTCTACGAGGTACGCGGCGACCCGGCCACGGCCGGATCCCCCGCCCTCCGAACGCTCCTAACGGGCCCCGACACCCCCTGAAC
>NZ_SMKM01000518.1 GCF_004348665.1 Actinomadura sp. GC306 | reverse complement strand
GGGCTGGGGGCGGCGGGCTAGGGCGTTGCAGATCAGGGATGTCAGTTCTGCCGTTATGTTGTCCAGGGGGATGTGCTGGTCGCGGGCGGACCAGTGGTGGACGAGGTTGTTCACGGCGCCGATGATGGCGATCATGGTGAGGCGGTAGTCGCGGTCGGCGGCCTCGCCGCGGGCCACGGCCTCGCGGGCCAGGGTGACGAGGGTGTCCTCCCAGCGGGAGCGCCAGCGCAGCCGGTGCCGCTCCAGGCCGGCGCTGACGCCGATGACCTCGACGAACGCGATGCGGGCCCAGCGGGGGTCGCTGGCGGTGACGGTGACGAAGGCGCGCACGGCCCGTTCGACGCGGGTCGGGAGGTCGGCGCCGACGGCGTCGGTGTAGGCGGCGGTGAGGGCCTCGGAGGCGCGCTCGTTGATGTCGCGGTGCAGGGCGAGCAGGAGCTCCTCGCGTCCGGCGAACTCCTCGTAGAAGTTGCGGGTGGACACGCTCGCCGTCGCGCACAGCCGCTCGATGGACGTGGCGGCGTAGCCGCGGGTGCCGAACAGTTCGAGGCCCGCGGCCAGCAGGCGCTCCCGCCGGTCGGCGCGGCGCTGCTCGGCCGTCCGGCCGCCATAGCTGCGCCTGGGTGGGGGGTTCCGGCCGCTCATCGCTCTCCGTCCACCGGACGAATGGGGCAGCGTCAGCCTAACCGTGCGACCGGCCCTTTTCACCGCCGTCGCGGGTCAGCCGGTGAGGAGGGTGTCGCGCCACCCGGGGTCGGTGGTGAGGACGGTGAGGCGCTGCGTGGCACGGGAGACGGCGACGTAGAGGACGCGCAGGCCGCGCGGCGACTGGGCGGCGATGGTCTCCGGCGCCACGATCACCGCGGCGTCGAACTCCAGGCCCTTGGCCTCCAGGACGTCGAGGACCTGGACGCGTTCGGGCAGGTCGGCGGCGAGCCGTTCGCGGTCGGCGGCCGTCCAGGCGGGGAGGCCGGACGGTTCCGGGCCGTCGAACAGGGCCGGCTGCCCGGTCGGCTCCTCGGGCGTCGCCTCGTCCGGGGGGAGTGGCACGATTAGGCCGATCGTGCCGTCCACCTGGCCGAGCAGTTCCTCGGCCGCCTCCCACGCGGGGGTGATGCCGAGTTCGGGGAGCACGCGCACGACCGGGTCGATGCCGGACGTGCGGACGGCGCGGGCCGGGCGGGCCTCGGGCAGCGCCTTCGCGAGCACCCGCGCGGAGACGGCGGCGATCTCGGTGGAGTTGCGGTAGTTCGTGGTCAGCTCGAACTCGTGCCGTGCCCGGACCGGGGCGGGCTTGCGCGGCCGGCGGCGGCCTCGGGACGAGCCCTGGGAGCGGTCACGGCCGCCGCCGAGTGCCGTCTCCATGGCCTCGCGGGCGGCGTCCAGGTCTTCCCAGGCGCTCTGGGCTGGGTCCGCCACGATGGTCCAGCTCGCCTGGCGGCCGCGTCGGCCCAGCATGCGCCACTGCATGGGGGAGAGGTCCTGCGCCTCGTCCACGACGATGTGCGCGTACTCGGGGCGCTCCTCCACCACGCCGTCGTCCACGCGCCGGGACCGTTCGAGCCGCTCGATCGACGTGGTGAGCTCCTGCATCTCGGGCTCCCACGTGTCGTCGGCCACGTCCTCGCCCGTGAGGATGTTGACGCCGTCCACGAC
>NZ_SMKM01000517.1 GCF_004348665.1 Actinomadura sp. GC306 | reverse complement strand
GTAGCCCAGGGTGCCGGGGGTGGCGGCGGTGGGGGAGAATTCGTCGTCGAAGAGCGCGCCCTTGCTGTTCAGGGGGCGGTCGTCGTCTTCCCAGAGGTGTTTGCGGACGAACGTCTTCGGGTTGAGGTCGTTGATGTCGAAGTCTTTGAACTCGGGCCCGAGGTTCTCCTGGAGGTCCGCCTTGGCGTTGTTGGCCATGTCGCGGAACTGGCGCAGCATGCGGCCGGCCTGGCCGGCGACCTGAGGCAGTTTGTCCCCGAAGATGACCAGGGCGAGCACGGCGAGCACCGCCATCTCAGCCACTCCGACGTCGAACAAGCCGTCCTCCATGCAGCGAAGGGGACCGGCCCTGCGGCGGACCGGCCCCCCAAGCGTATCCCGAGCCCGGACGAAGCGGACCCCCGGTGGCTCCCCTAATCGGACCCGAGGGTCACTTCGACGGTGCTTTCGCGGCCGTCGCGCTGGAAGGTGACCGTGATGCGGTCGCCGGGGGCGCGGCTGCGGATCTGCGCGATGAGGTCGGTGGCGTCCTCGATGGGCTTGTCGTCGATGCGGGTGATGACGTCGCCGGGCTTGAGGCCGGCCTTGTCGGCGGGGCCGTTGCGGGTCACGGGCTCCTGCCCGTTGACGGCCTCCGGCATGATCCGCGCGCCGCCCTCCTGGTAGCGGGGGTCGGGCAGGACGCCGAGTTTGGCCTGCCGGACGCTGCCGTTGCGGATGATCTCCTCGGCGACCCGCTTGCCCTGGTTGATGGGGATCGCGAAGCCGAGGCCGATGCTGCCGCTGGGCTGCTCGCCGAGGCCCTGACCGCCGCCGAGGGTGGCGATGGCGGTGTTGATGCCGATCACGCGGCCCTTGGCGTCGACGAGCGGGCCGCCGGAGTTGCCGGGGTTGATCGCCGCGTCGGTCTGGATGGCGTTGAGGTAGGACGCGTCGCCGCCCTCGCCGCGGGTGGGGACGGCGCGGTTCAGCGAGCTGACGATGCCGGTGGTGACCGAGCCCTGCAGGCCGAGCGGCGAGCCGATCGCGATCACCGGGTCGCCGACGGCGATCTTGCTGGAGTCGCCGACGGCGAGCGCGGGCAGCGAGTGCCGGCCCTCGGGCTGCAGGACGGCGACGTCCGAGGTGGGGTCGGCGCCCTTGACGGTGGCGGGGAGCGTCTTCTTGTCGTTGAAGACGATCTCGATGGCGCTGCCGCCGGCGCCGGACACGACGTGGTTGTTGGTGATGATGTAGCCGCCGTTGACGATGAAGCCGGTGCCGCCGACCTCGCCCTGCGAGGACTCGACCCGGATCATCACGACGCTCGGCAGGACGCGCTGCGCCACGCCGGCGACGGAGTCCGGCGGGCGGGCCTGCACTTCGCCGCCGCCGCTGCCGTCGCCGCCGCCGAGGCTGATCGAGCCGCCGTCGTCGCCGCCGGTGGCGACGACGCCGATGCCGGCGCCGAGCGCGCCGGCCACCAGCGCGACGATCGCGGCGATGAGGGCGAGGAGCCCGAGGCCCGGGCCGCCGCGCGAGGACGACGGCGGGGCGGGGACCGGTGCCCAGTTCGGGCCGCCGCCGGGCGGCGTCCCGTAACCGGCCATGGGGCGGGGGCCGCCGCCGGGCGGCGGGCCCATCGGTGCGGGCGGCGGGCCCATGGGCGCGGGCGGCGGGC
>NZ_SMKM01000516.1 GCF_004348665.1 Actinomadura sp. GC306 | reverse complement strand
GGCGGGTAGGTCCCGGGCAGGTCGACAACGTTGTCGGGATTGCAGGGAGCCGCTTGATGGACGCCGTCAGTACGGTGCCGGAGCCTAGGAACGAGCCGGTCAGGAGTTACGCGCCGGGGAGCCCCGAGCGGGCCGCCCTGGAAGCGAAGATCAAGGAGCTCGGCGGGGAGCAGACCGAGCTCACCATGGCGATCGGGGGCGAGCGGCGGATGGGGGCCGGTACGCCCATCGCGGTCGTCGAGCCGCACAACCACGGGCACGTCCTCGGGCGGATGGGCAACGCCACCGAACCCGATGTCGCCGAGGCGATCGCGGCGGCCCGGGAGGCGGCGCCCTCGTGGCGGGCTATGGCGTTCGAGGACCGGGCGGCCATCTTCCTGCGCGCCGCCGACCTGCTCGCCGGGCCGTGGCGCGCCACGATCAACGCCGCCACCGTCCTCGGCCAGTCGAAGTCGGTGCAGCAGGCCGAGATCGACGCGGCTTGCGAGCTGATCGACTTCCTGCGGTTCAACGTCCGCTACGCCGAGCAGATCCACGAGATCCAGCCGCTGTCGCCCCCGGGCGTGTGGAACCGTCTGGAGTACCGCCCGCTGGAGGGCTTCGTCCTCGCCATCACCCCCTTCAACTTCACCGCGATCGCCGGGAACCTGCCGACGGCGCCCGCGCTGATGGGCAACGTCGTGGTGTGGAAACCGTCCCCGACCCAGCAGCTCGCCGCGCACCACACGATGCGGCTGCTTGAGGCCGCGGGGCTCCCGCCCGGCGTGATCAACATGGTCACGGGGGACGGGCAGGCCGTCTCCAACGTCGCGCTGCGCCACCCCGACCTCGCCGGGCTGCACTTCACCGGCTCGGTCGCGACGTTCCAGAACCTGTGGCGGACGATCGGGGAGAACATCTCCGGCTACCGGGGCTACCCGCGCATCGTCGGCGAGACCGGCGGCAAGGACTTCGTCGTCGCGCACCCGTCCGCCGACCCGGCGGTGCTGAAGACCGCCCTCGTCCGCGGGGCCTTCGAGTACCAGGGGCAGAAGTGCTCCGCCGCGTCCCGCGCCTACATACCCCGCCCGCTCTGGGACGCGATCCGCGACGACTTCGTGGCCGAGACCGAGTCGCTCACCATGGGCAACGTCGCCGAGGACCTGTCGCTGTTCATGGGCGCGGTCATCGACGAGCGCGCGTTCGCCAAGCACCGCGCGGCGATCGAACGGGCGCGCGGCATCGCCTCCATGAAGATCCTCACCGGCGGCGAGCTGGACGACTCGCGCGGCTACTTCGTCAAGCCGACGGTCCTGGAGTCGTCCGACCCCGACGACGAGATCTTCACCAAGGAGTACTTCGGCCCGATCATCGGCGTGCACGTCTACGACGAGGGCGACTACGACACCGTCCTGCACCAGATGGAGGGCGCGTCCGAGTACGGGCTGACCGGCGCGATCATCGCCGAGGACCGCGCGGCGATCGCCGCCGCCACCGAGGCGCTGCGCTTCGCCGCCGGCAACTTCTACATCAACGACAAGCCGACCGGCTCGATCGTCGGCCAGCAGCCGTTCGGCGGCGCTCGCCAGTCCGGCACCAACGACAAGGCCGGCTCGGTCTTCAACCTCACCCGCTGGACGAGCGCCCGCTCGATAAAGGAGACCTTCGTCCCCCCAACCGACCACCGCTACCCCCACATGGAC
>NZ_SMKM01000515.1 GCF_004348665.1 Actinomadura sp. GC306 | reverse complement strand
AGGGTGAGATGTGATGCCGAGCCGTTTTAGGTGAAGTGAGTGATCCCATGCTGTCGAGAAAAGCCTCTAGCGAGTGTACTGGCGGCCCGTACCCTAAACCGACTCAGGTGGTCAGGTAGAGAATACCAAGGCGATCGGGTGAACTGTGGTTAAGGAACTCGGCAAATTGCCCCCGTAACTTTGGGAGAAGGGGGACCACGCCTGGTGAAGGGATTTACTCCTGGAGCTGGGTGGGGTCGCAGTGGCCAGGGGGAAGCGACTGTTTACTAAAAACACAGGTCCGTGCGAAGTCGTAAGACGCTGTATACGGACTGACGCCTGCCCGGTGCCGGAACGTTAAGAGGACCGGTTAGACCTTTTGGGGTCGAGGCTGAGAATCTAAGCGCCGGTAAACGGCGGTGGTAACTATAACCATCCTAAGGTAGCGAAATTCCTTGTCGGGTAAGTTCCGACCTGCACGAATGGCGTAACGACTTCCCCGCTGTCTCAACCACAGGCCCGGTGAAATTGCAGTACGAGTAAAGATGCTCGTTTCGCGCAGCAGGACGGAAAGACCCCGGGACCTTCACTATAGCTTGGCATTGGCGTTTGGAGCGTCTTGTGTAGGATAGGTGGGAGACTGTGAAGCCGGCACGCCAGTGTCGGTGGAGTCGTTGGTGAAATACCACTCTGGTCGTTTTGAGCGTCTAACCCGCGCCCGTGTATCCGGGTGGGGGACAGTGCCTGGTGGGTAGTTTAACTGGGGCGGTTGCCTCCTAAAGTGTAACGGAGGCGCCCAAAGGTTCCCTCAGCCTGGTTGGCAATCAGGTGGTGAGTGTAAGGGCACAAGGGAGCTTGACTGTGAGACGGACGTGTCGAGCAGGTGCGAAAGCAGGGCCTAGTGATCCGGCATCTACGTGTGGAAGTGGTGTCGCTCAACGGCTAAAAGGTACCCCGGGGATAACAGGCTGATCTTCCCCAAGAGTCCATATCGACGGGATGGTTTGGCACCTCGATGTCGGCTCGTCGCATCCTGGGGCTGGAGTAGGTCCCAAGGGTTGGGCTGTTCGCCCATTAAAGCGGCACGCGAGCTGGGTTTAGAACGTCGCGAGACAGTTCGGTCCCTATCCGCTGCGCGCGTAGGAGAATTGAGAGGGTCTGTCCCTAGTACGAGAGGACCGGGACGGACGAACCTCTGGTGTGCCAGTTGTCCCGCCAGGGGCATGGCTGGTTGGCTACGTTCGGTCGGGATAACCGCTGAAAGCATCTAAGCGGGAAGCCTTCCTCGAGATGAGTTCTCCCACCCCTTTGTGGGTGTAAGGCCCCCAGTAGACGATTGGGTTGATAGGCCGGGTATGGAAGCGCCGCAAGGTGTGGAGTTGACCGGTACTAATAGGCCGAGTGGCTTGAACACACATTACGTTCAAAGCCAATCGCTGTTGCGAGTTGTTCGCGTCCCTGTGTGGTTCTCAGGAAACAACCCTGGGTAGCCTGTGGTTGTTGATAATTGAATTCCGGACCTGGTGTGTTCGGACGTTGGTTTGCACGCCCCCTTTGGTGGGGGTGGTGCGTTGAGTCGTTCGGTGGTTTTGGCGAAGGGGAAACACCCGGTTCCATTCCGAACCCGGAAGTTAAGCTCTTCAGCGCCGATGGTACTGCATGGGAGACTGTGTGGGAGAGTAGGACGCCGCCGGACTCATATTG
>NZ_SMKM01000514.1 GCF_004348665.1 Actinomadura sp. GC306 | reverse complement strand
CCCCTGGTCACCGGCCTCCTGTCCGAGATCCGCACCGCACTGGGGAATGACGATGCACTTTGAAACCACCGTCGACATCGATGCCGCTCCCGAAACCGTCTGGAAGCTCCTGATCGACGTAGAACGCTGGCCGGACATGACCGCCTCCGTGAACCGCGTGGAACTCCTCGACGAGCCCATCGCCCTCTCCGCCCGGGCCCGCGTCCACCAGCCCAAACTTCCCGCCGCCATCTGGACGGTCACCGCCTTCGAGGAGAACAGGGCCTTCACCTGGGAGTCCCGCTCCCCCGGCGTGACCACCACGGCCGCCCACGAGCTGGCAACCACCCCCGACGGAACGGTCACCGTCCACCTGACCCTCGACCAGAAAGGCCCCCTGGCCCCCTTGTTCGCACTCCTAACGGGCCGCCTGACCCGCCGCTACGTGGCCATGGAAGCGACCGGCCTGAAGAACAAAGCGGAAACCCCTTAACCCTCACCACAGAGCCATCCCGCCCTCACGACACCGGGCAGCCCGAGCACGCCCCCACGCGAGAAGCCGGCACCCGGCCACGCCCACCGGCGATCTCGGCCCCGTGTTCTCCTGCACCCGTTGAAGGCGGTGGACGATGGTCCGGCGCGGGAGGCGAATCGGTGCTCAACCGGTGACGGCCACCTGGATACGCACCCCAGGCGGACGGCACGTAGCGCGAGCCGGTCGTCAGCCGCGGGCGGCGACTATTTCGGAGACGGTCTTCTCCAGTGCGTAGGCGGGGTCGGCCGAACCGCCCTTGACCTGTTCGTCGGCCTTGGCGACGGCCGTGAGGGCCTTTGCCACGCCATCCGCGGACCAGGCGCGCAGCTGCTTCTGCACGCGGTCGATCTTCCACGGCGGCATGCCGAGGTCCTTCGCCAGGGCGGCGCCGCGCGCGCCGCGCGGGGCGCCGCCGACCTTCGCCAGGCCCCGCACGCCCTGCGCGAGCGCGCTGACGATCAGGACCGGCGCCACACCCGTCGCGAGTGCCCAGCGGAGCTGCTCCAGTGCTTCGGCGAGCTGCCCCTCGATCGCCTTGTCCGCCACCGTGAAGCCGCTCACCTCGGCGCGGCCCCGGTAGTACCGCGCCACCGCGGCGTCGTCGATCCTGCCTCCGGTGTCGGCGACGAGCTGACTGCAGGCGGCCGCGAGTTCTCGCAGGTCGTTGCCGACGGCCTCGATCAGACCGCGCGCGCCGTCCGCCGAGATCTTCCCGCCCGCCCGGCGGACCTCGGACCGGACGAAGTCGACCCGCTCCCCCATCTTGGTGATCTTCGGGCATGCGATCTTGCGTGCCTTGAGCTTCGTCAGCCCGTCCACCAGTGCCTTGCCCTTGGCCCCGCCATGGTGGACGGCGACCAGCACGACATCGTCCGCGGGCAGCTTGGCGTAGGTGAGGACCTCGGCCGTGAGGTCCTTGCCGAGGTCCTGCGCCGCCCGAAGGACGAGCACCTTCCCGCCGCCGAACAACGAGGGCGACGTCAACTCCGCGATCCGCCCGGTCTCCAGCCCGCCCGGTCCGAGGTCGATCACCTCGGCTTCCGGGTCGTTCGCCCTAACGGAGGCGACGACCTCACCGATGGCCCGCTCCACGAGCAGTTCTTCGTCTCCGACGACCAGGATGATGGGCTCAACCGACACCCCAGCAGCATGCCACGCCCAACCCCCCACC
>NZ_SMKM01000513.1 GCF_004348665.1 Actinomadura sp. GC306 | reverse complement strand
CGTCAGTTGTGTATAAGAGACAGGAAGAAGCCCGGCGACGCGGCCCGCAAGATGCGCGCGATGTTCCAGGCGACGAGACCGGCCGGCGGTGCCGGCCCCGCGGCGGGCGGCGGTGCCCGCTCCGCACCCGCCGAGTAGCGGCCGTCAGCCGATGCTGGCCGACACTTTGACCCCCATTGGGGGCCTTATGTCGCATATGGGGCTAATGTCCGAAGTGAACCTGACGTCGAGGGCATGAAGGAGGCGCGCTTGTCCGACCTCGCAATGTCGGGCGGCTCCATTTCGGGGTCCTTCGGCGTATGGAGGAATGAGACGGACCACGGTATGGACCCCTCCCGCTGAGCGGTCCGACGGCCCGGGAGCCACGGCGGTATACGCCGGGCTCCCGGGTTCCTCTCTGTATGGGGCAGGTCACCCCCCAGTCAGTTGTGTTTTCCAACCCACTCGCCGGATACTTCGAGGGTGAGTTGGAGAACACAACGGAGGTGGGAGTCATGCGCGACGCGGTGATCGTGGCGGCCGTGCGCACCCCGGTGGGCAAGGGCAAGCCGAACGGCTCGCTGCACGGCGACCACCCGGCCGACCTGCTGGCCCGGACGCTGCGCACCCTCGTCGAACGCGCGGGCATCGACCCGGCCCAGGTGGACGACGTCGTCGGCGGCGTCGTCACCCAGGCCGGCGACCAGGCGCTCAACATCACCCGGACCGCCGTCCTCGCCGCGGGGTTCCCGGAGAGCGTCCCGGCCATGACCGTCGACCGGCAGTGCGGCTCGTCGCAGCAGGCCCTCCACATCGCGGCGCAGGGCGTGCAGAGCGGGGCGTACGACATCGCGATCGCGTGCGGCGTCGAGTCGATGTCCCGCGTGCCGATGGGGTCGAGCGTGCTGCCCGGCACCGACCCCTTCGGAACGGGGCTCCGCGAACGCTACCCGGACGGACTCGTCGGCCAGGGCATCAGCGCCGAACTGATCGCCGCCCGCTGGAAGCTGTCCCGCGAAGAGCTCGACGCCTTCGCCTACGAGTCGCACCGCCGCGCCGCCGAAGCGTGGAAGAACGGCGAGTTCGACCGGGAGGTCGCCTGGACGGGCCAATGGGACGAGACCGTCCGCCCCGGGACCTCCCCGGAGATCCTCGCCGGGCTCGCACCGGCCTACTACGACGAGCGCACGGCCGAGCGGTTCCCCGAGATCGCCTGGAAGATCACCGCGGGCAACGCCTCCCCGGTCAACGACGGCGCCGCCGCCGTGCTCGTCATGGGCGCCGACGTCGCCGAGCGCCTCGGCCTGCGCCCCCGCGCCCGCTTCCACGCGTTCGCCGTGACCGGCGACGACCCGCTGCTGATGCTCACCGCGATCATCCCGGCGACCCGGAAGGTCCTGGACCGGGCGGGCCTGTCCCTCGGCGACATCGACCTGTTCGAGGTGAACGAGGCGTTCGCCCCGGTCGTCCTGGCCTGGCAGCGCGAGGCCGGCGCCGACCCCGCCCGGGTCAATGTCCGCGGCGGCGCGATCGCGATCGGCCACCCGCTCGGCGCCAGCGGCACCCGCATCATGACGACGCTCCTGCACGCCCTCGAAGACCGAGGCGGCCGCTACGCCCTCCAGACCATGTGCGAAGCCGGCGGCCAAGCCAACGCGACCATCATCGAGCGGCTCTGACGGATGGGCCGGACGGGCAGGGCGGGGG
>NZ_SMKM01000512.1 GCF_004348665.1 Actinomadura sp. GC306 | reverse complement strand
TCCCCCACCTAACGGGCGCCCCGCCTCGCAAAGCCCCCACCTAGCCGCCTCGCAAAGCCCGTTGACTTGCGGCGTGTTGTTGTTATCCGGCGTCCCAAAACAACAACACGCCGCAAGTCAACGAACTGGGGCGGGCTAGAAGGACGGGCCTAGGGTTTGCGACCAGGTGGTCGAGAGGCGGTCGCGCGCCGCCTCGGCTTCGCACTGCTCCCTGCCGTACAGGACGCCCAGCGCGAACGCCTCCACCGGCACCTTGGTGCGCTTGGCCGCCGCCGCGAGGTGCTCCATGGCGATCACGCCGTCCTGGTAGCCGCCGAGGACCTCCTGGATGCGCTTGGCGTCCTTGGCCACCCGCTTCGCCGCCGCGCCCAGCACCGGCACCGCGAGCTCCGCCGCGTACCGCGCCCGCTTCGCCGCCTTGCGGGTCTCGTGCCGCGCGACGTCCGGGTCGTCGGCGCTCTTGATAGACGCGTAGTCCTTGGCCATCCGGTCCCACGCCCGCGTGACGAGAAGGGGCAGCTCCTTGCGGGCCTTGCGGTCGGCCGCGCCCGCCAGCGGCGGGTCGAGGACCAGCCGGTCGAGCTCGTCGAGCAGCGCGAAGTAGCGCGGCTCCCGCAGGCTCGCGTTCATCCGCCGGTACGCGGCGCGCTCCCGCTTCTCCAGGTCCGCCACCACGAACGCGGGCGCCGCCGCGAACCGCATCCGCAGCACCTCCAGGTCGCGGACCTCGCCGAGGACGGCCGCCAGCCAGCGCAGCTCCGGCCCGAGCGGCTCGGTCCGCTCCGGGTCGAGGACCGTCCGGTAGCTGCGCAGCGCGCTCCGCAGCCGCCGCACGCCGACCCGCATCTTGTGGACGGCGTCCTCCTCCTCCAGCCGCGCCTTCGGGTCGTACTTCGCGATGGCCTCGACCTGGTTGGCGATGTAGGCGAGGACGACCTCCCCGGTCGTGACGCCGGGGCCCTTGCCGTTGGACGTCGCCGACGCGATCCGCGACCTCGCCGCGGCACGCGCGGCCGCCGCCTCGGCCGGGACCACCGCTTCGCCGAGCAGCCGTCCGAGCTTGGACGACGACCTGCCCCGCTTGGCGCCGCTCTTCCGCAGCCGCTTGCCGGCCGCCTTCAGCAGGTCGGACGGGCCGTCCTTCAGCTCGACCTCGATCTCCCGCCACCGCTCGGTCTCGGCGCCGGGGCCGCTGCCCGTCACCAGGTCGTCGGCGACCTCCGCCAGCTCGGTCCCGTCCGCGGCGAGCAGCCGGACGACCGTCCGCCGCGTCTCCAGCGTCGCGACCGGCCGCAGCTCCGCGCCCCGCGTGTAGGCGGCGACCAGCCCGGCCAGCCGCGCCGGGACGGCCCGCGGCCTGCCGAGCGGCGCCCGCAGCTCCTGCTTGCTGTCCAGGCCCGCCGGCATCTTCAGGTGCCATCCGGCGTCCGGTCCGCCGCGCCGCCGCCGCAGCGTGATGCCGTGCGCCGCGAGCCGCAGGTCGGCGGTGTCGAAGTAGCTCGCGTGAAGTTCGTGGACCTCGGGCTCCGCGGCCGACGCGACGCCCGGCAGCCCGGCCAGCTCCGGCAGGACGAAACCGGCGTCGGCGTCGTACTTCTGCTCGATTTCGAGATGCCTCTCAGCCACGCTCTGCTCCTCAACGACGACGCGACAGGGCACACACCCCCAGGTGACCAGCATTTCATGCCAAACCACCCAGCACACAGCCC
>NZ_SMKM01000511.1 GCF_004348665.1 Actinomadura sp. GC306 | reverse complement strand
CCCGCGCACCGGCACGCCGCGCGGATCACCGACGGTCTCCCGCGCCGGCGGAGCCGGGCGGGCGGCGGGCGCCTCCGGCCGCCGCTGCGGGGGAGGGGGCGCCGCGACGTCGCCCGGCGGGCGTGTGGGCGCCGGTGAGGCCGCGGGAGCAGCGGACGGTGGCCTCGGTTCGGTACGGGGCGGCGCCGGGCTCTGCGGGGGTCTGGGCGCCGCCGGAGCGGCGGCCGTCTCGTCGCGGGCGGGCTTCACACCGCGCGTGCGGGCGCGGGTGCGGGTCGACGCACCCGCGACGTGCACGTCGGTCGGCGCCGGCGGCTTCGGCGCGGCGGGCTTGCGCGGCTCCTCCGGCTCGAACAGCGCGTTGGCGTCCAGGTAGGACGCGCTGGGGAGACCGGGGTTGACCGCGAGCTGCCACTCCGGGTGCGGCCAGCGGCGGGACAGCTCCGACAGGGACGCCTCCCGGTGGTGGACCGCCTGGCCCTGCAGGGACCGGTCCATGGCCTCGGGCGAGGTGAACGCCAGCACGAACGTGCCGTCACCGAACTGGGCCGTGGCGAACTGGTGCTCGGCGGCCCCCGGGTCGCCCGGCGCGGGCAGGTACAGGACCGCGCGCGCGAGCAGCTCCAGGTAGCCGCGCTGGTCACCGCGCTCGCGCGCCTCCGTGAGGGCGGTCTCCAGCGACGAGCCGGACGGCCGCCGGGTGCGCCCGGACGCCGACCGGTTCCCGCTCTCGGGGACGGCCAGCGGGATGCCGAGGCCGGGCAGCGCCAGCGGACCGCCCTCGGGACCGGACTTGCTCGCCTGGTAGACGAGCTCCAGCGGCGACTCGATGCCGTACACGTCGCGGAACGCGCCGACCATCAGCCCGGCGAGCAGCGCGCACGCCTCCAGGTGCTCGGCCGTGGCCCGGCCGCCGCGCTCGCGCCAGGTGAGCTGGTGCCACCAGTTCTTGCGCTCCTCCTCGTCCGGCGGTTCCCAGCCGAGCGACCTCAGCCGGCGCTCCTGCCGCGGCGCCAGCGGACGGGGCAGGAACGCGCTGCTGACCGCTTCCGCGTCGAGCACGCCTTCCGCCCTCATCGCCTGCGCGTAGGGCAGCCCGCTGGGTCCCTGCACGATGAGGAACGACGTGACCGGCAGCCGGGAGAGCTCCAGCGTCAGCCGTTTGGCGAAGTCGTTCCAGTCCACTCGGGATCCACTCTCACGTCCGTGGGCGGGGGCCGTACTCGACGGTAGCGGAACGCGGCGTCACTCGGTCCGCGGAGCCTGGACCGCGTCGGCTCTCACCGGCGTCCACGCTCCGCTGACGGCGTCGTAGACCGCGAGAGGCGTCTCCTCACCCTCCCCGGTCCAGTGCCAGAGGCGGGCTCCGTGCGGCACCCGGATCGGGACGCCGGCCGGCTGCTGCCGCGCGGCGGACCGCTTTCTCGCCGGCGCCCCCAAGGGGGCCGCCACCTCCTCCTGCACGCGCTCCGCTTCGGGCTGCACGTGCTCGTGGGGAAGGCGTTCGGGCTGGACGGGCTCGGGCTCGGGCCTCGGCTCCGGCAGCGGGGGCTCCCGTTGCTCCGGCGGCGCCGGTTCGGGGCTCGGCGGCGGCAGAGGGGCCTGCGGCAGCGGAACCTGCGGGACGGGGTCCTGCGGCACGTAGTCCTGCGGCAGGGGGTCCTGCGGCACGGGGTCCTGGAGCAGGAAGTCCTGGGGCACGGGGTCCTGGGG
>NZ_SMKM01000510.1 GCF_004348665.1 Actinomadura sp. GC306 | reverse complement strand
GACGGGCCCGGCGGGGCCGGATCCCGCCGCCGCGTCAGACGGGGGCGGACGGGGCGATGGAGAGAAGGTGCAGGATCAAGGAGCGCAGCGCCGCGATCGCCGAGCCGGGCCTGCGCGCGTCGCAGAGCACGATCGGCACGTCCGGCTGGAGTTCGAGGGCGGAGCGCACCTCGTCCGGGCTGTAGCGGAACGAGCCGTCGAACTCGTTCACCGCGACGAGGAACCGCAGGCCCCTGTTCTCGAAGAAGTCGACCGCGTCGAAGCAGTCCGCCAGGCGGCGGGTGTCGGCGAGGACGACGGCGCCGAGGGCCCCGGCGGCGAGCTCGTCCCACAGGAACCAGAAGCGCCGCTGCCCGGGGGTGCCGAACAGGTAGAGCACGATCCCGTGCTGCTCGATCGTGATCCTGCCGAAGTCGAGCGCGACGGTGGTCGTGGTCTTGCCCTCGATCCCGCCGAGGTCGTCGACGCCGACGCTCTCGGAGGTGATGAGCTCCTCGGTGCACAGCGGCTCGATCTCGCTGGCCGCACCGACGAACGTCGTCTTCCCGACGCCGAAACCGCCCGCCACCAGGATCTTCACCTGGGTCGGCAGCGGTTCAGACTCGTTGTAGGCCATCGAGCAGTGCCTCCAGCAGGGCTCGGTCGGTGGGGTCGGCCGCGATCCGCGCCTCCTGCACGGTCATCACGCCGCGCTCCACCAGATCGGAGAGAAGGACCTTGGTGACCGCCGTGGGGAGCCGCAGGTGCGCCGCGACCTCGGCGACCGATGTCGGCGTCCGGCACAGCTCCAGCGCCCGGGTGTACTCCACGTCCAGGGCGGGGGAGAGCCGGACGGACACCACCAGCGTCAGCATGTCGAGGTCGACGGTCGGGCGGGTGCGTCCCGCGGTCACCGTGTAGGGGCGCACCAGCCGCCCGGCGTCGTCGTCGAGCCAGACCTCGTCGTCCTCGGGCCGGACCTCGTCTCCGGACGTCATATCGGCCGGTCTCGGTCGGCGGTCGTGGCCGCCGACCGCGCCGCGGTGTGCAGGAACGGCCGGACGGACCTGATGAGCCGGGCCATCTCGAAACCGACGACGGCGGGGTCGGCCTCCGCGCCCGCCAGCACCGCGAGCACGGAATTGTAGCCCGCCCAGGAGATGAACAGCTGGCTGGATCTGAGCTCCGCCACCACCTGCCGCACCTCGTTGCTGTCGTCGAATTTCGTTCCGGTGCTGCGCGCTATGGAGAACAGCCCGGAAGCGAGCGCGGAAAGCTGCTCCGCGCTCGTGCGGTCGAAACCGTGGGCGGCTTTCAGCATGCCGTCCGCGGAGAGCAGCACGCTTCCGCGGATGACCGGAACCTCTTCACCCAGCCCCTGCAACAGCCAAGCAAGATCTTGAGCCTGGTTGGGGGCGACGCCACTCAATGCACGCTCCTTCTCATGTGTCCTGCCTCGTCAGCTGACGCTGTCCGGCTTCTCCGAAGAAATGTCCTCCTCCTGGGCACTGCGCATTCCTCTCTGGAAAGCCGCCATCAGCCCGGAGTTGTGCACGACCTCCCGTTCCTCTTCCTCTTCCTCCTGCGGGGGCGCGGGCGGTTCGGCCAGTTCGGGCACGAGGTGCGTCTGCGCCTGGCGGCGCGGCAGCGGCGGCCGCTCCCCGGCGGCGGGCTCCGGCGGGGCCGGCGCCTCGGCCGGACGCGGGGGCTCCGCGGCCGCCGGCGGTGGTTCGGGG
>NZ_SMKM01000509.1 GCF_004348665.1 Actinomadura sp. GC306 | reverse complement strand
CCTCGACACCGCCTCCTACGGGCTGCCGCCCCGCGCCGCGCACGAGGCGATGCTCGCCGCCGAGCGGGACCGCGCCGCCGGGCTGCTGACCGCAACCGGGATGGACCGGGCCGTGACCCGCTCCCGGGAGGCGTTCGCGCGGCTGCTCGGCGTCCCCGCCGGACGCGTCGCGTGCGGACCGCAGGTGTCCTACTTCACCGGGCTGGTCGCGGCGTCGCTGCCCGCCGGCGCGGCCGTCCTGACCGCCGAGGGCGACTTCACCTCCCTGCTGTGGCCGTTCGCCGCGCGGCCCGGCCTCACCGTCCGGCAGGTCCCCCTGGAGCGGCTGCCCGCCGCCGTCCGCGCGGGCGGCGCCGACGTGGTCGCGGTGTCGGCGGTGCAGTCCGCCGACGGGCGCATCGCCCCGCTGGACGACCTGATCGCCGCCGCCCGCGCCCGCGGCACCCGGATCCTGCTGGACGCCACCCAGGCCGCCGGATGGCTGCCGCTGCCCGCCGCCGACGTCGACTGGCTGGTGTGCGGCGGCTACAAGTGGCTGCTCGGCCCCCGCGGCACCTGCTTTCTCACCGGCACCCCGCAGGCCCTGGACGCGCTGCCCGCGATCGGCGCCGGCTGGTACGCCGGCGCCGACATCTGGGACTCGGTGTACGGGCTGCCGCTGCGCCTGGCCCCGGACGCGCGCCGCCTGGACCTGTCGCCGGCGTGGCAGTGCTGGGCCGGGCAGGCCCCCGCCCTGGAACTGCTCGCCCGCGTCGGCGTCCCGGCGATCCACGCCCACAACACCGCCCTGGCGCGCCGGTTCCGCGCCGCGCTGGGCCTCCCGGCGGGGGAGTCGGCGGGGGAGTCGGCGATCGTGCCGGTGCCCGTCCCCGCCGGCGCCGCCGAGGCGCTGCGCGCCGGCGGGGTGGCCGCCTCGGTGCGGGCCGGGCGGCTGCGGTGCGCGTTCCACCTCACCACCAGCCCGGCCGACGTGGACAGGGCCGCCGCGCTCCTGGCCCCGCTCATCGCCGCCGCACCCCGCTGACCTGCACCGATCCGCCGCCGGAAAATCTTTTGAGAAAAAGCCGGCGGGGATGTCGATCCGGCGGGCGGCCGTGCGACGCGTCAGTGAAAGGCCGATGAGACGCACCGCACGAAAGGACCACCGCCATGACCGCGACCCACACCCACACCCCCGCCCCGGCCCCCGCTTCCTCCGGCGCCTCCCGCATGACCGCGCGCCGCAAGGTGCTGTGGGGCCTGCAGATCTTCCTGGCGGTCTTCCTGTTCTTCGCCTCGGCGCTGCCGAAGTTCGCCGGGGAGGCCACCGCGGTCGAGACGTTCGACCTGATCGGCTGGGGCCAGTGGTTCCGCTACGTCACCGGCACCGTCGAGGCCGCCGGCGCGGTCGCGCTGGTCGTCCCGCGGCTGGCCGGGCTCGCCGGGATCGCGCTGATCGGCCTGATGGCCGGCGCCGCCCTCACCCAGATCCTGGTGCTGGAGCCGGCGTGGGCGCTGATGCCCGCCGCGTACGCCGTGGTGTTCGCCGCCGTCGCCTGGGACCGCCGCGCCGAGACCCGGCAGGTCTGGGACGCCCTGCGCGCGGCGCTGCGCCGCTGACCCCGCCCCAGGAGCGAAGGAGTGCGGGGGGGCCCCGCAGATGGGCCCCGCAGACCGGCCGGTCTGCGGGGCCCACCCGCGTCCCGGCCGTGTCAGGGCGCGTCGCGCGGGCCGGGGG
>NZ_SMKM01000050.1 GCF_004348665.1 Actinomadura sp. GC306 | reverse complement strand
GTATCTGAAGAGCGACTTCGTGCATGTCGGGGTGCCGGTGCCCGTGGTGCGCAAGGTCGCCGTTTCGGCGGTGAAGGACGCGGTCGCGCGGGAGGAGTTGCTCGCGCTCGCCGAGGCGCTATGGGGTGTCACGGAGGGCGGGCGGCCGGTCCATGAGGCTCGGGTGGCGGCCATCGAGGTGCTCGTCAGGCGGCTGGCGTTGCTGGAGCCCGGGGACGTGGCGGTGGCTGAGCGGTTCGTGCGGGACTCTGCCAGTTGGGTCTATGTGGACAACCTCGCGGAGAAGGTCGTTGGCAGGTTGGTGATCCGGTACCCGGAGCTGGGGGCGGTGCTGGACGCGTGGGCAGGCGATCCCTACATGTGGATACGGCGCACGGCGATGTTGGCTCTTCTCGCGGGTGTGCGGAGTGGAGAGCCTGATCTGGGGCGGATCGGCCAGTTCGGGGACGTGTTGATCGGCGAGCGTGAGTTCTTCATCCGCAAGGCCCTCGGGTGGGTGCTGCGGGAGCTGTCCAAGAAGGATCCGGGCTGGGTCACGGAGTGGGTGGAACCCAGGGTCGGGGTCATCTCGGGTGTGACGATCCGGGAGGCCGTCCGGCATCTTCCTGAGAAGGACGCCGGACGGCTCCTGGCGGCTCAGCGGCGGTAGGCCGTCCACACCTTGTGTATGCGGGCGCCCTGGCCGGCGGTGAAGGACGTCATGCACGTGTCGTAGCTGTAGTCCATGTAATTGTGCACGGGGTCGGCGCCTGGGGCCGGGCAGGTGTCCTTGCCGGTCGGGCAGCCGTTCGTGGGGTCGCGCTCTGCCGGGGTGTCGGCGACCCGGTCGCCCTCGCCCAGGCAGCCCTCCTGGAACGTGTGGTAGAGCCCGAGCCAGTGGCCGACCTCGTGCGTCGCGCTGAATCCCCTGTTGTAGTTCGGGATGTGGCCGCCCGGCATGCTGCCGTAGTGGATCGTGACACCGTCCATCGTGGGCTCGGACTCGTACTTCCAGGGGAACGTCGACCAGCCGAGCAGTTCCCCGCCCATGTTGCCGCTGTAGAGGTTCAGCGTGGACTTGCCGCCCTTGCGCAACCTCGGCTTGTACGTCTTCTCGTAGCGTTCCGGGTCGTTGAACCAGGCCGCGTTGTCCGTACGGGTCACTTCGCTGAGTGTGAAGGAGACCTGCGTGTCCGCTCCGCCGTTCCGGCCGCCGTAGGAGTCGTTCAGCGTCTTGATCTGGCGCTGGATCAGTGCGTTGGACACGTTGCCCTTGGCGCCGCTGTGCAGGACGTGGAAGTAGACCGGAATGCTGATCTGCTCGGCGGTGCGGAAATTCTCTCCCGTCGGCCCACCGGCCAGGCCCAGGGAGTGCAGGATCTCGTTGAGGCGTTGCTCTACTGTGGCGGCCTCCGCGGGGGTCAGCTCGTTGCGGTCCCCGTGGGGGCGGCGGTGCCGTGCGTCGGCGTGCTCGTGCTTGCAGTCGTCCAGATGCGAAACCTCCGCGGACGCGCTGGCCGGTGCGGGCGACGTGGGTGCGGCCAGGGCCGGGACGAACGCGGCGATCAGGGCGGCGGCTGCGAGCAACTTCACGGCACTCCTATGGAGGACGCTTGCGGACGGGAGCCATGTGAACACAGGGCGTCATCAAGAGGTATCAGAGTGACGTCGTGGCAGGAGTGTGGTCGAGGTAAATGGAAGCCGACCGTTATCGGTCGATTGCCCATCGTGACGGACGGGTTGGGTGTGCAGCGGTGCAGGGCATCGCTCCCCGTAGACTGGTGGGACCCTTCCGGCCGTGCGAAAGGCTTTGTTGGTGGCCGCAGACCAGTCCTTTGACACCGTTCTCGTCGTCGACTTCGGCGCGCAGTACGCGCAGCTCATAGCGAGGCGCGTCCGCGAGTGCCATGTCTACAGCGAGATAGTGCCGTCCACCATGCCGGCCGGCGAGATGCTCGCCAGGCGGCCGAAAGCGATCATTCTGTCCGGCGGCCCTGCGTCGGTGTACGCGGAGGGTGCTCCGATCGTCCCGGACGGGCTGTTCGACCTGGGGGTGCCCACGCTCGGCATCTGCTACGGCCACCAGGTGATGGCCCAGGCCCTGGGCGGGACGGTCGAGAACTCCGATGTCGCCGAGTACGGCGGCACCACCGTGACCGTCGCGTCGCCCGGCATGCTGTTCGCGGGCCTGCCGCATGAGCAGGCGGTGTGGATGTCGCACCGCGACTACGTCAGCCGCGCCCCGTCGGGCTTCACCGTCACGGCCTCCACGGACGTGACCCCCGTCGCGGGCATGGAGGACCTTGAGCGCGGCTTCTTCGGCGTCCAGTTCCACCCGGAGGTCATGCACACCGAGCAGGGGATGGAGCTGCTGCGCCGCTTCCTGTACGAGGGTGCCGGCTGCCGTCCGAACTGGACGATGGTGAACATCGCGGACGAGTCGATCGCGGCCGTCCGGGAGCGGGTGGGGCACAAGCGGGCGATCTGCGGGCTGTCCGGCGGCGTCGACTCGGCCGTCGCCGCCGCACTGGTCCAGCGCGCCATCGGCGACCGGCTGACCTGCGTGTTCGTCGACCACGGCCTGCTGCGCAAGGGCGAGCCGGAACAGGTCGAGAAGGACTTCGTCGCCGCCACCGGCGTGAACCTGCACGTCGTGGAGGCCCAGGAGCGCTTCCTCGCCGCTCTCGACGGGGTCACCGACCCCGAGGAGAAGCGCAAGATCATCGGCCGGGAGTTCATCCGGGTCTTCGAGGAGGCGGCCCGCGAGATCGTCGAGGGCACCTCTGCGGCGGCCCCCCGGGAAGGCTCGCCGGAGGCGGACGAGCCCGTCGAGTTCCTCGTCCAGGGCACCCTCTACCCGGACGTCGTCGAATCGGGCGGCGGCACGGGCGCGGCCAACATCAAGTCGCACCACAATGTCGGCGGCCTCCCCGACGACCTCCAGTTCAAGCTCATCGAGCCGCTGCGGAGCCTGTTCAAGGACGAGGTCCGCGCCCTCGGCGAACAGCTCGGCCTGCCGTCCGAGATCGTGTGGCGCCAGCCGTTCCCCGGTCCTGGTCTCGGTATCCGCATCATCGGTGCCGTCACCCGCGAGCGCTTGGACATCCTCCGCGACGCGGACGCCATCGCACGCGAGGAGCTGACGAACGCCGGACTCGACCGCGACATCTGGCAGTTCCCCGTGGTCCTCTTGGCGGACGTCCGGTCCGTGGGGGTCCAGGGTGACGGACGCACGTACGGCCACCCCATCGTGCTCCGTCCCGTCACCAGTGAGGACGCGATGACCGCCGACTGGGCGCGGCTTCCCTACGAGGTCCTGCAGCGCATCTCCACGCGCATCACGAACGAGGTCCGCGAGATCAACCGGGTCACCGTGGACATCACGTCCAAGCCCCCCGGCACCATCGAATGGGAGTGACCGTCCGCCTGTGACGGCGTGAGGCCCGGGTGCTCGTCGCACCCGGGCCTCACGTATGCGGCGGTGTCGCTCAGACGCCGGCGGGCGCCAGGGCGGCCTCGGCCTCCAGGGTCGCGGCCGCCGCGTTGACGACCGCGGCGATCCGCAGGGCCTCCTGCACCAGCTCGCGGGACAGGCCGGCCTCCCGGACGACCTTCTCGTGCGACTCCAGGCACCGCCCGCAGCCGTTGATCGCCGACACGGCCAGGCACCACAGCTCGAAGTCGACCTTGTCCACGCCGGGCTTCCCGATGATCGACATCCGGAGCTTGGCGGGCAGCGTGGCGTAGGTGTCGTCCCCGATCAGGTGGGTGGCGCGGTAGTACACGTTGTTCATCGCCATGATCGACGCGGCGCCCTTGGCCGCCTCGAACGCCTCCGCGGACAGGTAGTCGCCGGCCTCCTCGGCCAGTTCGCGGATGACGGTGGCGCTCCGGGTGGTGAAGGCGCAGGCCAGCACCGCCCCCCAGAGCTGCTGGTCGGTGAGCTGCGAGGTGGACGTCAGCGAGCCCAGGTTGAGCTTGGTGTCCTTGGCGTAGGCGGGCAGGGCGCTCTTCAGGGCGTCAACGCTCATGATCATGTGTCCTTTCCTGCGGACGGCCGGCCGCGCCCGGCGGCCGGCCGCGGCGTCGGCCGCCCGGCGCCGCGGCCGTCGCCCGGCGGATGGGGAGGGAACGTTCCAACGCGGTGCGGCGCGGTGGGTCAGACCCCGGCCAGCAGCTTGGTGGCGTCGAGGGTCTCCTCGCCCTTGTTCCAGTTGCAGGGGCACAGCTCGTCGCTCTGGAGGGCGTCCAGGACCCGCAGGACCTCCTTGACGTTCCGGCCGACCGAACCGGCGGTCACCATGGCGAACTGGATCTCGTTGTTGGGGTCGACGATGAACGTCGCACGCTGCGCCACGCCGTCCTCGGTGAGGATGCCGAGCGCGGACGACAGGTCGCGGTTGAGGTCCGCCATCATCGGGAACGGGATCTCGCGAAGGTCCGGGTGGTCCTTGCGCCAGGCGAAGTGGACGAACTCGTTGTCGACGGACGCGCCCAGCACTTGGGCGTCGCGGTCGGCGAAGTCCTCGTTGAGGCGGCCGAACTCGGCGATCTCGGTGGGACAGACGAAAGTGAAGTCCTTGGGCCAGAAGAACACCACGCGCCACTTGCCCTCGTAGGACTTGTGGTTGATCGTCTCGAACGCGTTGTCCGGGTCCAGCGAGACGCAGGCGGTGAGCTCGTACTCGGGGAACTGGTCACCGACAGTAAGCACGCATGCTCCTTCGTCACGAGAATGTGGCCTCCGCGCAGGAGGCATGGGATGGCCGCGGGGTTTCCGCCTCGGCGGCCGATGTCACTCAGCGTGCCGTAACGGTGTTGAGAAGAGAAATCGATGTATCGCAATCGATTGATAGAGGTCCCTTATCAATCACCAGGAAATCGTGCTGGCCAGCAATGATGCGGAACTCCCCTGGCGATGGCCCGGCGCAGGGTAGATGTAAATCACATCGACCCACCCAAAACCGGCATCACCCTCCGTAGCGGGCAAGGGTAGACCACCTCCGCCCCCGGTCCGGCAAGAAGGCGTTCGCTCCGGCGGTGCACCTCATCGCGGGGCACGGACGAAGACCCTGAGCAGGAGCCGGTCGTCGCTCTGGACAATTCGCGCGCCGGTCAAAGAAGGTGAGGCGACCGAGATGAGGCAGCCTTCGCGGGTGCCGCAATCTGCCATCTCAGCGGGTGGATATACCACGCGAACGCCATTCTGTGCCGCGAGCCACTGCATGGTGGCCGTGACTCTTCCGGCGACGTCGCATTTCTCGGTGCCGGGGCACAGTTCGTACGTCACCGCCAGCTCGCCCGTCGCGACCTCGTCCATGGACTTCTCCGGGCCAGGAGGTTCCGTCAGTGCCCGGTAGGCGTCCCTGGCGGCCTGGTCGCGTTCCGCGTCGCTTCGCAGCTTGAACGCTGACACCGCGACGGCCGCGGTCAGGGCGAGCGCCACCGCGACGGCCGTCGCGATGAGGACGGGACGTCCGCGCCGCCGCCGCGGCGGCGCGGGGCCGGCGGCCGGGGCGGGCGCCACGGCGGGCTCCTGGGCGAGATGGGCGAGCCCGGCTCGGAGTTGCTCGCCGGTCGGGCGCCGGTCCGCGTCGCGTTGCAGCAGCGCCATGATCGTGGGCCCGAGTGCTCCCGCGCGGACGGCGGGCGGCGGATCCTCCGTCGCGATGGCGACGAAGACCGCTCCGGTGTTCGCGCCGTCGAAGGGGGGCCGGCCCTCCACCGCCGCGTACAGGGTGGCGCCGAGCGACCACAGGTCGGAGGCGGGGCCGGCCTCCAGGCCGCGCACCTGCTCGGGCGACATGAAGGCAGGGGTGCCGATGACCGCACCCGTCCGGGTCAGGGTCGCGTCGCCGTCGACGGCTGCGATCCCGAAGTCGGTCAGGACGACGCGCTGGCTCTCCAGCAGCACGTTGGCCGGTTTGACGTCCCGGTGCGTGATTCCCGCCCGGTGGGCCGCGCGAAGAGCGTCCAGCACCTGAAGGCCGATCTGCGCGACCCGGTGAGGTGGCAGCGGCCCCTCCGCTTCGACCAGGTCCGCCAGGGAGCGCCCGTGCACCAGCTCCATGACGATCCAGGGACGGCCGTCCTCGCCGGTGATCCGGTCGTGGACGGTGACGATGCCCGGATGCTTGAGCCTGGCGGCCGCACGGGCCTCGCGGTCCAGCCGCGCGCTCCAGGTCCGGCGCTGCTCCTCGGTCAGTCGCTCGGGCAGGCGCAGCTCCTTGACCGCCACTTCGCGGTCGAGCCGCTCGTCGCGGGCATGCCAGACGGCGCCCATTCCGCCCCGGCCCAGCAGCGACGTCAGCCGATAGCGGCCTGCCAGCAGATGATCGTCCACGGCCCGACCCTATTGCGCGGATATAGGGGGCATGCACTGTGGGGAACGCCACCCTTCCATGACCTGCGTTTTGTCACTGTGAGTAATTGTGGGCCGGTACCATTCCGGCCGGGATGGCGATCAACAGACCGACGGTGGCGCAGTTGCGGGCGTTCTCCGCACTGGCGGAGCATCTGCATTTCCGGGATGCGGCCGCCGCGCTGCGGATGAGCCAGCCCGCGTTGTCGGGCGCGGTGGCCGCGCTGGAGGAGAGCCTCGGGACGCGGCTGGTCGAGCGAACGACGCGAAAGGTTCTACTCACGCCCGCCGGGGAGCGTGTCGCACGGCGGGCGGAGGTCATCCTGGCGGAACTGGACCGGCTCGTAGAGGACGTGAGGGCCGCCCAGGGGCCGCTCGTGGGGCAGCTCCGGGTGGGGGTCATCCCGACCGTCGCGCCCTATCTGCTGCCTGTCGTGCTGCCACGGCTCGCCAAGGAGTTCCCGACACTGGAGCTTTCGGTGCGTGAGGAGAAGACCGCGCACATCGTCGCCGAGCTGCTGGCCGGGCGGCTGGACGTGGTGCTGCTTGCCCTACCCGTGGCCACGGCCGGTGTGACGGAGGTCGTCCTTTACGACGAGGACTTCGTGCTCGTCGCTCCGGCGGAGTTCGAGGTAGAAGGCGAGGTCTCGCGAGAAGCGCTGAGCGACCTGGACGTGATTCTGCTCAACGAGGGGCACTGCATGCGGGATCAGACCTTGGACGTGTGCCGTGACGTAGGGGCACGCGCCGCCGCCACCTATGCCACGAGTCTCGCGACGCTCGTCCAGCTCGTGTCGGGCGGCCTCGGGGTGACGCTTGTCCCGGAGACCGCGTTGGAGGTGGAGACGCGCCGGGCGCCGGACCTGCGCGCGCACCGGTTCGCGGCGCCCGCGCCGTATCGCAGGATCGGGCTCGGGTTCCGCTCGACGTCCCCGCGCGCGCACGAGTTCGAGGTCCTGGCCGCCAGCCTCCGTGCAGCGGTCGCCGAATCGGGGACGGCGCCGGGCGTACGTCCCGCGTAGGGCCGCCCGGGTGAAGGTCAGCGGACCGTAAACGCGTACCCACGCGAGGTCAAGTCTGGTTCAGGGGACGGCCTTGCAATCGCGATGCGTGTTCGCGTGATGGCGCGTTGTCATCATGCTCGGTGGGGCGAGGAGGAGGCCCCATGTCCCCGAAGCTCAGCGTCGTCGTGCCGTTCTGCAACACCGAGGAGTTCTTGCGGGAGTGCCTGGAGTCGCTGGCCGGTCAGACGCTGCGCGACCTTGAGGTGATCATGGTGGACGACGGGTCCACCGACAACGGCGCCGTGATCGCCAAGGAGATGTGCGCGCGGGATCCGCGGTTCCGGCTCGTGACGCGGGACAACGAGGGCCCCGGCGCGGCGCGCAACGCGGGGGTGCTGCAGGCGCGGGGGGAGTACCTCACGTTCGCCGACGCCGACGACGTGGTCGACCGCGAAGCCTACGCGCGGCTGGTCGGCTCCCTGGAGCGGACGGGGTCCGACCTCGCGGCGGGCAACGTCATGCGGATCGACGAGGACCGCAAATGGCAGTCGCCCCTGCACGAGGGTGTGTTCGCCGAGTCCAGTGCCAAGACGCACGTGTCGTCCAAGCCGGTGCTCATGCGCGACAGGACGCCCTGGAACAAGGTGTACCGGCGTGACTTCTGGCTGCGGGTGGGCCTGGAGTTCCCCACCGGCTTCTACGAGGACCCACCGGTCACCGTGCGCGCGCACGCGCTGGCCCGCTCCGTGGACGTCCTGAAGGACACGGTCTACTACTGGCGTAAGCGGCCGGGCTCCATCACCGAGGACCGCTACGACTGGGACAACATCACCCAGCGTCTGGCGTCCGCGCGTCTACTTCGTGACGCCCTCGCCGACTATGCGCCCAACCTCCTGCACGCCTACGACGAGCACGCCCTGGTGGAGATAGAGCTCCACACCCTGTTCGAGGCGCTGCCAAGGACGCAGGAGGCGCACCGCGAGGAACTCGTGACGATGGGCGCGGACCTAGCGCGGCACATCGGCCAGCGGGTGCTGAAGCGGCTCCCCGCCATGACACGCCTCCAGGTCCACCTCCTCTCCCGCCGCATGCTGCCCGAGCTGCTGGAGGTGATGCAGTACGCGCATCTCCGCAAGGCGGTGGACGCGCCCAGGGTGCGGCGGGGCATGCGCCACCGCTGGTACGCGGAGTTCCCGTTCTTCGAGGACGAGGAGCGGGCCGTTCCCCTGCACGTGTACGACGTGACCGACGAACTGACGCCGGTCGCCGCCATCGACCGGGCCACGTGGGTGGACGGACGGCTCCGCCTAGAGGGCCACGCCTACATCCGGCACCTGGACTCCTCGACCGAAGACGGTTCGCGCATCCGCGTGTGGCTGGTGGCGGCGAACCGGTGCGGGCTGCTGCGAGTACCCGTGACTCGGGTACGCAGGCCGGACGTCACCGCACGGTCGCGGCAGTCCGCGGTCTCCTACGACTGGTCCGGGTTCGTCGCGGACATCGACCCGGCGTCGCTGAAGGTGCTCGGCCGCTGGCGGGACATCGACTGGGTGCCGTGCGTCGAGATCGTCAACCGGGGGCTGCGCCGCCGGTCCACGTTCGGGAACCCGCGGCTGACCGGCCGCCAGTGGCCGGACGACCGGGAGTGCGCGCCGGGCGTGCTCGTCCAGGGCGTGGCGGGCAGGCACCGGTTCGTGGTGCAGGTGCGGCGGACGCAGGCGGCGGTCATCGGCGGCCATCTGGAGCGCGGTGACCTGTGCCTGGACGGGTGGAGCCGCACCCCGCTCGGCGACGAGCCGACCGTCGTGGCCGTCCCGCGGACGGGCCGCGGCACGGTCACCGGGCGGGTCGAGCCGGCCGGGAACGGCGCGTTCCGGGCCAGGCTGCCGGTCGGCGGGCTGGCCAGGCGCCCCGGCGAGTGGGACGTCGCCCTGCCGGGCGAGGTCAAGCCGTACCTGGACGAGGACCCCGCGGGCGCCGCGTTCCTCGTTCCGGGCGGGGAAGTGGAACTCGCCAGGACGAGGCGCAGCACGCTCCGTCTCGTGGTCCGGGGCCGGACCCTGGCCGTGGACGAGGTGTCCTGGACACCCGATGGCGCCCTCCACCTGGCGGGGACGTGCACAGAAGGCGCCGGACGGCCCGACGCTGTGCTCCTCAGGCGCCGGCGGTCGTGCGAGGAGCACACGGTCAAGCTGCTTTGGCAGAACGACCGGTTCACTGCGTCGTTCTCACCGGCGCGTATGCCGGTGCTCGGCCTGTCCCGTCCCCTCATTTCCGGTCGCTGGGACGTCCTCGTTGTCATCGCCGGTCAAGAGCAACCGGTCGTCATCAGACGCCACACCCTCCGCGAGCTACCGGAGCCTTTCGAGGCGGGCCTGCACAGGATCACGGTGCTGGGCCACAAGACGGACCGTTTGCAGGTGCGCGTGGAGACGGCCTTGGACGAGGACGAGCGCGGCCCCTACGCCCAGAGCCGTCTACGGTCCGGGCACTACCGCCGCCATCTGAACCTGCCCGTGCGTGACCTGGCGGTGTTCGACGCCTACCGGGGCCGCCAGTACTCGTGCAACCCGCGCGGCATCTACGACGAGCTCCGGCGACGCGAAACCGACCTGGAGTGCGTGTGGATCACGCAGAACGGCCAGTTCGGCCGGCCGTCGGGTGCGCGGACCGTCCTGGCCGGTACGCGGGAGTACTACGAGGCGCTGGCCCGCGCCCGCTACATCTTCGGTAACTGGTCGCAGAAGGAGTGGTTCGCCAAGCGCGACGACCAGATCTACGTGCAGTGCTGGCACGGGACACCGCTGAAGAAGCTCGGCTACGACATCAAGGAGATGCCGTACAAGCGTCCTCAGGGCCGCGACTGGATGGAGTACGACGTCGCCCACTGGGACCTGCTCCTCGCCCAGAACGCGTTCTCCGTCCCGCTGTTCCGGCGTGCGTTCCGCTATGACGGGCCCGTCTTCGAGAGCGGCTATCCGCGCAACGACATCCTGAACAGCCCGCATCGCGGGGAGATGGCGGCGGCGGTCCGGCGGCGGCTCGGCATCCCGGAGGGCAAGCGGGTCGTGCTGTACGCGCCGACGTGGCGCGACGACTTCGGCTACGCGGTCGGCAGGCGGTCGTTCCGGCTGGAGTTCGACATCGACCGGTTCAGGGCGGCGCTGGGGCACGACCACGTCCTGCTGCTGCGCACCCACTACCTCGTCACGGACCGCCCGAAGCTCCAGCCGGGCGACTGCGTGATGGACGTGTCCTACTACCCCGACATCTCCGAACTGTTCCTCATCAGCGATGTGCTGGTCACGGACTACTCGTCGTCCATGTTCGACTTCGCCGTGACCGGCCGCCCGATGGTGTTCTTCACCTACGACCTGGAGCGCTACCGCGACCACGTGCGCGGTTTCTACTTCGACTTCGACGCGGAGGCCCCCGGGCCGCTCCTGAGCACCTCGCGCGAGGTCATCGAGGCCCTGCGCGAGCCCACCGCGCTCGACGCGGGCTTCCGGGACGCGCGCGCCGCGTTCGCCGCCCGGTACTGCCCGCACGACGACGGCAACGCCGCCTCCCGTGTGCTCGACCGGGTCCTCCAGCCCGCCAACTGACACCCCACCACGGAGCCGCACGTGTCACCCCAGACCAGCTCACCCGAAACCAGCGCGCCCCAGGCTGGCTCGCCTCTGCTCAGCGTCGTCGTCCCCTTCCGCAACGCCGAGGAGCATCTCACCGGCTGCCTGGAGTCCCTCGCACGGCAGACCATGCGCGACATGGAAGTGCTCATGGTGGACGACGGGTCGAGCGACGGCGGGCCGGTCGTCGCCAAGGAGTTCGCCGAACGCGACGATCGTTTCACGCTGATCCAGCCGTCCGGTGGGACGCCGGCAGGGGAGACGGGCGTCGAGCAGGCGAGCGGCCGTTACCTGGCCTTCGTCGACGGCAGGGGCACCCTGCCCCCGTACGCGTACGAGCTGATGGTGGGTTCGCTGGAGGCGTCAGAGGCCGACCTCGCCGGCGGGAACGTCAGGTGCCTGGACGGGACGCAGGTGCGGCAGTCGCCCATGCACACCGTGCCCTACGCGAGGACGCAGAAGGCGACGGACGCGATCCGCCACCCTGCCCTCCTGCAGGACAGGATGGTGTGCAACAAGGTGTTCCGGCGCGAGTTCTGGGACGCCTACGACTTCCAGGTGCCCGCGACCCTCGACACGCCTGCGGCCATGTTGCTCACGGCCATGAAGACCCACGTCCTGGCCTCCTCCGTGGACGTGCTCGACGCGGCCGTCTACTACTGGCGTGAGCGTCCGGGGACGGCGGCGCGGGTGCGGCACGACCCGGCGGACATCACCGAACGGATGGCCACCCACGCGGTGGCCCGGAAGTTCGTCGAGGACAACGCGCCGGAGCTGCTGGCCGTCCACGACATGTACGCGCTGGACTTCGACGTGCGTGCCCTGATCCTCGCCCTGCCCGGGGCCTCCTGGGAGGAACGGGAACGCCTTGTCGAGCTGGGCGCCGAGGTCGTCGCCACCTCCGACAAGTCCGCGGCGGACCGGCTGGCCGCCATCAGGCGGCTGCAGACCCATCTGCTCGGGGAGCGGATGCTGGCCGAACTGCTGGAGGTCCTCCGCTTCGAGGAGGAAGCGGGGCTGCAGGACGTCCCGCTGGTGCGGCGTGGCAGGCTCCGGCAGCGCTGGTACGCCCGGTACCCCTACTTCGACGATGTGGAACGGGCCATCCCGGAGGAGATGTACGACGTCACCGACGAGATGCTCCTGTGGGCGGACGTCGACCGTGTGGAGTGGGACGTCGACACCCTCATCGTTGAGGGCCACGCCTACTTCGACCGGCTCGACGTCTCCGCGGTGACCGATTCCCGTATCCGCGCCTGGATGCGGGACGTCAAGACCGGCAAGGAGATCAGGCTGCCGGTGGAACGGATCCTCTGCACGGAGGCCACAGCCCAGTCCGACCAGACAACGGTGTCCTACGACTGGTCCGGGTTCTCCGTTCGGGTCGAGCCGGAACTCCTGCTGGACGGCGATGAGTGGCGGACGGCCACCTACGAGCTGTACGCCGAGGTGTCGACGGCCGGGCGCAAGGCGGTGCAGCGGCTGACGGCGACGGAGCCGGCGGTGCGGTGGACGGCCGCGCGCCAGGTGGACGAGCACGTCGCGGTCCAGCCGGCGGCGGGCGACGACGACGTGTTCGTCGTGCACGTCAAGCGGGCCAAGGCCGTCCTCACCGGCATGCGGTGCGACGGCGACCGGCTGGAGCTGACCGGCTGGACGAGGCGGGCACTGGGCGCGGGCGCGGCGATGGTCGCGACGCGCAGGCACGGCAGCGCCGAGGTCCGCGGCCGGGTGACGCTGCGGCAGTCCGCCGCGCTGCGCATGGCGGAGGGCACCGGGTTCGACTTCAAGGCGACGCTGCCGCTGAAGGACCTGGTCTCGCCCGTGGACGGCGAGCATGGAGCGGCCTACTGCGCGCACGTCCTGGACGCCGTCGACTGGGACATCAGGCTGACCGGCGAGGGCGGCCCGCTGCGGCTCACCGTCGCGAGCAACGTCCTCCCGGCCCGGTACGCCCTCCCGGCGCCCTCGGGCCCTGGCCGGGAGCTCGCCCTCACCCGCACGGCGTTCGGCAACCTGCGGGGCGTGGAGCGCTGCGCGCGGCCGGTGGTGACGGCGGCGGAGTGGGACGACAACGGGACCCTCACCCTGTTCGGCGACTTCGCGGACCCGGAGGAGCGGCCGGAGCACTTCGTCCTGCGGCGGCACCGTTCGGGCGACCGGCACCGCGTCCCCGTCACCTGGGACGGCCACCGCTTCACCGCCGCGCTCACCCCGGCGACGATCGCCCTGTTCGGGACGGATCTGCCGTTGCGCAGCGGAACCTGGGACCTCCTCGCGCGCACGCGCGCCGGGGAGGTGGCCGTCGTGGTCGAACGCGAGGCCATTCCTGAGCTGCCCGGACGGGAGCAGGTCGCGACGCACGTGTTCGAGGTCGGCGTCCACCAGACCGACGCGCTGGTGCTGTACAGCCGTCCCGCCCTGGACGACGACGAGCGCGGCGGTCACGCGCAGCGGCTCCTCCAGGAGCGCGACTACCCCGTGTACCTGCGCAGCCCCCTCGCGGACGTCGCCGTGTTCGACAGCCACGAGGGCACCCAGTACAGCTGCAACCCCAGGGCCGTCTACGAGGAGCTCACCCGGCGCAATCCGGACCTGGAGTGCGTGTGGGTCTCCCGGGACGGCCAGTTCGCGGTGGACGGCAAGGCCCGCATCGTCCAGGCGGGAAGCCGCGAGCACTACCGCCTCCTCGCGCGCGCCCGTTACGTGGTCACCAACTCCGCGATGCCGCCGTGGTACGTCAAGCGCGACGGCCAGACCTACGTCCAGACCTGGCACGGCACGCCGCTGAAGCGCCTCGCCCACGACCTCAAGGACATGCCGTACCGGCACACCGAACGCCTCGACCGGCTGGAGCGGGAGGTGTCGCGGTGGGATCTGCTGCTGTCCCCGAGCCCGTTCGCCACGCAGATCATGCGCCGCGCCTTCCGGTACGAGGGCGAGGTCCTGGAGACGGGGTATCCGCGCAACGACATCCTGAGCACGCCCGAGTGGGAGAGCATCGGCTCCCGTATCCGCAAGGGCCTCGGCATTCCGGACGGCAAGAAGGTCGTTCTCTACGCACCGACGTGGCGGGACGACCGGCACCACGCGCCAGGCAGTCACGGCTTCTCCCTGGAGCTGGACGTGGAGATCATGCGCCAGTCCCTAGGCGACGACCACGTTCTGCTCCTGCGGACGCACCCGCTCATCACCGACCGGGCCGACACCGCGAGGGACGGCTTCGTCATCGACGTGTCCCGCTACCCGGACATCGCCGACCTGTACATGGCGGCGGACGTGCTCGTCACCGACTACTCGTCCGCGATGTTCGACTACGCGATCCTGGGCCGGCCGATCGTCCTCTACACCTATGACCTGGAGCGCTACCGCGACCATGTGCGCGGCTTCTACGTCGACCTGGAGGCGGAGGCGCCCGGCCCGGTCGTGACGACCTCGGCGGAGGTCGCCGAAGCGGTCGAGCAGGCGCCCGGCAGCGAGGACCGCTACGCCGACGACTACGACCGCTTCTTCGTGAAGTACTGCCCGCACGACGACGGGCAGGCGTCCGCCCGGGTCGTCGACCACGTCTTCGGGACGGAGTGACCCGGAGCCCGGAACCAGCACTCAGCCGGGGCGGCGGGCGCGGGCGAACAGCCAGGTGCCCGGCCACGAGCACGGCGGCAGGCGGCGCTCCAGCGCGGCGCCGAGGCGCAGCGCCTCGTTGGCGAGGGGAGGCAGCGGCGCTAGGTCCTCGCGCCGCGCCGTCCGGTGCCTCAGCCGGCGCAGGAACGGCCGGAGCAGCAGACCGCGGGTCCAGACCCGCTCCAGCACCAGCCCGGCGCCCTCGACGAGTTCCGCGAGCGTCTGGCGGCTGTACCGGCGGACCCGCCCGAGGGCCACGTCGTGCGCCGACCACAGCGCCATGTCGCACGGGACGGACAGCAGGGCGGTCCCGCCCGGCTTCAGCACCCGCGCGATCTCCGCCGCCGCGCGGGCGTCCTCCTCGATGTGCTCCAGCACGTCCAGGGCCAGCGCGAGGTCGTACTCGCACGGCGGTAGCGGCAGGTAGCGGGCGTCGCCCACGTACGCCTCCACGCCGTGCGCGCGCGCCAGCGCGACGGCGTCCGGGCTCAGGTCGATCGCGGTGGCCTGCCAGCCGTGCTCCGCGAGGACCCGCGAATTCGTCCCGGCCGCCGCCCCGATGTCGACGGCCGTACCCGGCACGCTGAACCGGAGCAGTTCCGCGGACAGGGTCTCGCGGCGTTCGCGGTACCACCAGTTGTCGTTCTCGATGCGGGTGATCCGCTGCAGCTCGATGGTGTCCACGGGACAAGCCGACGGCATGGGCGGCGCGGCGTTCCACCGACGCCGCCGACCGGCGGCGGATCGTTGACCGGCGTTTGACCCGGCCCCGACGTCAGCGCTTCTTCTTGCGGCGGCGCCGGGTGAGCAGCCGGACGACCACCAGCAGCCCGACCAGCCCGCCGACCGCCGGGACGGCCCGCTTGGCGACCGACGGCCCGGCGACCTCCAGCAGGTCGATCGCGTCGTCCTCCCGCGCGACGCGCAGCGGCCGCTCCCGCTTCGCCGCCGGCGCGGCGGCGGTCTGCGGCTCGGCCGGGGCCTCCGGCGCGGCGGCGCTCTCCGGCGTGATCTCCGTGACGGACGCGCCCTCCGACGCGGGCTCGGACGCGGGCTCCGCGGCCGTGCTCTCGGTCGCGGGGGCGTCCGTGCCGGACGACTCCAGCTCCTCCTCCAGCGCCTTGGCGAACCGGGAGATGATCTTGGAGCCGACCTCGGACAGGATGTTGCGGCCGAACTGCGCCGGGCGTCCCGTCACGTTCAGCTTGGTGTGCACGGTCACGCGGGTCGTGCCGCCCTCGTCGATGAGCTTCGCCTGGACGGTCGCCGCCGCCGTCCCCGAGCCGCGGGCCTCCTTCGCGGACGCCTCCATCGTCACCGTGCGGGACGGCTCGTCGGCCGACACGATGTGCGCGGAGCCGCGGTAGGTGATGGTCATCGCGCCGACCTTCACCTTCATCCGGCCCTTGAACTCCTCGCCCTCGATCGAGTCGAGGGTCGCACCGGGCATGCACGCGGCGACGCGCTCCACGTCGAGCAGCACCGACCATGCCTGATCCACCGGTACGGGGACGGTGAAATCGTGGTCGAGTTCCATGATCAATGTCCTTATCGTCCGGAGACCTTGCCCGTGACCTTACGGCGGGCGCCCGATCCGCCGCCAGCGGCGCCCCTCCGGTCCCGGTCCGGGACCTGCGATGCTACCCGCCCGCTACCCGGCCGGCGCGGGGTCCATGCGCCGGGGTCCATGCGGCCGGGTCCCCCCACCCTGGGGATCCGGCCGCACGGCCCCGGCGAGCCGGCGTCAGGCGCCGGTCGCCGCGCTCAGCGCGCGGGCCGTCAGCACCGTCGCCAGGTGGGCGCGGTACTCCGACGACCCGTGCAGGTCGGTGGGCGGCTCGGTGTCGGCGGCGGCCTGCGCCGCCGCGGTCCGGAACACGTCCTCCGACGCGGGCCGCCCGCTGAGGGCGACCTCCACCGCGCTCGCCCGCACCGGTGTGGGGCCCATGTTGGTGAGCGCGACCCGCGCCTCCTCGATCCCGTCGCCGTTGCGGCGGACGGCGCAGGCGACGCCCACGATCGCCCATGCCTGGGCGGTCCGGTGGAACTTCTCGTAGTGCACGCCCCAGCCGGGCCCCAGCTTCGGCACCCGCACGCCCACGAGGAGCTCGTCCGGCTCCATCGCCGACGTCATCCAGTCGACGAAGAAGTCCGCGGCCGGGATCTCCCGCTCCCCGTCCGCGGACCGGACGAGGAACACCGCGTCCAGCGCCAGCGCGACGGCCGGGAGGTCGCCCGCCGGGTCGGCGTGCGCCATCGACCCGCCGAACGTGCCCCGGTGCCGGACGGCCGGGTCGGCGACCGTCTCGGTCGCCGCCGCGATCAGCGGGAGGTGCTCGCGCACCAGCGGGTCGCGGATCACGTCGTGGTGCGTGGCCATCGCGCCGATGACGAGCGCGTCGCCCTCGTCCCGGATCTCGCGCAGCGCGCCGATCCGGCCGACGTCGATGAGCGCGTCGGGGTAGGCGAGCCGCATCCGCAGCAGCGGCATGAGGCTCTGCCCGCCGGCGAGGATCTTGGCGTCCTCGCCCGCGTCGGACAGCGCCCGGACGGCGTCGTCCACCGAGGCGGGCCGCGTGTAGTCGAACGTCGCGGGGATCACTGGTCACCTCCGGCCGAGCCGAGTCCGCCGCCGGGGCCCGGCTGGGCGGCTCCCGGTTTCGTTTCGCCGCGCAGCGCGCGCCAGACGCGTTCGGGCGTGCACGGCATCGGCACGTCGGTCACGCCGTGCGGGCGCAGCGCGTCCACGATCGCGTTGACGACCGCGGGGGTCGAGGCGATCGTGCCGGCCTCGCCGACGCCCTTCACGCCCAGCGGGTTGGACGTCGCGGGCGTCTCGGTGCGATCGGTCGTGAACGTGGGCAGGTCCGCGGCCGACGGGATGAGGTAGTCGGCCATCGTGGTCGTGGTCAGGTTGCCCTCCGCGTCGTACACGGCCTCCTCGTAGAGGGCCTGCGCGATGCCCTGCGCCAGGCCGCCGTGGACCTGCCCCTCCACGATGAGCGGGTTCACGACCGTGCCGACGTCGTCCACCGCCACGTACTTGCGGATCTTCACCATCCCGGTCTCTGTGTCGACCTCGGTCGCGCACAGGTGCGTGCCGTGCGGGTAGGAGAAGTTCTCCGGGTCGAACGTGGCGTCGGAGTCCAGTGAGGGTTCGATCCCGTCCGGCAGGTCGTGCGCCGCGAACGCGGCCAGGGCGACCTCCTGGAGCGTCTTGCCCTCTTCCTGGACGCCGCGGACACTGAACCGGCCGCCGCTGAAGTCGAGGTCCTGCTCGGACGCCTCCAGCAGGTGCGCCGCGACCTTCCGGGCCTTGTCGACGACCTTCTCGCAGGCGGAGTACAGCGCGACCCCGCCTACGGCGAGCGAACGCGAACCGTAGGTGTCCATGCCCTTGGGCGAGACCGCCGTGTCGCCGTGCAGGACCTTCACGTCCTCCCACGGGACACCGAGCCGGTCGGCGGCGATCTGCGCCCACGCCGTCGCATGGCCTTGGCCGTGCGGGGACGACCCCGTGACGACTTCGACCTTGCCGGACGGCAGGATCCGCACGGACGCGTGTTCCCAGCCACCCGCGCCATAGGACAGCGAGCCCAGGACCCGCGACGGGGCCAGCCCGCACATTTCGGTGAACGTGGACACCCCGATGCCCAGTTGCACCGGGTCCTGCCGCTCGCGGCGGTCGGCCTGCTCGGCGCGCAGCTTGTCGTACTCGAACAGCTCCAGCGCCTTGTCGGTCGCCGCCTCGTAGTTACCGGTGTCGTAGGTGAGGCCGGCGATCGTCTCGTACGGGAACTCCTCGTGCGCGATCCAGTTGCGGCGCCGTACCTCGATGGGGTCGACCCCGAGTTCGGCGGCCAGTTCGTCCATCAGGCGCTCGATAGCGTACGTCGCCTCAGGGCGGCCTGCGCCCCGGTACGCGTCCGTGGGCGTCTTGGTCGTGAAGACGCCCGTGCACGTGAACGAAAGGGCGTCCATCTTGTAGATGCCGTTGAACATGAACGCGCCCAGCAGCGGGATGCCCGGCGTGACGAGCATCAGGTACGCGCCCATGTCGGCCAGCAGGTTCACCTTCAGGCCGCGGATCCGGCCGTCCCGGTCCGCGGCGAGCGTGAGCCGCTGGATCTGGTCGCGCCCGTGGTGGACGGTCATGTTGCCCTCGCTGCGCGACTCCGTCCACTTGACCGGACGGCCGAGCCTGCGGGCGATGAGCAGCGCGAGGACCTCCTCCCCGTACACCTGCAGCTTGGACCCGAACCCGCCGCCCACGTCCGGGGCGACGACCCGGAGGCGGTGCTCGGGGATCCCGGTGACGGTCGCCAGCATCAGCCGCAGGATGTGCGGGATCTGCGTGGCCGAGTAGAGCGTGTAGTCCTCGTCCTCGGGGACGCACAGAACCGAGCGCGGCTCCATCGCCGTGGGGATGAGCCTCTGCTGGACGTATTCGCGTTCGATGACGACGGGAGCGTCCCTCATCGCGGCGTCCAGATCCCCGTTCTCGAACACCCACGTGTAGGACTTGTTCGTGCCGAGGTCCTGGTGGACGAGATCGGCGCCGTCGGCCAGGGCGGCGTCCATGTCGACGACGGCCGGCAGCGGCTCGTAGTCGACGTCGATCTCTTCCAGGGCGTCCACGGCCGCGGCCTTGTCGCGGGCCACCACGCACGCCACGGGCTCACCGACGTACCGGACCTCGCTCACCGCCATCGGCGGGTGCTCGGGGTGCTTCATGTCCTCGGTGACGACCCAGGCGCAGGGCAGGGACCCCTGCTCCTCGGCGAGGTCCTCACCGCTGTACACGGCGACCACCCCGGGCCGGTTCTTGGCCTGCGACGTGTCGACGCGGGTGATCCTCGCGTGCGCGTGGGGGCTGCGCAGGAACGCCATGTGCAGCGTCCCCGCGGGCGTCATGTTGTCGGTCCAGCGGGTACGGCCGGTGATGAGCCGGGCGTCCTCCGACCGCTTGCGCGGGGAGCCGACCTCCTGCGTGGTCACGGCATCGCCCTCCTGCACCGTCACGGCGTCACCTCCTGCTCTGCGGGGTCGCGCATCTCACCGGCGGCGCGCCGGACGGCCTTGACGATGTTCTGGTAGCCCGTGCACCGGCACAGGTTCCCCTCCAGCCCGTCCCTGACCTCGTCCTCGGACGGGTCGGCGTTCTCCCGCAGCAGGTCGAGAGACGCCATGATCATGCCGGGCGTGCAGTAGCCGCACTGGAGCGCGTGCTCCTCGTGGAACGCCCGCTGCATCGGATGCGTCGTGCCGTCGATGCCGAGGCCCTCGACGGTCGTCACGTCAGTGCCGTCCGCCTGGACGGCGAGAACGGAGCAGCTCTTCACGCTCATCCCGTCCATGAGGACGGTGCAGGCTCCGCAGTTGCTGGTGTCGCAGCCGACCGGGGTGCCGACCTTCCCCAGCCGTTCGCGCAGGTAGTGGACCAGAAGGAGGCGCGGTTCGACCTCGTCTTCATACGTCGCGCCGTCGACCTCGACACGGATTCGTGGCATGCGTTTCTCCCAGGGACGTCTCGGATGGACACGGGAAGAGACGTCCCCCGGGTGGGGCGCGCTGGTCTGGCCACGTCATCGGGGCCACCTCCGTGAAAGGCGACCATCCGAACCTATGCCGCGGTCGAATCGGGGACTAGCCCCCGAAGTCGGTTATTTACCACCGGCTGAGCGAAGGATGGCCCGCGCACCCGCGCGATGCAGCGCCGGCCCGCTTCCCGGCCGACGATGCCGTCGCCGCCGGGCGCCGGACGCCGCTCGACCGGCGGGCCGTCACGGACCGCCATCGAGCAGGCGAGAACCGGAGATTCCGGGGTAGGTGCGGCGTATGTTCATCTTCTCGTCCCGACTGGGCTGCATGGGTTCGCTGGCCCTGACCGTCGTCCTGACCTGGATCGCGTACCTGGTGCTCAGCCGCTGATCTGGACTCCGTTCCTGGGGCCGGACGCCTGCGGATGCGCGCCGGCCGGGCGGATTCCGGGGGCCTTCCGGTGTTCGGCTTGACAACCCTTGGTTACGAGTGTCTGCTTAGACGCGTGTCAGCGCGAGTCTCCCTCGACAGCCCCGTGGCCCTCGGCCGCGTGGCGAGCGCGCTGTGTCCTTCGTGTTGTCGCTGAACCTCGCTGAACCTCGTCTCCAGCCGGCCGACACACATTCCGAAGGACCTTCTCCCGTGGTTCCCGATCTCACCATGCGTGGCCAGGACGATCCGCACGGCCGCGCGACCATCGCGCACCCGCCCACCGTGGGGCAGCTCGCGTCCCTCGTCCGGGACCTCGCCGCACGCCCCGGCGACTGGTGGCCGCTCGCCGGATTCGACGCCGAGCGGCCGGTGCACGTCCCGCTCGGCGGCGGGGCGTGGCTCACGACCTGGCCGCCCGGCCACGGCGGGCCCGTCCGCGGGCGGGTCAGCACGCTGCTCGCGGGGGAGCTCGCGGAGGTCGTGATCGCCGAGTCCGGGGTGACCGAGCGGCCGCTGCGCGCCAACCGCGTCCGGGTGCACGGCACGTCGCCGCACGGCACGCCGCCGCACGGCACGGCGTCGCACGGCACGGCGTCGCACGGGGGGTCGCCGAACGCGCTGACCAATCCCGGCCCGGCGTTCGCGGTGAGCCTGCACGCCGGCGAGCCCGGCCCGTGGGACGCGCCGGGTCAGCTCTCCGCCAGGTAGGGCGACGCCGCCTCGCGGCCGATCAGCGGCAGCAGCACGAAGTAGGTCAGCGACGGCAGCAGCGACGGCAGCTCGCCGGTCTCGCCCGTCTCCGTCTGCACGTAGATCGCGCTGTAGATGCCGCCCACGATCGCGTCGATCACCGAGACCGGGACGGGCGGCAGCGACGGCGCGGCGAAGAACGCGCGGAACCGGGCGAGGTCGTCGATGCGGGCCTGCCGGACCCGCGGGCCCGCCGCGTTCACCTCGACGAGGGAGGCCCGCGCGAACCGGGGCTCGCTCGCGAGGACGGCGAGCATGGTGCGCAGCGCGGCGTGGATGCCGTCCGGCCAGGCCGGCGCGGCCTCGTAGACCTCCGTCATCCGGGTGAGCAGGATGTCCATGCCGCGCCGGTAGGCGGCGAGGAAGCAGTCGTCGAGGTCGGTGAAGTGCGCGTAGAAGGTCTTCTTGGTGACGCCCGCGGCCTCGGTCACCCGGCTGATCGTGGTGTGCGCGAACCCGCGCTCCGACACGACCTGGACGAACGCGTCGACGAGCCGTTCCCGCTGGATGCCGGCGACGGTCTCGGGGGACAGGCCGTGCCGGCCGGGCTTGATGGCGCGGCCGGGGTCCAGCGCGGAACGGGAGCCGGGCAGCACGTCGGCGCCGCTCACCTCGGGCGCGCCGGGCTGACCTGACATCTGACCTCGCTCCGCTCCCTTGCCTCCGGGCCAGGTTACTTCCCGGTCGCGGCGGGCGGGGGCGGCGGGGTTCAGCGCAGGTGGCGGCGGCGCGCGCGGGTCAGCACGCGGACGATCCCGACGAGGCCGAGCCCGATCAGCACCACCGGCGCCAGGACCGCCGGCGCCAGCACCCGCTCGTCCGTCAGGCCCTCCGCCAGGAACAGGCCCGCGAGGACGAGGAAGAACAGCCCGGTGACGGGGCCCGCCGGGTCGAACCCGCGCGGCCGCTCGGTGTTCGCCGCGGCCGTCCCGGTCTCCGCTTCCCGTCGCTCAGCCACGGCGCACGTCCACGTCGCCGATCTTCCCGCGGATCCGCAGGACGATCACCGGCGGGTCCTCGCCCGGTCTCGCCTCGGGCTCCATGACCTCGGTGCTGCGGACGTTCGGGCCGCTGGTCGTCTTGCTGCCGACGCGCAGGTCGCCGAGCGTGATCCGGGCGTCCACCATGACGCGCGCGGTGGGCGGCACCTTGACCTCCAGCCCGCCGAGCATGACCTCGGCGGTGATCGTGACGCGCTGCCCGGCGGTGACCGGCAGGGAGGTCAGGTCGAGCGTGCCCTGCCCGACGCCGACCTTGTACTCCTGGCCGGTCTGCGCGGCGTCCACGGGGCGCCACTCCACCTCGCCGTACTCGGCGTTGCGCGGCATTTCGCCCGCGACGGCCGTGGTCAGCATGGCGAGGGTCAGCACGGTTCCCGCGGTGGCGAGCCCGCGCGTGCGGAACCAGCCGCCGAGGACGAGCCCGCCGCCGATGACCGCGAGCGCCGGGGCCATGATGATCAGCCAGGAATCGGGGGCGGCGTACGGCTGCGCGACCGGGATCATCGCCGCGCCGACCGCCATGGCGGCCAGCAGCGTGATCGCGGTGGTGGGCGACTTCCCGCAGCCGTCCCGCTTCGCGGGCGCCGCCCCGGACCGGCCGGTGTCGTCCGCGCGGAGGGCCGCGTCCCGAGCCGCCGCGTGCGCGGCGCCGTAGGCGGCGAGGTCGATCATGCCCTCGGGGAGGCGGCCGGCGCCCGCCCAGGACGGGGCGTCCGGCACCGGCTCCTCCTCGGTGTCCTTGTGCAGGGAGACGCCGCCGGTGCCGTCGTCGAACCGGGCCCCCGCGGCGGACGGCTCAGGCCGGTGCCCGGAGAGCCGCTCCGGGACCGCCCGCGCGGCGCCCACCAGGTCCACGCCCCGCGAGTGCGCCACGAGCAGCACCAGCCCGAACACCACCATGACGGCGATCGCGTCGGTGGGGACGCCGCCGACGATGCTGAACGCGACGCCCGCGCCCAGCAGCGCGCCGAGGACCGTCAGCACGGCCGGCGCGTCGAACCAGCGCTTGAAGAGCTGCTCGGCGAGCGACGACTCGCCCGGCGTCGCGGGCATCAGCAGCGCCGCCACGATGTAGAGGAAGACGCCCTGCCCGTGCGCGAGGACCAGGACCGCGAACCCCACCCGGAACACGACCGGATCGATGCCGGTGTAGCGGCCGAGGCCGGTGCACACCCCGGCGAGCACGCGGCGGTCGCCGTCGCGCGCCAGCCGGGCGTACCCCGTGCCGGTCCGGAGACCACCGGTCCTGAGGTCGCCGTCGTTCCTGCCGTCCGGATCCTCGCTCATGCCCACCATCGTGGCCCTCCGCGTCCGCGCACGGTATCCGGGACGCCCCTGATCCGACCCTGAGGTGAACCTCGGGTGAGGCCCTGATGCGGTCCACGCCCCCGGCATGTGACGATCGACGGAGTGATGGGCGTGCGCAGGGCGATACCCCGGAAGGGACGGCGGTGAGCGAACAGACGGCAGGCGCGTCCGGTGTGACGCCGGCGGTGCCGCGGCTCGGGCGCAGCGCCGAGGGCAGGCTCATCGCCGGCGTGTGCCGCGGCCTGGCCGCGCACCTCGGCGTGGACGTCCTGGTCGTCCGCGTGGCGTTCGTCCTGCTGACGATGGCGAGCGGGCTGGGGACCGTCGCGTACGCCGCGTTCTGGATCCTGGTGCCCGCCCCCGACAAGGAAGAGCGGGCGGGCGGTCGCAGGCGGGGCCGCGACTGGGGCCAGCTCCTGGCCTACGTGGCGGTCACGCTCGGCCTGGCGGTGCTGCCGTGGGGTGCGGCGGGGATCGTCCAGTGGGCGCTGTGGCCGTTCGCCATCGGCGGCATCGGCGCCGCGATCCTGTGGCAGCAGGCCGACCGCGACCAGCGGCAGCGCTGGACGCTGCCGCTGCGCGAGCGGTGGCTGCGCAGCCTGCTCGGCCTGCTGCTGGTCGTCGGCGGGGTCGGCGGCGTCCTCGTGCAGAACGTCGAGGCCGCGCAGGCCGGGTCCGTCATCATCGCGATGCTGATCATCCTCAGCGGCGTCGCGGTGATCGTGACGCCGTGGGTGGTGCGGCTCTGGCAGGACCTGGACGCCGAGCGGCACGAGCGGATCCGGTCCCAGGAGCGCGCCGAGCTGGCCGCGCACATCCACGACTCGGTGCTGCACACGCTGACCCTCATCCAGCGGAACGCGGCCGACGCCCGCGAGGTGCAGCGGCTCGCGCGGTCCCAGGAGCGGACGCTGCGGACGTGGCTCTACCAGCCGCGCGCCGACCCCGACCAGACGTTCGCCGCCGCGATCCGGGAGACCGCGGGCGAGGTCGAGGACGACCACGGCGTGCCGATCGAGATCGTCTGCGTGGGGGACACGCCGCTGGACGAGGGCCTTCGCGCGACGCTGCAGGCCGCGCGGGAGGCCATGGTGAACGCCGCCAAGTACGCCGGGGCCCCGGTCGTGTCGGTGTACGCCGAGGTGGAGGGCGACGAGGTGGCCGTCTTCGTCCGCGACCGCGGCAAGGGATTCGACATCGACCAGGTCCCGGAGGACAGGATGGGCGTGAAGGAGTCCATCATCGGGCGCATGGAGCGCAACGGCGGCAAGGCCACCGTCCGCACGGAGCCCGGCGAGGGGACCGAGGTGCGATTGGAGATCAAGAGATCGTGAGTGAGCCGCTGAAGAGGGTCGTGCTGGTCGACGACCACCAGATGTTCCGGACCGGGGTGAAGGCCGAGCTCGGCGGCGGCGTCGAGATCGTCGGGGAGGCCGGCGACGTCGACGAGGCGGTCTCGGTGATCCGCGCGGCGAAGCCGGACGTGGTGCTGCTGGACGTGCACCTCCCCGGCGGCGGGGGCATCGAGGTGCTGCGGCGGCTGCACGGCGCCGTCCCGTCGAAGTTCCTCGCGCTGTCGGTGTCGGACGCGGCGGAGGACGTGATCGGCGTCGTCCGGGGCGGGGCGCGCGGCTACGTCACCAAGACGATCTCCGGCCCGGAGCTGACCGACGCGATCGGCCGGGTCGCCGAGGGCGACGCCGTGTTCTCGCCCCGCCTGGCCGGTTTCGTGCTGGACGCGTTCGCCGCCACCGACGCGCCCAGCGTCGATCCCGAGCTGGACCAGATCACCCAGCGGGAGCGGGACGTGCTGCGCCTCATCGCCCGCGGCTACGCCTACAAGGAGATCGCCAAGGAGCTGTTCATCTCGGTCAAGACGGTCGAGACGCACGTGAGCAGCGTCCTGCGGAAGCTCCAGCTGTCCAACCGGCACGAGCTGTCGCGCTGGGCCGCCGCCCGCCGCCTCGTGTGAGGCCCCGCGAAGTCAGACGGCGCCGGGCAGCCGGGCCGGGCAGCCGGGCTCGCAGTGCTCGGAGTGCCACGCGATCCGCCGCGCGTACGAGCCGAACCTGCGGCGCAGCATCGCCCGCATCAGCGGACCCGTGCCCGGGAGCGCGTCGAACGTGCCGCGCCACCGGACCAGGGTGCCCGAGTAGTGCGGCTCCAGCGTGACGTCCACCCGGAGGCGGCGCGGACGCGGACCGGACAGCGCGATGTAGCCGTAGTGCTTGGGCGGGTCCCAGGCGACCACTTCCTCGCGCCAGGGCGGGACGCGCCGGACGGCGCCGATCCCGTTCGGATGGTCGTCGCCCGCCGACTCCCGCCTGCCGCGGGTCCAGAACCCGCCCCACTCGTCCCACGCCTCGGCCACGGACAGATGCTTGAAGACGACATCGGCCGGCGCCCTGGACGTGGCGGTCGCTTCGATCTCCTGCGGCATGACACCCCCCGAGTCCGTCGCACGGGGCTCATGCCCGTTCTCACGCCGATTACGGCTTGTGAGAGCTTGATTTTGGAACGTGACGATACAGGTCAGGCGGTGTCCACGACCTGGAACGCCTCGGCGAGCGCGCCCTCGGGCAGGCCCGCCGCGGCGGCGTTGGCCGACAGCCAGCCGCGCACCATCTCGGCCAGCCCGTCGCCCATGTGCCCGGTCTGGCTGGCATGGGCGCGCAGCGCGTTCAGCTTCCGGTCGAAGCGGTCGGTGATGTCGACGTAGTGGTTCACGACCGGGCCGCCGGTGAGCCACACCTCGCGCACCGTCCAGGCGTCGAGCCCCTCGTCGGCGAGCAGCTCCGGGAACGCGTACGGGTTGCGGGCGTCGGGGTACACGGCGTCGAGCGCCGCCGCGCCGACCGCGCGGTGGTCGGGGTGGCTGGGGTAGATCCGCTCGTAGTTGCGCTCGGGGCTCGGCATCAGCACCCGGTCCGGCCGCACCTGCCGGATCACGCGGGCGATGTCGCGGCGCAGGCCGAGCGTCGCCTCGACCCGGCCGTCCGGGTAGCCGAGCCACCGGACGTCGCTCACGCCGACGCACTTGGCGGCGGCGGCCTGCTCCTCGCGCCGCAGCGCGGCCATCTCCGCGCGGGTGACGGCGTCGTCGAACCCGCCGGCGTCGCCGTCGGTGACCATGAGGTAGACGACCTCGATGCCGCTGTCGGTCCAGCCCGCCACCGTCCCGGCGGCGCCGAAGTCCACGTCGTCCGGATGCCCCATGACGGCCAGGACCCGCTCAACATCGTCCAGAACACTGATCACGGTTTCCACCATACGGCCCCGCGACGACACCGAATGCCGGACATCGTCCGGGGTCACAGCGACGTGAGGGCCGCCAGCAGCCGCTCGTGGAACGCCGGGACGTCGCCGCCGACGGCGACGCGGACCGGGCGGCGGGTGTCCTCGGCGGGCAGGGACCGGGCGTCCCACACCGTCGTGCCGCGCGTCAGCTCGCCCCGCAGCTCCACCCGCACGGCCCGCTCGGCGTACTCGCCGAGCTCCGGTTCCAGCATGAGCATCGCGGCGAGCGCGTCGTGGACGACCGCGCCCCGCCGCCGCAGCACCGGCGTGTACGCGTCGACGTAGAACGACAGGACCCGGACGGCGAACCGCGCCACCGCCGAGTCGTGCGCCGCGAGCCGGTCGAGCCAGTCGCCGTGGACGGCGGTGGGGTGGGTGGCGTCCAGCGGCACCAGCAGGACCGGCCAGTCCGCCGCGAACACCAGGTCGGCGGCCTCGGGGTCGTGCCAGATGTTCGCCTCGGCGTGCGTGGTGATGTTGCCCGGGTGGTCGAACGCGCCGCCCATGACCACCACCTCCCGCACCAGCGAGGGCAGTTCCGGGTCGAGCAGCAGCGCCGCGCCGAGGTTGGTGAGCGGCCCCGTCGCGAGCACCGTCAGCTCACCGGGCATCGCGCGCGCGAGCCGGACGAGCAGCGCGGCGGCGGGCTCGGCGGCCGGCCGCCCCGCCGGTTCGGGCAGGTGCGTGTCGCCGAGGCCGTCGGCCCCGTGCCAGTCGACCGCGTAGTGGACGTCCTGCGCCATCGGCCGGGCGGCCCCGACCGCGACCGGCACGCCCGTCCCGCCCGCCTCGATCCCCGCCAGCTCCAGCACGCGCAGCGTGTTCAGCGCGCCGGTCAGCGGATCGACGTTGCCGTGGACGGTGCCCACCCCGGCCAGCTCCACCGCACCGGCCCGGATGCGGGACGCCAGGTACAGCAGCGTCATCGCGTCGTCGATGCCGGTGTCGCAGTCGTAGAAGATCGTTCGCGTTCGGCTCACGGGTCGCCAACCTAACGCCGCGCGGGCACGGACGGCATCCCGATATCGGCCCGCCGCCCCCCGGGTTGGGCCTGGGACGCGGGGCGCCACCGGGGTAGAGCTGAGAACATGCGCAAACTCATCAACGCCCCGGCGGACGTGGTCTCCGACGCGCTGCGCGGCATGGCCGCCGCGCACCCCTCGCTGCGGGTCGACCCGGCGAGCGGGACGGTCGTGCGGGCGGACGCGCCCCGCGCCGGGAAGGTCGCCCTGGTGTCGGGCGGCGGCTCCGGCCACGAGCCGCTGCACGCCGGGTTCGTCGGCCACGGGATGCTCGACGCGGCCTGCTGCGGCGAGGTCTTCACCTCCCCGGTGCCGGACCAGATCATCGCCGCGACGATGGCGGTCGACGGCGGCGCCGGCGTGGTCCACCTGGTGAAGAACTACACGGGTGACGTCATGAACTTCCAGCTCGCCGCGGAGCTGGCCGAGGACGAGGACATCGCGGTCACCTCCGTCGTCCTCGACGACGACGTCGCCGTCGAGGACAGCACGTTCACGGCCGGGCGGCGCGGCACCGGCGCCACGCTGTTCGCCGAGAAGATCGCCGGGGCGCTCGCCGAGGAGGGGGCGGCGGTCGACGCGGTCGCGGCGGTGGCGCGCGAGGTGAACGAGCGCAGCCGGTCGTTCGGGGTGGCGCTGTCGTCGTGCACGGTCCCGGCCGCGGGGACGCCGACGTTCGAGCTGGGCGAGGACGAGATGGAGCTCGGCATCGGCATCCACGGCGAACCCGGCCGCGAGCGCGTCAAGGCCGGGACCGCCGCGGAGATCGTGGACGCGTCGCTGCGCGCCATCGACGCCGACATGCCGCTGTCCGGGGCGGAGGTGCTGGTGCTGGTGAACGGCATGGGCGGCACCCCGCTGATGGAGCAGTACATCGCGTACGCGGAGGTCGCGCGGTGGCTGGAGGGGCACGGCGTGACCGTCGTGCGCCCCCTCGTCGGCCCGTACGTCACGAGCCTGGAAATGGCGGGCTGCATGATCAGCGTGTGCCGGGTGACGCCGGAGCTGACCCGGCTGTGGGACGCGCCCGTCGAGACCCCCGGGCTGCGGTGGGGCCGGTGAGCACGGGCGAACTGAACGCGAGCGATTTTGCGTCCTGGATCAGGCGCGCGGCCGAGCTCGTCACCGCCGACGCCGACCGGCTCACCCGGCTGGACGCGGCCATCGGCGACGGCGACCACGGCCACAACATGGACCGCGGCCTCCGCGCCGCCGTCGACTCCCTCGGCGACGGGTCGCCCGGGAAGGTGCTGATGGCGGCCGGGCGCGCGATCGTGTCCAAGACCGGCGGCGCGTCCGGCCCCCTCTACGGGACGGCGCTGCGCCGCGCGGGCAAGGCGCTCGGCGACGCGGACGAGGTGGACGCCGCCGCGCTCGGCACCGCGCTCCGCGCCGCGCTGGACGGCGTCCGCGAACTCGGCAGGGCCGCCGAGGGCGACAAGACGATGGTCGACGCGCTCGCCCCCGCCGTCGCGGCCTACGAGGCGGCGCTCGCGGACGGCGCGGACCTGGCCGGCTGCGTCCGGGCCGCGGCCGGCGCGGCGGAGCGGGGCGCGGAGGCGACCGTCCCGATGCAGGCGCGCAAGGGCCGGGCCAGCTACCTGGGGCCGCGCAGCACCGGCCACCTCGACCCGGGGGCGGCGTCCACCGCGCTCGTCCTGCGGGCACTGGCGGACGTCGCGGCACAGGGAGGGTGAGGCGCATGGTCGGGATCGTGGTGATATCGCACAGCAGGACGCTCGCGGAGGGCGTCGTGGAGGTCGCGCGGGCGATGGGGGTCGGCAAGGCCGTCGTGGAACCGGCCGGAGGGGACCTCGAAGGCGGGCTCGGGACGAGCGTCGACCTCGTGGAGGGCGCGGTCGCCGCGGCGGACGACGGCGACGGCGTGCTGCTGCTCGCCGACCTCGGCAGCTCCGTCCTCACCGCCGAGATGGTCATCGAGGACGCCGCGGGCGGTGACCTGCTGCTCGCGGACGCGCCGCTGGTCGAGGGCGCAGTCGCCGCCGCGTCCATGGCCGCGACGGGCGCCGGCCTCGCCGCCGTGCACGCCGCCGCCGAGTCCGCCTACGACCACCGCAAGACCCGCTAGCGCGCCCCGGCAACCGTTGACTTGCGGCGTGTTGTTGTTATCCGGCCGGCCATAACAACAACACGCCGCAAGTCAACGAG
>NZ_SMKM01000508.1 GCF_004348665.1 Actinomadura sp. GC306 | reverse complement strand
CACCGGGACGGCCCGGACCGCCCCTTTCGTACGCGGTGAAACGGCCGGGTCCCGAGGCCGTGCAAGGGAGTGGTCATCCTCCCCGGGACCCGGCCGCACTTCCCTCGCGGTGCTGGGTCGCCGTGTCGGAAAGGCCGGGGGCGTACGGCCCGATTCCCGCTGGACGACCGCGAGGGAATTCGAGCGTAACTCCGCAGGTCAGCACTCGGTAATGACACCGTGCTTACAGTTCTTTCCCACGGGTGTCGTGACCCCGCGGTGGCAAAATCACCCGCCCCGCCGGACATGTCGCGCAGCCCGCGGGTGACAATGGAGAACGTGAGAGCGGTCGCCATCTCCGACACCCATGCGCCCCGGCGCTGGAAGTCCTGCCCGCCGCGGGTGGCCGAGCACCTGCGGGACGCCGACGTGATCCTGCACGCCGGCGACGTGTGCACGGCCTCCGTCCTCGACGAACTCGCCGCGTACGCGCCCGTCCACGCCGTCCTCGGCAACAACGACGGCCCGGACGTCGCCGAGTGGGGCGCCCCCGAACGACTCGAACTCGACCTCGGCGGGCTGAAGGTCGCGATGGTCCACGACAGCGGCCAGGCCCGCGGCCGGACCGCCCGGATGCGCCGCTGGTTCCCGGACGCGGACCTCGTCGTCTTCGGCCATTCGCACATCCCGCTGGACGAGACCGGCGACGGCGTCCGCATCTTCAACCCCGGATCGCCCACCGACCGGCGGCGCCAGCCGCACGGCACCCTCGGCCTCCTGGACGTCCACGACGGCCGGCTCACCGGCGCGGAGATCGTCCCCGTCACCTGACCGCGTCCGCACCCCAGGGGCGGCCCTCCCTCGACCGGCCGCCGCGGCACATGGAATCGTCACCCTGGAGTGACCGCCGACAGACGGGAAGCCTTGGCATGACCGACCGCGTGACCGTGCACGTCCAAGACGGAGTCGCCGACGTGCGGCTCAACCGCCCCGACAAGCTGAACGCCCTCGACATCGCCACCTTCGAGGCGCTCGCCGAGACCGGCGAGTCGCTCGCCGGGGACCCGTCCGTCCGCGCCGTGGTCCTGTCGGGCGAGGGCCGCGCGTTCTGCGCCGGGCTGGACTTCGCCAACTTCGCCGCGATGGCCGGCGACGGCGCCGAGGCCGAGGGCGGTGCCCGGTTCCGCCGCCTGGCCAAGGACATCACCGCGCGCGAGCCGGGCCGCATCACGAACCTCGGCCAGCAGGCCGTGCACGTGTGGCGCGAGATGCCGCAGCCCGTCATCGCCGCCGTCCACGGCCACGCTCTCGGCGGCGGCCTGCAGATCGCCCTCGGCGCCGACATCCGCATCGTGGCGCCGGACGCGAAACTGTCCGTGCTGGAGATCCGCTGGGGCCTGGTGCCCGACATGACCGGCACCGCCGCGCTCATCCGGCTCACCGGGGAGGACGTCGCGAAGGAGCTCACCTTCACCGGCCGCATCATCAGCGGGGAGGAGGCCGCGCGCATCGGCCTCGCGACCCGCACCGCGGACGACCCGCACGCCGCCGCCACCGAACTCGCCAGGGAGATCGCGGGCAACAGCCCCCACGCGGTACGCGGCGCCAAGCGCCTTCTCAACCGGGCGGCGGACCACGATCTGGCCGACCAGTTCATCGAGGAGTCCCGGACGCTCGGCGAGCTCCGCGGCACCCCCAACCAGGTCGAGGCCGTCCGCGCCTACTTCGAGAAGCGCCCGCCCGCCTTCACCGACCC
>NZ_SMKM01000507.1 GCF_004348665.1 Actinomadura sp. GC306 | reverse complement strand
CCCAACCCCTAACCTCCCACCGAGACCGGCCAAGCCGCGCGAACAGCGGGCTCCGGGTTAACGCCGCCCGGGCACCCCCTCCCCACAAGCCGAGCACAAGCGACTGCCCAACAGATCCGCGGACATCACCGCCCCGCCGCAAAGCAGCGCCCGTCAGCCGCGTGCTCCCACCGTTCGCGTCTGGGCGCCGTACACCCGGACCGTTCGTTCTGCAGGCCCGCCCAGGTGCACATACAGCGGGCACGTCAGGGCGCGTGTTACCGGGTCGACCTCCGCGCAGAGCCCGATCCCGGCCGCGCGGTCGAGGAACACCGCGTTCTCCACCGCGCGCGCGCCGCGCACCGCGTACGGCACGGAATCGGCGTCTCCGGTGTCGAAGAGCTCCTCGAACGTCAATCGCCGTGCGAAGCGCATCAGCACCTCCGCGTCCACCACACGGCTGCCGATGGCCGCCGCCGGGCCCGCCACGACGATGCCGAAGCTGGGGTTCTCCCGCCCTCGGACGTAGATCTCCCGGTCGGGCTCCAACCCCCTGCGGCGCCCGAAGATCTGCACCCCGAACCCGGCTTCCCCGTTCAGGTACGCGGGCGGGCCGACCCCGTCGCGGACGCGCAGCGCACCCGCCGGCATCTCCCAGCCCGGCAGGTAGACGCCGAGCCCCCGCAGCAGCAGCCGCCAGATGGGCCGCCCGGTCACCTCGTGCGCGTACTCGCCCCCTGGCTCCCCGGCACCCCGTGCACCGCCCGCGTCCCCAACGCCGTCCATGACGATCATCATCAGCCGCCGCTCCCCCTCCGGCAAGGCCCCGCTTCCCTTACTGCGGCGGCGCGGCCGGGTCGGCTACCGTTGAACCACCCGGATCTCGACGAGGACGCAGCCGTGAACCTGCAGGACATGATGGTGCAGCACGACAGCTCGTCGCGCACCGTCGACAAGTACCTGATGTCCCACGAGGGACGCGTCATCGCCGTCCGCCGCCACCCCGCCGTCCTGATCCCCGCGGTCGCCCTCGTCGTCGGCGGCCTGGTCGCCTGCGGCGCGATCGCGGCCATCACCGGCATCCTGTGGATCTGGTGGCTGTGGCTGCCCACCCTCGGCTACCTGGTGTGGAAGATCGTCGCCTGGTCACTGGAGTTCTTCCTCGTCACCGAGCACCGCGTCATGGTGGTCAAGGGAGTGCTCAACCGCAACGTCGCGATGATGCCGCTGTCCAAGGTCACCGACATCACGCTGAACCGCTCCATGGCAGGCCGTGTGCTCGGCTACGGCCAGTTCCTCACCGAGTCCGCGGGCCAGAGCCAGGCCATCCGGGCCATCAACTTCATGCCGTACCCGGAGCAGCTCTATCTGGAGGTCTCCTCCGTGATCTTCGGCTCGATCGACGAGTCCCCCGACTGACCTCCCTTCCGCTCTGCACCGCCCGGCCCGTACCACCGCGGATGCGGCTCGCAGTCGTGTCCGCGAACGGCCTCCGGCTTGGTGATTCTCGTCCTCTGTGGGGATGTCCCGACATGTCCACCGGGCGTACTTTAAAGAGCCGCAAGGAAGGAGACCGGCCATGTCTGAGTCGGTTCATCAGGACCTTCCCGTCCCCCACCACGACACGCACATCGCCTTGCGGATGTCCGCGGAACAGATCCTCGTGATCCGTAAGGCGGCCGAGCTGGCCGGCTGGACGGTCACCGACTACGTGCTGGCCACCGTCCTCGACCGTGCCGAACGAGACCTCCACGTGCA
>NZ_SMKM01000506.1 GCF_004348665.1 Actinomadura sp. GC306 | reverse complement strand
CCGCCGGCTGACCCGTCCCGCCTCACCCGCCGGACGCGCGCCCGCCGGGGCCCCTTCCACACAAGGGTTCCACGACATTGACCTCCGCATCCGCGGGGCCGTCGCCCCTGGCCGCCTACGGCTGGGACGACGCCCTCGACGAAGCATTCACCCCCCACCGCGCGGCGGGATTGACCCCCGCCCGCGTCGCCGCGGTCGACCGCGGCCTGTGCGACGTGGTCACCGCGCAAGGCCCGCTCCGGGCCGCGACCCCGCCGCCGTCCACCGATCCAGCGGCCGACCCCGCGCCCTGCACGGGCGACTGGGCGGCGCTGCACCCCGGCGGCCCCGACGGGCGGCCGGTCGTGGCGGCACTGCTGCCGCGCCGGACCGCGATCGTGCGGTCCTCCGCCTCCCGCGACTCGCGCGGCCACGTGCTGGCCGCCAACGTCGACACCGCCGCCGTCACCGCCGCCCTCGACACCCGCCTCGACCTCGGCCGCATCGAACGGCTGCTGGCACTGGCGTTCGAGAGCGGCGCCCGCCCGGTGGTCGTGCTCACCAAGGCCGACCGCGTCACCGGCACCGCCGACGCCGAAGCGCAGGTCACCGCCGCCGCACCCGGCGTGGACGTCGCCGCGTGCAGCGCCGCGTCCGGGGACGGGATCGGCGCCCTCCGCGCCGCCCTGCACGGCACGGTCGTCCTCCTCGGCCCGTCCGGATCGGGCAAGTCCACCCTCGGCAACGCGCTCCTCGGACGCGACGCCCTGGCCACCGGCACGGTCCGGGCACGCGACGGCAAGGGCCGCCACACCACCGTCCGCCGCGAACTCCTGCCGCTGCCGGGCGGCGGCGTCCTGATCGACACACCCGGACTGCGCGGCATCGGCCTGTTCGAGGCGTCCGGCGGCCTCGACCGCACCTTCGCCGACATCACCGGCCTGGCCACCGGCTGCCGCTTCGGCGACTGCGCCCACCGCACCGAACCCGGCTGCGCCGTCCTGGCCGCCGCCGAAGACGGCACCCTGCCGCAGCGGCGCCTCGACAGCTACCGCAAACTGCAGCGCGAGAACGACTGGATCGCCGCCCGCACCGACGCCCGCCTGGACGCCGAGCGCCGCGCCCGCGCCAAGGAGATCTCCCGCCTGCAGCGCCGCATGTACCGCGACCGGGACCGCCGCCGGTGAGGACCCCCGTCCGCCGGGACACCGGGCCGCGTCCCGGCGGACGGGAAGCCGCCCTTCTGGGTATGGCGTACGCAACTAGGATGCGCAGGAAGAGCAACGGGAGGTCCGGTGACAGGAGGCGAACACGTCAGCATCTGGTCGGCGCCGCAACGGCAGGGCCGCGGCCCCCGCCCCGCCTACACCCGCACCCAGATCACCGAGGCGGCCATCCGCATCGCCGACGCCGACGGCCTGGAGGCCGCCTCGATGCGCCGCATCGCCGCCGACCTCGGCACCGCCGCGATGTCGCTGTACCGGTACGTCTCCTGCCGCGACGACCTCGTCGAACTCATGGCCGACCACGTCCTGGCCGAGATCGACGTACCGGACCGCCCCAGCGGCGACTGGCGCGCCGACCTGACCCTCATCGCCGACGGCACCCGCGCGATCTGGCTGCGGCACCCCTGGCTCGCCGGACTGGACGGCACCCGCGCGATGCTCGGCCCCAACCGCCTGCGGCTGACCGAGTTCGCGATCGGCGCACTCGACATCGGCCCGCCCCTCGACGACGTCATCACCCTCATCGACATGCTCAACGGCTACGTCCAC
>NZ_SMKM01000505.1 GCF_004348665.1 Actinomadura sp. GC306 | reverse complement strand
GCTTTATGTCATCAGGAGACTACTGGGAGTGAAGAGGGGTAGTCGGAGGGTGTGACAGAGAGAAGAGCGGGTGCCGGACTCAAGGGCCGGCTGCTGATCATCGGCGGGGCGGAGAACCGCACCTGCGGTTCCGGGCCGCTGGAGACCTTCGTCGAGCTCGCGGGCGGCGAGGACGCGCGGGTCGTGGTGATCACGACCGCGACCGAGGTGCCGGAGGAGGTCGCCGAGGAGTACACCGCCGTGTTCGGCCGGCTCGGCGTCTCGGCGGTCCGCGAGCTGCGGCTGCTCGGCCGGGCCGCCGCCGACGGCGCGGCGACGCTGCGGGCGCTGGAGGCCGCGACCGGCGTGCTGTTCAGCGGCGGCGACCAGTCGCGGATCCGCACGCTGGTGGGCTCGAAGACCAACGAGCTGCTCAAGCGGCGCCTCGACCAGGAGGGCCTGGTCATCGCCGGGACGAGCGCCGGCGCGACCGCCATGGGGCACTGGATGATCCTCGGCGGCCACGGCCACGAGGTGGCCGCGTCCAGCGTGAAGGTCGGGCCGGGCCTCGCCCTGCTCGACAACGTGCTGATCGACATGCACTTCAACGAGCGCGGCCGGCTGCCGCGGCTGATGAGCGGGATAGCGCTGGACACCCGGCTGCTCGGCGTCGGGATCGACGAGGACACCGCGATCGTGGTCGGCGACGGCCGGTTCGACGTCGTCGGCACGGGCGTGGTCACGGTCGTCGACGCGGGGCAGTCCACCGTCGCCTACGCGGCGTCCGACGACGAGCCGATGGCCATGTTCGACGTGTCGCTGCACCTGCTGCCGGCCGGCTGCGCGTTCCAGATGAACGACCGGCTCCCGGAGATCGGCGACATGCGCGGCCCCGCGGAGAGGGGATAGCCGTGCGCCTCGACCACGTGCGCCGCCTGAGCGGCCCGAACGTCTACCTGTCCCGTCCCGTCGCGATCGCCCGGCTCGATCTGCAGGGCCTGGCCGGCCACGAGACCACCGACCACCCCGGGTTCGCCGGGCGCCTGCTGGACGCCCTGCCGGGCCTCGCGGCGCACCACTGCGCGGCGGGCCGGCCCGGCGGGCTGCTGGACGCGATGGCGCGCGGCACCTACTTCGGCCACGTCACCGAGCACGTCGCGCTGGAGCTGTCCGCGGCGATCGGCCGCGAGGTGTTCTTCGGCCGCACCGTCCGCGCGGGCGGGCCCGCCGACTACGACGTCATCCTGGAGTGCCCGCGCGACGAGCCCGCCACGAGCACGGTGGTGGAGCGGCTGGTCGCCCTCGCGCTGCGCACCGTCCTCGGCGCGCTCGCCGGGCACGTGCCCGGCCCGTCCGCCGGCCTCGCCGCCGAGCTGGCCGCCGTCGCCGCCGACCACGAGGGCGAGCGGCTCGGGGTCAGCACCGACGCGCTGGCCCGCGCGGCGCGCCGCCGGGGCGTCCCGGTCCGCCGCGTCGGCGACCTGAACCTGCTGCGGCTCGGGTACGGGCGGTACCGGCGGCTGGTGTGGGCCGCGATGACCGACGCGACCTCGGCGATCGGGATGGAGGTGGCGGGCGACAAGCGGCTCGCGCACCGGATCCTCGCCGACGCGGGGCTGCCCGTCCCCGAGGGGCGGGTCGCGGCGTCGCCGGCCGAGGCGCTGGAGGCGCTGCGCGGCATCGGCGGCCCGGTGGTCGTCAAGCCGCTCGCGGGGCACCACGGCGAGGGCGTCCACGTCGGGCTGACGACCCCGGCGGAGGTCGTGGCGGCGTTCGCGGCCGCGGGC
>NZ_SMKM01000504.1 GCF_004348665.1 Actinomadura sp. GC306 | reverse complement strand
CGCCCTCCCCACCGGCGAGGACTACGACCGCTACGTGTGGCTCGCCGCCCTCATCCGCGACGCCGGATACCGCCCCGGCTACCTCCGCGACACCCACCCGTTCGCCGTCGAGGACCCCCTCGTCAACGCCGTCTACCTCGCCTCCGCCCACGCCCTCGCGGAGATCTCCAAGATCGTCGGCGCCGACCCCGTCCCGCACCGCGAACACGCCCAGCGCATCCACCGGGCCCTCCTCGACCGGCTCTGGGACGCCGAGACCGGCTGCTTCCGCGCACGCGACCTGCGCGACGACCGGCTGCTGCCCGTCGTCACCGTCGGCGCGTTCGGCCCCCTCCTCGACCCCGAACTGCCGGCCCCGATCGTCCGCAACCTCGTCGACCTGCTGCTGTCCGCCCGGTTCGCCGGCGCCGCCGGATACCCCGTCCCCACCTGCGACATCCAGGCCCCCGCCTTCGACCGCGGCGGCTACTGGCGCGGCCCCACCTGGATCAGCACCAACTGGCTCATCTGGTACGGCGCCCTCGCCCACGGCTTCCCCGTCGTCGCCGACCTGCTCTACGGCGCCACCCTGCGGCTCGTCCGCCAATCCGGCTTCCGCGAGTTCTTCGACCCCTTCGACGGCACCGGCCGCGGCAGCCACGACTACGCCTGGTCCGCCGCCCTCGTCCTCGACCTCCTCGGCGCCCGCCGCGCCCCCCAGGCCGCCTGATCGCCTACCGTGGGGACATGCGCCTACGCCGGGGAACCCTGCCGTCCGCGGTCCGCGACGCCCTCGCACTCGAACGGGGCGAACGCGTCCTCGCCGCCGCCCCCACCCGCGGCGGCTCCCACGTCACCGCCACCACCACGGCGCTGCACCTCCCCACCACCACCGGCGGGTACACCCGCATCCCCTGGGAACGCGTCGACCACGCCACATGGAAGGACGGATGGCTCCACGTCCAGGAGACATCCGCCGGTCCCGCACACGACATCGGGCTCACCGACCCCGGCTCCGTCCCCGAAACCGTCCGGGAACGCGTCACCGCGACCATCGCCGTCAGCCACCAGGCCGTCCTACCCGGCGGCGCCAAGGTCCGCATCGCCGGCCGGCGCCCCGCCGCCGGCGGCGACATCCGCTGGACCTTCGTCTTCGAGGCCGGGACGGACCCTGCCGACCCGGGCCTGCGGGCCCAGGCCGAACAGGTCCTCGAAGAGCTGCGCCGCCAGACCGGCCTCTAACCGGGGTAGACCTGCGGCGGCTGCTCCTCCTGGTGCTCCTCCGTCTTGCGGCGGCCCGGCACCTGCTGCGGCACCCGCTCCCGCATCTGCCCGGCCTTGCCCGCCAGATCCTCGCCCTTCGCGCGGATCTTGCCGGCCGCCTCCTGCACGTTCGGGTTCTCCGACACCTGCTGGGACAGCCTCTTGATCTGCTCGTACCGCTCCTGCCCGGCCTTCGTCCCGAGGACGTAGCCGATCGCGGCACCTGCCATGAACATCATGCGAGTCTTCACGTGCAACTCCTGCCGACGGCGATTTTTCGTGTGACCCCCTATACCCGCCATCGCCGCGCCCATCCATAACGCGTGCACGGACAGCCCCGCACATGCGCTAACCTAGAGCCGCCGACGGGGCCAGGCAGCCCCGCACGCACGAACGATCCCGCGTAGCTCAATTGGCAGAGCAGCCGGCTGTTAACCGGCAGGTTACTGGTTCGAGTCCAGTCGCGGGAGCTTCGCTTTCCCTGCTCGCCGAGCTTTGCTCGGCTTCGAGTTTTCGCTCCCTTCCTTCTTCCGGGGGACGATCCCCCGGAGCCC
>NZ_SMKM01000503.1 GCF_004348665.1 Actinomadura sp. GC306 | reverse complement strand
GGACAGCACCGCCGCCGCCACCCACGACACCGGCAGCGTCGGCCGCCCGGCGGCGATGTTCGCGGGCGTCTCCACCCACGCCGTCGCCAGCAGGCACCCGGCCGCGACCGCGAGGTCGGCGGCCAGCAGCGGCCGCCCGCGCCGCCGCGGGTCGGCGAAGGCCCGCACCGAGTACGCCGTCCAGGCCGCCATGACGCCGAGGACGGCCCAGCCGCCCAGCGGGTGGGCGTACCCGCCGGAGTTCATCGCGACCAGGACCGCGGCGTAGCAGAGCGCAAGGCCCCGGTAGACCGCCACGGCACGCCAGAGCGCGGCCTCCAGTCCCAGTCCCGGCGCCCGGCTACTCGTCGTCATCCGTCACGGGCCGCACGGCCTTGCCCGCCATCTCCGCCTTCACCTCGGCGGCGTAGCGGTCCACGTACTCCTGGCCCGACAGCCGCTGGATGGCCCGCATGATCTCGTCGGTGACCTCGCGCAGGACCTCCTTGTCGTCCTCGCGGCCGTAGTAGCGGGAGAAGTCCATCGGCTCGCCGAACCGGACCCCCGGCCGCACCCCGAGCCGCGGGAGCCTCTTGCCGGACGGCATCATCTCGAACGTGTTGATCATCGCCATCGGGATCACCGGGACCCGCGACTGCAGCGCCAGCCGCGCCACCCCGGTCTTGCCCCGGTAGAGCCGGTTGTCGGGGGCGCGGGTGCCCTCCGGGTAGATGCCGAGCAGCTTGCCCTCCGCGAGGATCCGCAGCCCGGTCCGCAGCGCCGCCTCGGCGGCCGTGCCGCCCGTCCGGTCCACCGGCACCACGCCGACGCCGGTCATGAACCCCTTGCTGATCAGCCCTTTGAGCCCCTTCCCGGTGAAGTACTCGCCCTTGCCGATGAAGATGATCGGGCGCATCAGCGGAAGCGGGCCGAAGAAGTGGTCGGCGAACGACAGGTGGTTGCTCACCATCAGCGCGGGACCGCGCTTGGGGACGTTCTTCATCCCCCGGTTCCGCGGCCACCATCCGAGGTACAGGATGGGCGACAGAACGATCCGGAGCAGGATCCAGAACCAGAGCATGCGGGGACCTTCCTCGGACCGGATGCCCCCGGGTGAGCGCTCCGGCCCCTGGCCGACGGGAGATGATGAGACATCCTCCCACTCCACGTCCCGCCGATCTACCGGCCGGTACGGCACCGCCGCCGGGCACCGGGCCGGGCGCCCCGCCGGGCGCGTCCGCCGCCGGGGCGCCCGGGGCCGCCGGATGAACGTAGGCTCTGAACGTAAATCTGAATCGGGTACGCCCGGGGGGCTTGTTCCGGGCGTCGCAGCGAATACCGTGGGACACACGTTTCAGGGTGTCCGGAGTGCCGCCGCGAACCGGGGCGCCGCCGGGCACATGTCGATGGGGGAGCGGAGGCCGTCATGCCGGTGCTGCCGGTCACGCGGGAGTCGAAGGAGCCGGCCCCTTGAATCGCCGTGGCAACGGCCTGTCGGCCGACACCTACGCCCCGCTGGTCGACCTCGCCCCGCACCTGGCCGACGCGATGCTGGCGGCGCTCGGCGAGGCCGGCGTCGCGGCGTACGCGACCTCCCCGTCCGGACTGCCCGGCCCGGCCGGTCCGGCGGGCGCGGGCGGCACGGCGGGCGACCCGATGGCGGGCGACGTCCTCGACCGGCTGTACGTGGACGTCGACATGAAGCCGGCCGCCGAGGGCATCCTGCGCGCCCACCTCGCCCGGCTGCGCGACACCGCCGCCCGCGGCGGCGACGCCGAGCGCACCGAGACCGACCTCGCCGACCCCCGCGACCTCACCGACCCCCGCGAC
>NZ_SMKM01000502.1 GCF_004348665.1 Actinomadura sp. GC306 | reverse complement strand
CCCTGCCCCCTGCCCCCAAACCGTTGACTTGCGGCGTGTTGTTGTTATCCGGCCTGCCATAACAACAACACGCCGCAAGTCAACGAGTTCGGGGGCGTGCTAGGCGGGCGGGTTGGGGTCGCGGGGGAGCTCGTCGCGGGTCACCTCGATGCGCTCCTTGCGGATCTCGCCGCGCACCGTCTGCTCGTCCTGCACCCGGTCGGTGCGGATCCGGATGCGCTCCACCGGGATGATCTCCTTGGTGACGACCGGGCGCTCCTCGTACAGGATGATCTCCTGCTCGTCCTCGGCGAGCGACACGTCCGAGCTCGGCTCACCGCCCCGGATCGGCTCGCGGTCGATCCTGAGCTCCTCGTGCGAGACGGGGATCGTGCGCTCGACCATCTCGGTCTCGACCCACTTGTGCACCCGGACGCGGCCCGACTCGTGCCGCTCGGTGCCGATGCGGAGCTGCTCCTCCGACCGGGTGATCTCGGTCATCGGCGCCTCCGCGCCCTCGCGCGCCGACTGCGGCGGCATGGCCTGCCGCTCCCGCTCGCCCTTCTCCGGACGGACGGCCATCCCCGCCGTGCCCGTGGCGGCCGCCTTGCCCTCGGCACCCCGCGTGCCCGCCTTGCCCCCGGCGTCCGGCGTGCCCGGCTTGGCCGGCGAACCTTCCTTGCCCGGGCCGCTCCCCTTGGCAGGCGCACTTCCCTTCGCCGGCGCGCCGCCCTTGGCCGCCGTGCCCGCGGCCTCACCGGTCGTCCCGGTCTCGTGGCCGGTGACCCGGCGGTCCTCGTCGGTGCCCTTCTGCGGGCCCTGCTCACCCGTCCGGCGGCCGCCCGGGGGACGCACTCCGTAATGCCGGTACAGGTCCACGATCTGCGCGTGCGAAAGGTGCTCGTCCGCGTCCACGTTCGGAGCGCCCTTGATGGTCTCCTTGTCGTAGGGCACCTGGAGGGCGTCCTGCCCCCTGCGGGTACCGGCCAGGGGGACGAAGCTCTCCCGCATGCCGAACCAGCCGGTGTGCACGGTCACCCACTCCGGAGAGCCGGAATCGTCGTTGAGGTAGACCTGCTTGATCGTGCCGACCTTCGTGCCGTTGGTGTCGGTCACGCTCATGCCCATCAGTTCCCGCACCTGTGTCTGCGCCTGCACGTTGAACACCTCTGCTCTCGTAACGCTCCCGGACGGCGGAAGGCGAGGGGGAGGCGGTACCCGCCACGCGGTAGCGGTGGATTGCCGGATAGCTTGCTGAATTACCAAAATGACCCAATTCAAAACGCGTTTGCGGGATCATGGACGACGATTTACCGAAGACTTACCCCGGCGCCGCGTGGTCCACTTTTCCAGAATTACCACCTTTAGCGGGATGTCGCCGCTTTTGTCAGCGGCACAATACCGTCGATGGTGATCATTTTAGGAAGTCACGGTTTTTCTTTCCGTCGCTCGCGCAAGACTCCGAAAGGACGATTCCAGACATCGGAGAACTGATATGCACGAATCTTCACGCGGGTTCCGGCGGGCGGCGGGCGCGGCGGCCATGGCCGTCCTGGCCGCGTGCGCGGTGCCGGCCGGGGCCGGGCCCGCCCTCGCCGCCCCGGGGCCGCCCGCCTGGTGCGCGCCCGGCGGGACGCTCCAGATCCGCGCGATGCCGGCGCATATAAAGATCGCCGAGTGCGACCTGCGCGGGCGTACCGTGCACGGCGCGAACGGGCTCACCGCGGTCGTCCCGTCCGACGGCACCTCGCTGGTCGCGCACGCGCTGCGCACCACCGGGGGCGGCGCCGAGCTGCGCATCGAGGTCGACGACCGCGCGGGCGTGATCACCTTCGGC
>NZ_SMKM01000501.1 GCF_004348665.1 Actinomadura sp. GC306 | reverse complement strand
GGTCAGGGGCGGTCTAGGACTGCGAAGACGATCTTGCCGGCGCTGTTCGCCAGGGGGCGAACGCCCCAGCAGCGGGAGAGCTGCTCGACGATCAGGAGGCCGCGGCCCACCTCGCTGACCATGTCGGGCTCGTGGACGTGTGGGAGTTCGCATGTGCCGTCCTGGACCTCTATCCACAGGGCGTCGTCCTCGGTGCGACCCAGCCGCAGCGTGACGTCCCCGTCCTCCTCGGACGCGTGCCGAAGTGCGTTCGTTACCAGTTCGCTCGCCACCAGGCACGGCACGAAGTCGTCCATGCCCCACTGTCCGGACACCAGCCGCACGAACCGCCGCACCTCCCCCACGACCTCGAAGTCCTGCTTCACCACCATTTCCTCGCCGACACCCGTCGCCGCCGCCTGCTCCATGACCATCTCCTCACTCTGCGTGTCGAACACCACACATATAGCAATGTTTCGATGTACGCTGGCGTTACCAAGCTCCCCCGGTAACTACTGGAGACAGGTGCGTCTTCTTGGCGAAGTACCGACGAAAGGAAACTCGCGCTCTCATGCCCCCACGACGGCAACGCCCCAAGGAATCCCCCGCCCTGATCGCATTCGGTGGGCAGATGCGCCGGATGCGCGAGGCCAAGGGCGTCACCCAGCAATCCATCGCCGACCACACGAACATCAGCAAGGCTCAGGTGAGCCGCATCGAGAACGGCACGCGACGCGCCACCCGTTCATTCGTGGAACAGGTCGACCGTCTCCTCGGCGCTGATGACGCACTCGTCAAACTCTGGGAAGACCTGAACAGGAACGGGCACCCGGTACCGCTCTGGTTCAGTTGGCCCGAGGTCGAGACGGACGCAGCGGTGCTCGTCTCGTGGGAGCCGATGCTGATCGCGGGCCTCGTCCAGACTCCGGCCTACGCCTCCGCTCTCCTGCGCGGCAACGAAGAAGCCGTAGCAGCGCGGCTCAGTCGGCAAGAGATCTTCACAAGGAGCGAGGGACGTACCCCACCGGATCTGGTGCTCCTGGTCGACGAACAGGCACTCCGCCGCCCGGTCGGCACGTCCGAGACGATGAAGGAGCAACTCGAGCACCTGCTGGAGCTCAGCTTGTTGCCGAACATCACGGTTCAAGTAGTGTTGGAAAGCGGCGAGCACGACGGCAACACAGGCGCGTTCACCATCGCCACGATGGACGACCGAAGCGAGGTCGCATATATCGAGACGGCGATCCACGCCATCACGACCGACGACCCAACGGACTTGGCCGTGCTGACGCGCACTCTCATCGCCCTCCGTTCGCGAACACTCACCGAAGAGATGTCGCGCGAACTGATCAGAAAGGTGATCCAAGAAAGATGGACCTGAGAAACGCCAAGTGGCGCAAGAGCACCTACACCGCTTCCAACGGCGGCAACTGCGTCGAACTGGCGGGCGTGGCAGGTGCGGTGGCGGTGCGGGACAGCAAGGACCCGGACGGCCCCGTCCTCCTGCTGAGCCGCGCAGCCCTGCGGACCGCCGTCCACTCCGCCGCCACGACGCGCTGACCGTCCAGGAGCAAACCCCCGACTCGACATGGTGCGACGGATCGTCCCGCCCCCTCGGGACGGACGATCCGCCGTAGCCACCATCTCCTACGGCGCCTGCGATCCTGCGGCCTGCGCTTGTTCTTCCAGTACCTACCTCTAGGCGATGGGCGCGAGGATGGGACGCAGCGGCCGTGGACAGCAGGCGGCTGCTTGGGAGTCGCCGGGGCGTCGGCGGCGTCCGTGGTGAGGGGCGGGCGGCGGGACGTCGCGGAGATGCTTGCGGACGTTGCCTGCCGGCGGGTGG
>NZ_SMKM01000500.1 GCF_004348665.1 Actinomadura sp. GC306 | reverse complement strand
TGTGTATAAGAGACAGACCCAGCAGGCCCGCGCATAGGCGTACCGCACGGAAAACCCCGGATTGTCAAACGTCCGCGGCCACTCACTCCAGGACCCTTGCGGCACGCTCACCACCCCAGGATCCCGAACCACGGCCTCCACAACACGTCCCACCGGAACAGCCACACGAACGAACCCGCCCCCGGTGACGACACCACCGACCCGCCGCGCGATGACCCCCGGCTCCACCCCGAGCCTCAACGCCACAGGACTCTCGAAAACCCCAGGCCCACGACTGAAAACGGTGACGTCGTCCGGCACGGGAACATCGATCTCACCGTCCGCCACAGCGTCGCGCACAGCGCGCACAAGGGCACCGCCAACGTCGCCTGGATTCACCCTGGTGAGACTATCCGACCACTATCTGGACACCGCCGCGAGTTTCCGCACCGTCTGGATCAGCTGGTTCGGGTCGAACGGCTTGGTCACGTAGGCGTCCACCCCGATCTCGTTCCCCCGCCGCACATCGTGCTCCTGCGCCCGCGCCGTGATCATCACGACCCGGATGTGCGCCGTCCCGGGGTCCTCCCGCAGCCGGATCGCGGTTACCCACCCGTCCAGCCGCGGCATCATCACGTCCAGCGTGATCACGTCCGGCCGGACGTCCGCCACCTTCTCCAGGCAGTCCTGACCGTCCACCGCGGTCGCCACCTCGAACCCCTCCAACTGCAGGTTCACGGCGATGAGCTGGCGGATCACCTCGTCGTCGTCCACAACTAGAACGCGTCCCAGTGGCTCGGTCACGGCCTCGAAGTTAGCCCACTCCCACCCCGCACGCACGGCGAACGCCCACGCGCGCGTCACCCCGCCAACCCTGGTAACCTTCTACCGCGCCGCTCCAAGGGGCGCAGGGCCCCCTTAGCTCAGGGGATAGAGCAACGGCCTCCGGAGCCGTGTGCGCAGGTTCGAATCCTGCAGGGGGCACCTCAGATGATCTACAAAAACCCCGGCTGATCGGCACCTCGCCAGTCACCGGGGTTCGTTGCATGAACACCCACGCCCCACCCGAAGCCCGCCGATTGCCGCGCTCTCCGGACCACACGCGGAACAACCTCGGGACCATCCGCCCGGGTAACCCTTAGCAAGAGCGTTCCGGCACGGGACCGGCCCTACTCATGCGGCCTCTCGGGCGGCACTGCCCCACAAAACTCGTGGCCGCGGGGACCCCTGCCCGCCTCCATCAGCAGCTGCAGCAGGTCACCCACCGTCTGCACCCCCAGACACGACACCGGGCACCCTGGCCCGATGCCGGCATGCCCGACCGTGTGCAGGTCGTCACCCGTGCCGGTCACCTCGGCCACGGCCACCCCCGCGCGTGCACGATCGCCTCCCGCAACTCTCGCGGGTCGACAGCTTCCACCAGCCGCACACCCCCGCGGACACGCACCATGGCCCACCAGGCCCCCGTCGCATACCCATACCAGGCCACGACCCCAGGGAACTCCCGCTCGATCTGCGCCGCCACCGACCGCCGTTCCACCACCTCCGACGACGTCGCGGCCCACGAGACGCCCATCATCCGCCACCACCCGACGCCGGGCCGGGAGCATCGGACGAGCCAGGAGCGTCGGCGAACGGCACCGCCAACACCCGCGCAATCCGCTCCGCCGCCGTGACCGTGTCCGCCACCGGGCACAACGGCTCCAACTCCACCGGCGAACTACGCGTCGGCCCCGACCACACCCACCACCACCAAAGCGCCCCCTCATGGGGACGGCACAGCACCTCTTGCCCCAGCCCCGGCGACATCACCTGGCCCCGCGGATCGTCGGTGTCCGGCTCACCGGCCGGGTTACGC
>NZ_SMKM01000499.1 GCF_004348665.1 Actinomadura sp. GC306 | reverse complement strand
GGGTGAGGCGGGGGAGCCAGGCGAGGAGGAGGTCGTGCAGGGCGGCCTTGCCGATGCGGATCGGGGGGTTGGACCAGATCGCGTCGAAGCGGAGACCGGGGTCGGCCTCGTCCACCGAGATGAACCTTACATTGTAAAGGCCGGCGGCCTGAGCATTGCCCTCGGCTGTTTCCAAAGCCTTCCGATTGACGTCCACCCCCCAAACACTCGCCTGCGGCGAGCGGCTGGCCAGGGTGAGGGCGATGGGGCCGTAGCCGCAGCCGAGGTCGAGGAGGTCGCCGGTCGCCGGCGGGGCGGGCGCGGTTTCGAGGAGGATGCGGGTGCCGGGGTCGATCCGGTCGGGGGAGAACATGCCGCTGTCGGTGTCCAGGCGCAGGTGCAGGTCCGGCAGGACGAGGTCGACGGTGCGGCGGCGTCCGGCGGCGGCCGGCCGTTCGGCGAAGTAGTGATCCCCCACGTCGGCCGACCGTATCAGCGTTGGGCGGGTACCGGCGCCGTGTCGGCGGGGCCCGTCAGGGCAGCCGGGAGAACCAGGCCAGCGAGGCGCCGCCGGCGGCCAGCGCGAACAGCAGCGCGATGCCGAGGTAGCGGGCGGCGACGTCGCGGTGCTCGGTCTCGAAGCCGAGGGAGGTGCCGATGTTGGCGTAGACCTCGCCGAGCTGGCCGGCGTCGGCGGCCTCGTACGCCTTGCCCTCGGTGTTGTCGGCGAGGGCGCGCAGGGTCTCCTTGTTGACGGAGACGCTGGTGGTCTCGCCTTCGATGTCGACGGTGCCGTAGGGGGTGCCGAAGGCGATGGTGGAGACGGGGATCTGCGCGACGCTGCTGGCGTCGATGGCCTCTTGGACGGTGCGGCCGGTGGTGTTGTCCCCGTCGGACAGCAGGACGATGTGCGCGGGCGGCGGGTCCTGGCGGGCCTCGGCGTCGAAGGACCGGACGGCCTGCAGGGAGGTGAAGACGGCCTCGCCGATGGCGGTGCGCTTGGCGAGGGTGAGCTGGTCGAGCGAGGTGATGGCGGTGGAGCGGTCGTCGGACGGCGCGGCGATGAGGTTGGCGTTGCCGGCGAAGGCGACGACGCCGACGTTGAAGCGGGCGGGGAGTTCGCCGATGAACTTCTTGGCGGCGGCCTTGGCGGCGTCGAAGCGGCTGGGGGAGACGTCCCTGGCCATCATGGACAGCGAGACGTCGACGGCGACCATGATGGTGGCGCGGTCGCGGGGGACCTTGACCTCGTCGGCGGGGCGCGCGAACCCGACCATCATGAGGGCGATCATGATGAGGAAGAGGGTGGCGGCGACGTGCCGGCGCCAGCCGGGCCGTTTCGGTGCGACCTGCGACAGCAGCGCGAGGTTGGTGAAGCGGACGGCGTACTGGCGGCGGCGCATCTGCAGCAGCACGTAGACGGCGGCGAGGAGCGGCAGGAGGCCGAGGAGCCAGAGGCGTTCGGGTGACAGGAAGGTCATGGACGCGCTCCCCCCGTGATAGAGGAACTCCGCTCGATGGACCGTCCTCCAGCCCCCGCCCCCCGCCATTCAGCGGACGAGCTTCGCTCGATAGATCTTCCGCCGGCTCTGCGTTGGCGGAGGGCGAAGCGGGCGATGTCGGCGATCCAGTCGCGGTCGGTGCGCAGGACGAGGTGGTAGGCGCCGGTGCGGCGCAGCGCGTCGCGGGTGCGTTCGCGCTGGGCGGTGGCGGCCGCGGCGTACCGTTCGCGGGTGCGGGCGTTGAGGACGATCTCGTGGACGGTTCCGGTCTCGGGGTCGGTCATTTCGACGAGGCCGACGTCGGGGAGGTCGAGTTCGCGGGGGTCGATGATCTCGATGGCGAGGACCTGGTGGCGGGCGGTGAGGCGGCGCAGGGG
>NZ_SMKM01000004.1 GCF_004348665.1 Actinomadura sp. GC306 | reverse complement strand
GGGGAGGGCAGGGTGCCGGCCGAGAAGACCGCCGCCCGCGGGCGCACCAAGGCGGTCGAACGCGTGGTGGCCGAACTCCGGCAGATGATCATGTCGGGCGAGCTGCTGCCCGGCCAGCAGATCCGCCAGGAGCACATGGCCGAGCGCCTGGGCGTGAGCCGCCTCCCCATCCGGGAGGCCCTGCGGCAGCTGACCGCCGACGGCCTGATGAGCCACGTGCACAACGTCGGCTACACCGTCGCGCGGCTGAGCCAGGCGGAGTTCGACCAGATCTACCGGATGCGGCACCTGCTCGAGAACGAGATCATCGCCGGCCTGCCCAAGCCCAGCCAAGAACAGCTGCAGGTCATCGCCGGCCTCAATGCCGAGGTCGTCGCCGCCGCCGAACGGTCCGATCTGGTGGCGATGCGGCTCCGCAACCACGACTTCCACTTCGCGATCTTCCAGCTCGACGACCGGAAGCTGATCATCGACGAGATCGAGCGGCTGTGGAACTGGGCCGCCCCGTACCACGCCGTCTACCTCTTCTCGCCCGACAGCCGCCGCGCCGTGCTCGACGAGCACGAGGCGATGATCGAGGCGTTGCGCGACGGGGACAACGCCCGGCTGGCCCGGCTCATGGACCAGCACCGGCACGGCTCCGAGACCCAACTCGGCCTGATCCTGGGGTCCGGCCCCATAGCCCGACCCAGCTGAAGACCGGGACGCCCGGCTGGGTCGATCGACGGCCGCCCACCACGGCAGGGGCCGCCGCCTGAGTTCGGGTTCCGCTGAGTGGGAGACGGGGCTTCCGGCCCGCTCACGTCCACGGAACCGTGGGGTCGATTCTCGCGCGGCGGCCTACCGCCGGCCCGGCGAGGACCAGAGCATCGGGCGGCTCCTCTCGGAGCCCGGCGAGGAGGGCAGATGGAGCGTTACGCCGACCGGCGCGTGCTGGTGACGGGTGCCGCGTCCGGGATCGGTCAGGCCGTGGTCCTGCGGATCCTGGCCGAGGGCGGCCGGGTGGTGGCCGCGGACGTCGCCAAGGAGGGGCTGGAGGAGACCGTCCAGCGCGCCGCGGCCGCCGGAGGCGGGGAGCGGCTGGTCGCCGAGGTGATCGACGTCTCCGACGAGGCGGCCGTGAACGCGGGCGTGGCCGCCGCGGTCGACGGGCTCGGCGGACTGGACGTCCTGGTCAACACCGCCGGAATCCTGCGCGGGGCGCACACCCATGAGTGCGGGCTGGAGTTGTGGAACCGGGTGATCGGCGTCAACTTGACCGGCACCTTCCTGATGACCCGCGCCGCGCTGCCGGCGCTGCTGGAGTCCGGCAGGGGCGTGGTGGTGAACTTCAGTTCCACCGCGGCCCAGTTCGGCCATCCGTTCATGGCGGCCTACTCCGCGAGCAAGGGCGGCATCCTGTCGTTCACCCACTCCATCGCCCAGGAGTACTCCAAGCGGGGACTGCGCGCCGTCAACATCATGCCCGGCGGGATCAGCAGCGGCATCACGAACAACATCGCCTCGCTGGTGCCCGAGGACGTCGACTGGAACCTCTTCCTCAAGCTCAATCCGGCGATCAAGGAGGGGTTCGGGGCACCGGAGGACATCGCCGGCGTGGTCGCGATGGTGGCCTCGGACGACGGCGCCTTCATCACCGGTACGGAGATACGCGTCGACGGCGGCGCCCACCAGTGATGCGCGTCCGCCAGTCGAAGGCGGGCGGCTCAGCGGGCGGGCGCGGTCAGCCCGGCGGTGACGAAGGAGATCAGGGTCTCGGACGAGACCGGGGGCCGGCCGGTGGCGGCGCGGCCGTAGATCTCCAGAAGGAGGGTGAAGGCCAGGCGCCAGCGTTCGGAGACCTCCCGGACCGGCAGTTCGGGCATGGCGCGGGCGAGCATGGCTTCGAACGGGGCCGCGCTGAACCAGGGGGAGGAGACGGGCAGCCGTCCGTGGGGGAGGGCGGTCCGGGCCAGCAGGTGGCAGAGCATCCGCCCCTTGTCGGTGCGGATCAGCTCATCGAACGGCTCGACGATCGCCGCGACGAGGTCGGCGACCGGAAGCGGAGACTCCTCGCCGAGCCGTTCCGAGGCATCGGCGATCGGCGCCAGGCGGTCGGCCCAGACGGGGACGAGTTCGCGCTCCAGCAGGGCGGTGATGAGGCCCTCCCGCGACCCGAAGTGGTAGTGCACCGCACCGGGATTCAGGCCGGCCTCGGCGTTGATCAGGCGGAGGGAGACCTTGTCGGGGTCCCCGTCGGCGAAAAGCCGCTCGGCCGCGGCCAGCAGGCGGTCCCTGGTCGAAGCGGTCTCCTCGGGCATCTGGCCATTTCACCACACCATGCGCCATCATTGTTCAATCAGTGATTGGAAGCTGATTGGCTCCGGCCTGAGAGCCGGCGGATACAAGGAGGTGGACGATGGCGACCTTCGCCGTCACGGGTTCGGCTTCGGGCATGGGCGCGGCCACCGCCGCCCGGCTGGCCGCGGCGGGACACACCGTGATCGGGGTGGATCTGCGCGAAGCGCAGGTGACCGCCGATCTCGGCACCGCCGAAGGCCGGGCCGAGGCGGCCGACGCGATCCTGCGGGCGAGCGGGGGCACGCTGGACGGCGTCGCGGCGATCGCCGGCGTCGGCCCGGACATGCAGGACCCCGCCGCCGTTATGTCGATCAACTACTTCGGCCCGGTGGCGCTGCTGGAGGCGCTGCGGCCCGCGCTGGAGCGCTCGGGCGCGGGACGGGCCGTGGTGATCGGCTCCAACTCGGCGTCCACCGTCCCGCTGGTGGACGACGCTCTGGTGGATCTCTCGCTGTCCGGTGATGAGCAAGGCGCCCGGGCGCGGGCGGTCGAGCAGCAGGCGGCCATGCCGGCGGAGATCACGCAGATCGTGCCGTCGATCACCGCCTATGCCTCGTCCAAGCTGGCGATCGCGCGCTGGGTGCGCCGCACCGCGGTCACCCCCGAGTGGGCGCGCAAGGGCGTGACGCTGAACGCGATCGCCCCCGGCGCGGTGCTCACCCCGCTCATGCTCGGCTCGACCGGCAAGCCCGAGGACCTGGACGCCGACTCCTTCCCCACCCCGATGCCGCTGGGCGTCTTCGGCGAGCCGGAGGACATCGCCTTCTGGGTGGACCAGTTCCTCAAGCCCGAGGCGCGCTACAGCACCGGCTCCATCCTGTACGTCGACGGCGGCACCGACGCGGCCATGCGCCCCGACGCCTACCCCACGCCCATGACCCTCTGATCCTTGGAGAGCACATGACCGCCCCGGACGTGTTCGCACCCGCCAGGCTCGGCCCGGTCGAACTGCGCAACCGCATCATCAAGGCCGCCACCTTCGAAGGCATGACGAAGAACGCGCTGGTCGGCGACGAGCTCATCGCGTTCCACCGCCGCCACGCCGCCGGGGGAGTCGGCATGACCACGGTCGCCTACTGCGCCGTGTCCCCCGAAGGCCGCACCGAGCGCGACCAGATCTGGATGCGGCCCGAGGCGCTGCCCGGCCTGCGCCGCCTCACCGACGCCGTACACGCCGAGGGCGCCGCGGTCTCCGCGCAGATCGGGCACGCGGGTCCGGTCGCCAACGGCAAGTCCAACGGGCTGCCCGCGCTCGGCCCGTCCCGCGCCTTCAACCCGCAGGCGCTCCAGATGCTCCGCGCGGCGAGCAAGGCCGACATCGAGCGGATCACCAAGGCGCACGCCGACGCCGCGCTGCTGGCGATCGAGGCCGGGTTCGACGCCGTGGAGATCCACTTCGGGCACAACTACCTGTCCAGCGCGTTCCTCAGCCCGAAGATCAACAAGCGCGGGGACGAGTACGGCGGTTCGCTGGAGAACCGCGCCAAGGTCGTGCGCGGCATCGCCCGCGCCGTCCGCGACGCGGTCGGGGACCGCATCGCAATTCTGGCCAAGCTGAACATGGACGACGGCGTACCCGGCGGCTTCTGGCTGGACGAGAGCCTGCGGGTGGCGCAGTGGCTGGAGCAGGACGGCGGCCTGGACGCGCTGGAACTGACCGCCGGCAGCTCCCTGCTCAACCCCATGTACCTGTTCCGGGGCGAGGCGCCGCTGCGGGAGTTCGCCGCCGCCATGCCCCAGCCGGTGAAGCTGGGCGTCCAGCTGGTGGGCGGGAAGTTCATCCGCAGCTACCCCTACCAGGAGGCCTACCTGCTGGAGAGCGCCCGCCAGTTCCGCGCGGCCGTGAAGATGCCGCTGATCCTGCTGGGCGGCGTCAGCCGGCGGGAGACCATGGACCTGGCGATGGCCGAGGGCTTCGAGTTCGTGGCGATGGCCCGTGCCCTGCTGCGCGAGCCGGACCTGCTCAACCGCATGCAGGCCGAGCCCGGTACCCGGTCGCTGTGCATCCACTGCAACAAGTGCATGCCGACCATCTTCAGCGGCACCCGCTGCGTGCTTGCCTGAGCCCGGAAGGAGACACGATGGCGAACGGACGCCTTTCCGGCCGGGTGGCACTGATCAGCGGTGCGGCCTCCGGCATGGGCGCCGCTCACGCGCGGGCCTTCACCGCGGAGGGCGCGCGCGTCGTGCTGGGCGACATCGACGACGGCAAGGGCGCCGAGCTGGCCGAGACACTGGGCGAGAACGCGATCTACGTCCACTTGGACGTGACGAGCTCCCCTGACTGGGCGGTGGCCGTGGAGGCGGCCGTTGAACGCTTCGGCATGCTGAACGTGCTGGTGAACAACGCCGGCATCCTCGACGGGGGACCGCTGGGCGCCTACACCGAGCAGCAGTGGCGCCGGATCCTCGACGTCAACCTCACCGGTGCGTTCCTCGGCCTGTCCGCCGCCCGCGACGCCCTGGTCGCCGCCCGGCCCTCGTCGGTGATCAATGTGTCCTCGGCGGCCGGCATGCAGGGGGTGGCGGGGATGCACGGCTACACCGCGTCCAAGTACGGCCTGCGCGGCCTGACCAAGTCCGCCGCACTGGAGCTGGCCGAGCACGGGGTGCGGGTGAACTCGGTGCACCCGGGCGCGGTCATGACCCCGATGATCGCCGGGATGGCCGCCGAGCAGGGCGTGGCCGACATCGACCGCGCCCAGAGCACCCTCACCCGGCTGGCGCGGCCCGAGGAGATCTCGACCCTCATGGTGTACCTGGCGAGCGAGGAGTCCAGCTTCTGCACCGGCGGAGAGTTCCTCGCGGACGGCGGCCTCACCGCCGGTTCCATCCACATGTGACGGTCCGGCCGTGCCCGCCGCCCGGGACGATGAGCGGCGGGCACGGCCGGATCCGCGCTCACGACCGCGCGTCGGCCGCCTCCGTACGCTCGACCGGGCGCAGCGCCTCGGCGAGCTGGTCTGTGCGCGCCTGGCCCTCGATGAGCTGCCGGAGGAGCCAGATGCGGAGCACCTGGGCGAGGGCCGCCGCGATGTACAGGCCGGCCCCGGCGATCGAGACCGCGGCGAAGGCCGTCGCGAGGACCTGGCTCGACGCGATGTCGCGCAGGTCGTCCTGCGAGAGCGAGGCGTTGTAGGCGACGAACGCGCCGGCGACCCCGATGAGCATCAGCAGGACGCCGGCGACGCGCAACGGCCGGTCGGACCTCGCTGAGCCGGTCTTGAGCCGGTGTGCCGCGACGGCTTCGTGGAACTCGGCGCGGCGGGTGTCGGTGGTCATCTCATCCTCCCAGGTACGTGGTGGAAAGTTCGGCTTCGATCTCGGCCGGGGGGCCGGTGCGGACGGCGCGCCCGTTCACCATCAGGACGGCCAGGTCCGCGAGCGGCAGGACGACGCGGGCGAACTGCTCGGCCAGCAGGATCGAGACGCCGTCCGCCGCGAGTCCCGCGACCACCTCGTACATCTCGCTGACCACGAGCGGGGCGAGCCCCATGGAGAGCTCGTCCAGCAGGAGCACGGCGGGATCCCTCCCGAGCGCCCGGGAGAGCGAGAGCATCTGCTGCTCGCCGCCCGAAAGGGAACCCGCGAGCTGGTCGCGGCGCTCCCCGAGGCGGGGGAAGCGCGCGTAGGCCACCTCCTCCATGGCGTCGAGGGAGGTGTGCCGGCCTGCGGCGACCCAGAGGTTCTCGCGGACGGTCAGGTTGGCGAAGACGCCCCGTCCCTCCGGGATCGAGCACACGCCGAGCCCCGCGGCCTCGGCGGCCGTGATCCCGGTGATGTCGCGCCCCGAGAAGTGCAGGGTGCCCGAGGCGGGGCGCATGAGCCCGCTGACGATCTTCATGGTGGTCGTCTTGCCGGCGCCGTTCGGTCCGAGGAGGGCGACCACCGCTCCGGCCGGCACGGCGAGATCGATGCCGTGCAGAACCTGGATGTCGCCGTAGGCCGCGTGGACGCCGCGCAGTTCGACGACGGGGTCCGGGATCGTCATGCGACCGTCTCCGTTCCGATGTAGGCGGCGATGACCTCGGGCGACCGGCGCACCTCCGCGGCGGTCCCGGAGGCGATGAGCGTCCCGTGGTCGAGCACGTGGACGGTGGAGCAGAGGGACATCACCAGCGGCAGGTCGTGCTCGACCAGGCACACGGCGATGCCGTCGCCGGCTAGCCCGCGCAGCAGCTCGGCGAACCGCTCGCTCTCGTGCTCGGTCTGCCCCGACGCGGGCTCGTCGAGCAGCAGGAGCCTCGGCCGGGTCATCAACGCGCGGGCCACCTCGACGACCCGTGCGCGGCCGGTCGGGATGGCGGCGACGTTCTCGTCCGCGATGTCGGCGAGTCCGGCGAGCTCCAGGACCCGGTCGGTCTCCGCCTCGACGTCGATCCGCCGGCGGGTGTTCGCGCGGACGATGTCCCCGGCGACCCGGACGTTGTCGCGGACGCTGAGCGACAGGAACAGCTCCAGCCGCTGAAACGTGCGCGCCATTCCCATCCGCGCGCGGCGGCCGGGCCCGAGGCCGGTGATGTCCTCGCCCTCGAACAGGATGCTTCCGGACGCCACCGGCTGCATGCCGGTGATGCAGTTGAACATGGTGGTCTTGCCCGCCCCGTTGGGGCCGATGAGGCCCGTCACCCGGCCGGGCTCGACGGTGAGGCCGACGTCCAGGAGCGCGGTGTTCCCACCGAACCGGACGGTGACGCCCCGGGTCTCAAGCACGGGCATGGGGCACCCTCTCCTTGTCGCGCAGGGCGTTGATGCCGAGCTGCTCGTCCAGCCGGTTCGCGAGGCCGGCGGGGTAGTCCGCGCCGATGCCGATCAGCTCCGGAACCTCGGCCCGCGCGGGCCCGCCGCCCGGAGCGACCTGCGGGCGCAGCGCCGCCCCGATCCGCGGCAGGGCGAGCCACAGGACCGCGCTGAGGACGAGGAACGACGCCGTCCCCAGAACGCCGGACCAGGCCAGCGCGTAGAGGGCGCATTGCACGGCGATGCCGCCGTACCGGATCTCGGGCGCTTTCGCGAGCCGGCGATGGGCCGCGAAGACGTCGTGGAGGACGCCGCTGGGGTTGCGCGCGACCCCGATCCCGGCGAGCGCGGCGCTCACCGGCACGAGCTGGGCGAGGAGCCCGAGCGTCCCGTCGAACTCGGGGTTCGCGGTCGCGGCGTCGCTCACCAGCGTCACCAGCGCCGTCATCCCCGCGCCGACGACCATCCCGCCGAGGAGGGCGCCGCTGACGTAGCCGATGCCGCTGACGACGGCGAGCATCACCAGCGACAGGCTCAGCATGAGGATGAAGTGCTCCTTCGTGACGGAGCCCAGGGCCATGGCCATGAGGATGCCGCCGAGACCGGCGATCGCGGTCGAGACGGCGAAGACCGACAGCTTCAGCCACAGGAGCCGCTGGCCGAGCATCGCGGAGGCCGCCGGGCTGTCCTTCATCGCGGCGAGGCGGCGGCCGTAGCCGCTGTTGCGCAGCGCCACCAGCCCGACCCCGAGCACCGCGAACACGGCTGCGGAGACGGGGAGGAAGACGTCGTCGTCCGCGAGGTCCACCGGCCCGACGGCGAGGCGCGGGAACAGCAGGTTGCCGTTCGGGAAGATCGTGAACGTCCGGCCGAAGAGGGTGTGCTCCTGGATGTCGCGCAGGAGCATGGCGGAGACGAACACACCGAAGGCCAGCGTCGCGAGCGCCAGGTAGAGCCCGCGCAGCCGCAGCGCCGGAACCGCGACGAGCGCCCCTGTCACGGCCGCCGCGGCGACCCCCGCGACCAGGCCGCCGATGCTCAGCCTCGTGTCGGCTCCCTCACCCTGGACCCCCGCGTGGAAGGCGACGATGGTGGCGATGGCGGCGAACGCCAGCGGCGCGAGGTTCAGCTCTCCCGCGTAGCCGGTGAGCAGGGTCTGCGAGAGCGCGATGACGGCGAAGGCGATGCCGAGCTGCAGCAGCCCCACCGACGACGGATCGATGATCTGGCGGAACGCCAGGACGGCGAGGACGAACACCCCGCCCCACAGCACCGCGCGGCGGACCGTCGGCACCTCGTAGCGCTCCCGCGAGCGGGTCGCGACGCCGCGGAGCCGGTCGTGCCTCAGCACGAGCAGGACCGCGAACAGGACGACCATGGCGAGCGACTGGCGCAGGTTGCTCACCCATGTCCAGTCGGTCGGCGCGTAGGCGACGAGGTAGCTGCTCATGAGCCCGAGCACCACCGCCCCGAGGAAGGTGAGCGGGATGCTCCGCAGCCTGCCGAAGAGCGCCGCCGCGAACGCGTCCACGACCAGCAGGGTGAGCGCGTTCGCCTCCAGCGGGCCCCCGATGACCGGCGTGATGAGGACGCCGGCCAGTACGGCGAGGGTGGACCCGAGCGCCCACGCGCGGGCCGACACCCGGTCGGGGTCGTGCCCGGCCAGGCTCAGCAGGTCGGGGTCGTCGACGGTCGCCCGCATCAGCACCCCGAGCCGTGCCCGGACGAACAGCGCGCGCAGGCCCACGGCCAGGACGGCCGCGACGACCAGGCAGATCACCTCGTGGTAGCGGAGCACGACGCCGAAGACGGTGACCGTGCTGTCGACCCCGAAGAACATCCCGGGGACCCGCGCCTCCTGGGGATCCCACAGCCACTGCGCCAGTGCGACGAGGCCGAGCATGACGGCGACCGTCACCACGATCCGCGTGATCTGCTCGGTGTCGCGCAGCCCGCGCATGATGAGGGCGTGCTGCAGCAGGCCCATCGCGGGGCCGAGCACGCCCAGGACGACGGCCAGGGCGAGCCAGGCGGGAAGGTCCCACTGCACGTCGAGCTGGTAGTAGGTGAACGCGCCGATCATGGCCTGCGCGCCGTGGGCGAAGTTGAAGATGCCGGAGGTGTTGTAGGTCAGGACCAGGCCCGACGCCGCGATGGCGTACACCGCGCCGAGCACCAGGCCCAGCGCGGTGTACGTGAGGAAGGCCGTCACGGTTACTTCTTGAGGAATCGGGTGGAGAGGCGGTCGTCGTTCAGCTTCACGCCGGAGAGCTTGGGATCGAGCTCGACGACCTTGCTCTTGTCGCAGCCGAACTCACCCTGCTTCTCGGGGGACACCTGCTTCCACGTGTCGCCGTCCAGCCGGACGACCAGAGCGCACTCGCTCGGCAGGTTGCCGCCCGGGTCGCTCGGGGCGTGCAGGCCGCCGCCGGTCCACTCGTGCACCTCGGAGAGGCCCTTGACCATGCAGTCGCGGGTGAGGGTGTCACCGCACCCCTTCGCGCTGGTCGCCCAGAGCAGGAACGCCGACGCCGCGGACATGCCCAGGAGCGCCGGCTTGTTGCCGTCCGCCTTGACCAGGTCGAGGTACTGCTTCACCGCGGGGGCCTGGGCGGCGTTCTCGAAGGGCTGGAAGTACAGCGAGGTGACGAGCCCGTCCGCCGTGCGGGACTTGCCGTTCCACTGCGAGGCGATCTCGCTGTACCACTGCGACTCGACGACCTTCGGCGGCTTGGCGCCGGTCCTGCCGAGCGCCTCGAACAGCCCCATCTGGCTGGGGATCGGGCCGTTGCTCGTCCAGAGGGCTGAAGCGTCGCAGTCCTTGAACTTCTGGGCGAACGGCACGTAGTTGGCCTCGCCGTTCTGGCTCATCGAGATGCCGCAGTCCTTGACCTCGACGCCCAGCTGCCCGAGGACCGCGGCGACCTTCGCGCTGGCGGCCTTGACCGGCGGCGAGTCGGAGAGCACCATCGTCGGGCTCTTCCCGAATTCGGGGACGAGCTTGAGCGTCTGGGCCAGCCCGGAGGCGTTGTAGCGGTCGGCCGGGAACGGCATCGGCTCGAACTTGTCGGGCCCCATGCCGGCGTTCGGGCCGACGGTGTAGGACGGTACCGAGGGCAGGTCGCAGCCGACCCGGATGGGCTCGGCGGCCTCGTCGTAAGCGAACCCCTGTCCGACCAGCATGAAATCGGACTTGCACGCCTTCTGCATCACCGCGGCGGCGTTGGTCAGCGCGGCGTCGTACCGCGTTCCGGTGATCTTGCGGCCGAGGATGCCGCCCTGCGCGTTGCACCACTTGATCATCGCGTCGATCGCGTCGCCGTTCTCCTCGCCGAGACCCGGCGCGGAGGTGAAGCCCCGGTCGTCGCCGTAGCCGATACGGATCTCGGTGTCGGTGACGCCCTGGTCGGTCGCGCCCTTCGCGGAGCCGGGCCCGCACGGCGAGGCGAGGTCGCCGAACGCCTTGGCCGAGGCGGCCGGGGTCGAGCCGTCGGCGCCGGTGACCGAGTCTCCCGATCGGCTCGATCCGCATGCGGTGGCGGCCAAGGCGAAGGCGAGGACGATCCCTCCGGTCTTCGTGGTCGTGCTGAGTCTCATGACGACGTGGTCTCCTTCGATCCCGCGCTGCCCTGGTCGGCATTGCGTGCAGGGAGACTGTGGGTGTGACCGCTGCCACATGTACACGGCGCCTCCCGTTCACCGGGCACACCTCGGTGAAGTGGCGCAACGGGGCGAAGGGGCGCGGCGTCCGCGGTGGAGGGCCTCCCGCTGAGAGGGAGAAAGAGGGGCTGACCGGCCGCCCGACGTGCCGAGGACGCCCGGCCGGGGGCCGGACGCAGCGGTCCGGAACGGCTCGTCAGCGATCAGAACCAGTCGGTCAAGCGCGGCCAGGTCGCCCAGGCGTCGAGCATTCCGGCGGGCCAGTCACCGGCGGCGGCAGGACCGCCGCCGTTCCGTCCCGGCCTGGGCGCGCCGCGCCCGACCGTCCGCCAGATCCGCAGCGCGCTCTGCTGGACGGCGGGAGCCAGCCGGGTCAGGTCGAGCTGGCGGATCGGCCCGCACACCGACAGCGCCGCGACGGCCTTGCCGGGGCCGCGCACCGCGGCGGCGACGCATCCGATGCCCGGCACGGACTCCTCGCGGTCGAACGCCACGCCGCGCTCGCGCACCTGGCGCAGTTCGCGGAGGAACCTGGTGCGCTCAGTGATCGTGAAGCGTGTGCGCGCACGCAGCCCGCCGTCGAGCACCTCCTGCACGGTCCTCTCGTCCGAGTAGGCGAGGATCGCCTTGCCCGCGCCCGTGCAGTACGCGGGCGCGCGGCCGCCGATCCGAGGCGGCAGGTCCATGTGCGAAGGATCGCCGATCTTCTCCAGGTACACGATCTCCCTGCGATTGAGCACGGCGAGGTGGACGACCTGGCGGGTGGCGGCGTGCAGACGGCGCATCACGGGCAGCGCGGCGTCGTGCAGCGCGTCCTGGCGGAGAGCCAGAGAGCCCAGCTCCAGCATGCGGATGCCGAGCCGGTAGTCGTTCCCCTCGCGCGACAGCCATCGGACCGCGACGAGCCGGTCCAGGATGCGGTGCGCGGAGGAGCGCGGCAGCCCGCTGCGCTGAGCCACCTCGGCCAGCGAGAGCCGGGTCGCCCCGTCGAACGTGTCGAGCACCCGCACGACCCGCTCGATCATCGACACCGGAGTACCGTCCGAGCCTTCGGTCATGCGGTTCCGTCCTGCCCGGCAGAGTGTGATCTGAGCTACATGCGACCAGATCGGACGAGACGGCGGCTGGTGCGTCTCCCGCTCTACGGGAGAAATTCCCCTCGCCGCCTGATCCGGCGAGAGCGGCGGCCGGCGGGGGCGCTCCTTCCCGGCCAGTGGGAAGGTGGCCTCTTCAGGCGGGCGGACCTCTCCCTACGCTGGCGACCTCCGGCATTCGAGAGCGCGCAGGCGCTACGGCCGGACGCGTCCAGGAGGGGACCCGCATGACGAACGACCATGCCGAAGCACCGTCACCCGACTTCCGGGCCGCGGCCGAACCGGTCCCGCTGGCCTCGGTGGAGCGCTTCCACCACGAGACCGACGTCCTGGTCGTCGGGTTCGGGTGCGCCGGGGCGGCCGCCGCCTACGAGGCCGCGGCCGCCGGGGCCCGCGTCCTGGTGCTGGAGCGGTTCTCCGGACCGGGCGGGTCCACGGCCCAGTCCGGCGGAGAGATCTACCTGGGCGGAGGCACCCGCGTGCAGAGCGCGTGCGGGTTCGAAGACACCCCCGAGGACATGTACGCCTACCTGCACGCCGCGCTCGGACCCCATGCCGACGAGGAGAAGCTGCGGCTCTACTGCGAGGGCAGCGTGGAGCACTTCGAGTGGTTCCGTGCCCGCGGGGTGCCCTTCGAGGAGTCCCTGTACGACGCGCCGGGCTGGATGGCTCCGACGAAGGACGGGCTGATGTGGCTCGGTGAGAACGCCTGGCCGTACACGGCCCTCGCCCGTCCTGCTCCGCGGGGCCATCGTCCTCCCATGGAGGGGTTCGCGGGCGGCCTGCTCATGGACAGGCTCGCCGCCGCGGTGACCGGAGCCGGCGCGCATGTCCACACCGACACCCGGGCGTCCGCCCTCGTGGTCGACGGCTCGGGGCGGGTGGCGGGCGTAGTGGCCAGGCACTTCGGTGCGGAGGTGCGCTACCGGGCCCGCAAGGGCGTGATCCTCACCACCGGCGGCTTCGTCGACGACGAGGAGATGCTCGCCCACCACGCCCCGCTGCTGCTGGGGCACGGCAAGGTCAGCGACGGGGGCGACGACGGCAGCGGGATCCGCATGGCCGGCGCGCTCGGAGCCGCGACGCGGCGCATGGCGTCCGTGGAGGCGGCACTGATCGTCACACCCGAGGCGGCCTGCCGAGGACTGCTGGTCAACGCGCTCGGGCAGCGCTTCATCAACGAAGACGTCTACCCCGGCCTCTTCAGCCACGCCGCGCTCCACCAGCCCGCTCCGTGGTGGGTGATCCTCGACGAGGAGAGCTTCGCCTCCCTCTCCTCCCGTAATCCCGCGGGCATGCCACCGGACCATGCCGCCGAGACCCTCGCCGAACTTGAGAGGGACCTGGGAATGCCGGACGGCGCGCTGGAGAGCACGGTCACGATGTACAACCGCCATGCGGCCCTCGGGCAGGACCCCCTCTTCCACAAGAACCCCAGATGGCTGCGCGAGTTGAAGCCGCCTTTCGCAGCGATAGACCCGCGTGTCCTGGCGCGGATGGCGGAGAACCGCCGCGAGGCCACCGGGATCTCGGGCTTCACCCTCGGTGGGCTCCACACCACCGTGGACGGAGAGGTGCTGCATGTGACCGGCCGCCCGATTCCCGGCCTGTACGCGGCGGGCCGGGCCTCGTCCGGCATCCACGGCGAGGGCTACGTCAGCGGCACGTCGATCGGTGACGGCACGTTCTTCGGCCGCCGAGCCGGGCGCGCCGCGGCCGGGTAGCCGCTCGGAAGCCGGCGGACGGCAAGGCGTGCACCCGCTCAGCGTGAGACCTTCCCGTCCACGCCAGGAGGAGGTCCGGGGCGGGGAAGTCTTCGGCGCCGAGCTCTTCCCTTGAACGGGACCGCATGCCTATGCTGTCGCCCCAACATCGTTTCCCATGGAGACCCTCCATGATGCGGCGCCGGGGACGCGCCGGGGGAAACGATGTCTCACGCGGGCCGAGGCTCCGGCCGCCGCCCGCTTCCTCTCTTCTATGACGTGCTCTCTCTCCATGAAGTCAGCCCACTCGCCGAACAAGCATGTGATTGAGGGTTCATGGAGACTTACACCGCCGAGCGCCTGGCGCAGGGTTTCAGCTGGACCGAGTGCCCGCGCTGGCACGCCGACCGCTTCCACTTCTCCGACATGTACAACCGCCGTGTCGTGTCACTGACCGAGAACGGCGAGGCCGAGACCATCGCGGACGTCTCCGGCCGGGAGCCCTTGGACGGGGCCGAGCTCGTTCCGGCCGGCACGGGGCACCTGCCGGACGGCCGGCTCCTGGTGAACTCCATGTTCGAGAAAGTCGTGCTGGTGGTCGAGAACGGCAGGGCGGAGGTCTACGCCGACCTGCGGGACCTGGCGGCCGGTCCGATCAACGACATGGTCGTCACCGCCTCCGGGCGGGCGTATGTGACGCAGCTGGGCTTCGACCTGTGGAAGGGCGAGGAGCCCGCGCCGTCCCCGATCATCATCGTCGAGCCGGGCGGGGCCGCCAGGATCGCGGCGGGTACCGAGCACCTCATGGGTGCGAACGGCGTCGCGGTGACCGCGGACGGCGGCCGGCTCGTCACCGCCGAGGCGTTCGCCAACAAGGTCACCTCCTTCGACATCGCCGGCGATGGGGAACTGTCGAACCACCGGCTGTTCGCGGAGCTCGACGAGCTGCCCGACGGCATGTGCCTGGACGCAGAGGGCGCCGCCTGGGTGGCCTTCCCGATCAGCGGCCGCGTGACCAGGTTCGCCGAAGGCGGCGAGATCCTCGGCCAGGTGACCATCCCCCAGGCCGAGGCGGGTTCGAGCACCGCGTGCGTGCTCGGCGGTGCGGACCGGCGGACCCTGTACGTGGCCTGCGGGTTCGAGGTCTACGACTTCGCCAAGTCCCGGGAGGGCGGCCAGGGGTCCATCTGGCAGGCCCGCGTCGGCGTCTCCGGCGGCGCGTCCCGGCCCTGACCCCCGGCGGCCCCGGACGAAAGGCGACCGGCCGACCGGGGCCGCGCCGCACCCACTGCTTCACCGATACAAAGGACTCTTCCATGCTCGACTTCACCGGCCGCGTCGTCATCGTGACGGGTGCCGCCCGCGGCATCGGCCGCGCCTACGCTCACCTGCTGGGGGCCCGCGGAGCCTCCGTCGTCGTCAACGACCTGGGCGGCGACACCGACGGCCGGGACCCGTCGGCCGAGCCGGCCGCCGCCGTCGCCGCCGAGATCGAGGCCGCCGGCGGGACCGCCGTGGCCAGCGCCGACTCCGTCGCCGACCCCAAGGGCGTGGAGGCCATCGTCGCTCTCGCCGTCGAGGAGTTCGGACGCGTCGACGCCGTCGTCAACAACGCCGGCAACTACCGCATCGGCAGGTTCGAGGATCTGGAGCCCGAGGTCTACCAGTCCTTCCTCGACGTGCACTATCTCGGCAGCCTGCTGCTGGCCCGGGCGGCCTGGCCGCACCTGGTGGCCTCCGGGAGCGGGCGCGTCGTCAACACCGTGTCGGCCGCGCTGACCGGCCAGCCGGACATGGTGCACTACGGCGCGGCCAAGGGAGCCGTCTACGGCTTCACCCGCAACCTCGCGGTCGCCGGCGCTCCGCACGGCATCAAGGTCAACGCCGTCGCCCCCGGAGCCGGCACCCGGATGATGGACGTCGCCGGCCCGGCCCTTCCACCCGGCACCGTCGAGTTCATGCACGAGCAGATGCCCCCGGAGATGGTGGCCCCGGTCGGCGCCTACCTGGCCCACCCGGACTGCGCGATCACCGGGGAGGTGCTCAACGCGGCGGGCGGCTATGTCTCCCGCATGGTCATGGTCGGCACCCCCGGTATCCACGACCCGGAGCTGAGCCCCGAGACCGTCGCGGCGCGCATCGGCGAGATCACCGACCCGGCGAACGCCCAGCCCGCCGAACTCGCCTTCCCTGCCTGACCGGCCGCCACAGCATCCAGGAGAAGCCGAAAACCGAAGGGCCGTCCGCCGGAACCGGCGGACGGCTCTTCGCCTTCCGGCCGGCGGGGCGGCCGGAAGCCGACGTGGAGCGCCGGTTCCGATCTCCCAGTCAGTGGGAGAACTCCTGTTGAGGGGCTTGGCGCGCCTCCTAACTTCGAAACAGAGAGAGATGCACTTCACAGTCACCCGAAACGGCTCGTCGCGTGCGTCCCCGGCATGCGACGAGCCGTTCCGAACCGACATCGCCACTCGACTCTGGAGCTTTTTGTGACCACTCCTCAGACCGCCGACGGCGACGGAGTCCGTGTCATCGAGGCGACCGCGCCGCCCGCGCGTTACGCGCGAGGCTGGCACTGCCTCGGCCTCCTTGAGCAATTCCGCGACGGCAAGCCGCACGCGGTGGAGGCGTTCGGCGCCAAGCTGGTCGTCTTCGCCGACAGTGCCGGCAAGCTGAACGTCCTCAACGCCTACTGCCCCCACATGGGCGGTGACCTCAGCGAGGGAACGGTGAAGGGCGACGAGATCGCCTGTCCGTTCCACGACTGGCGCTGGTCGGGCAACGGCCGGTGCGCGAAGATCCCGTACGCCCGGCGCGTGCCGCCGCGGGCCCGCACCCGCTCGTGGACGACGCTGGAGCGCAACGGCCAACTGTTCGTCTGGCACGACCCGCAGGGCAACCCGCCCCCACCCGAGGTGACGATTCCCGAGATCGAGCAGTTCGGCTCGCCGGAATGGACGTCCTTCACCTGGAATCGAATCCTGGTCGAGAACTCCCACTGCCGGGAGATCGTCGACAACGTCGTGGACATGGCGCACTTCTTCTACATCCACTACTCGTTCCCGACCTATTTCAAGAACGTCTTCGAAGGGCACACCGCCTGGCAGTACATGAGGAGCAGCTCGCGCCCGGACGTCGATCTGGGAACCGGCTCGTCGGCCGACAAGATGACCATCTCCGAGGCCGCCTACTACGGGCCGTCCTACATGATCAACCCGCTGCGGAGCACCGTGGCGGGGCGGACCATGGAGAGCATCCTCATCAACTGCCACTACCCGGTGTCCCCGACCAGCTTCGTGCTCCAGTGGGGCGTGATGGTCAGGAAGATCGACGGGATGAGCGACCGGGACGCCGAGCAGTACTGCGCCGCGGTCGCCAAGGCGGTGGAGACGGGCTTCCTGCAGGACGTGGAGATCTGGAAGAACAAAACCAAGATCGACAACCCGCTGCTGTGCGAGGAGGACGGCCCCGTCTACCAGTTGCGCCGATGGTATGAGCAGTTCTACGTGGACGTGGAGGACGTCACGCCGGAGATGACCCAGCGGTTCGAGTTCGAGATCGACACTGCGCGCGCCAGAGAGTTCTGGCACAAGGAAGTCGAGGAGAACCTGGCCGAGGGCCGTCTCGTCACGGTCGGACCCCCGCAGGCCGAGTCCTGACCGGGCCGGAGGGAGACGGCGTGCATCCGGTGTCCTGCCGCCGCTGCGGGACGTGCGTCCTGGTGAAGAAGAACAGCCTCGCGCACACCGAGATCCAGTGGACGACCGACACAGGCGCCTGCGCGGAGCTGTGGCGGGACCACCGGCCGGACGTCATGCACAGCGTCACTCCCACCTGCGAGGCGATGCGCGGCAGCGTCGAGCAGGCCGTCCGCGAAGGGCTGCTCCCCGTCCCGGGTGAGGAGGAGCGGGCGCCATGACGGTGGCCGGCGGCCGCGAGGCGCCCGCCGGCCCACCCGCCCACCGGGGAGGAGTACCGATGACCGTCGAGGCGACGCGGAAGGCGCTGGCCGAGGTCCTTCCCATGCTGCGGGAGAGAGCAGCCCAAGCCGATCGCGACCGTATCGTCCCGCATGCGTCGATTGAGGACCTCACCTCGGCCGGAGTGTTCCGGTTGCTGGTACCCCGTGATTCAGGTGGAGCGGAGTCGGACGTAGCCGACTTCTTCGAGGTCATCCGGGACGTCTCGGCGGCCTGCGGGTCAACCGGCTGGCTCGCGAGCTGGTTCGCCGTGCACGCGTGGCATCTGGCCCTCTTTCCCCCCAGGGCACAGCGCGACGTGTGGGGTTCCGCGCCCGATGCGCTTCTGACGGCCGCCTATGCGGCGACGGGCCACGTGGCCGAGGTGCCGGAGGGATACCGGCTGGAGGGGCGCTGGAGCTGGGCGACCGGCTGCGAGCACGCGGACTGGGCCCTGCTCGGGGGCATGATCGCCGCCTCGGACGGCTCACCCGCCGATCTCGCCACCTTCCTCGTCCCCATGGCCGACCTGCGGATCGAGCACAACTGGGACACCGTTGGACTGCGTGCGACGGCGGCCCACGACCTGGTCGCCGTCGATGTCCTCGTCCCCGCACACCGCGCGCTCAGCTTCGCTCCGTGCCTGCGGTGCGCCACCCCGGGCCAGGAGGAGAACACCGGCCCGCTGTACCGGCTGCCGCTCCCGTCGATGTTCGCCGCCGCCGCGGCCGCGCCCGTCATCGGCATGGCGGAGGGCGCGTACTCCATGCTGGTCGGATGGCTGCGCGCCCGTCTCGGCATGGCATGGGAGGGGCTGGAGTTCGGCAGCGACGATTTCAACAGCGCCCGCCTGGCCGCGGCGAGCGCCGACATCGACGCCTCATCGCTGCAGCTCATGCGCGACATGCGCGAACTCACCCAGTACGCGGAGGCCGCCCGCCCCATCCCCATGGCCGTGCGCCGCCGGATCCGGCGCGACCAGGTTGTGGCGACGCAGCGCGCAGCCGCAGCGGTGGACCAGCTCTTCGAGCACTCCGGGGGAGCGGTAATACGTACCGGCAACGCCATCGAGCAGGCATGGCGCAACATCCACACCACCCAGGCCTTCGCCCTCAACGACCTGGACCGCACCCTGGCGATGTACGGAGCGGGCGAACTCGCAGTCGAAAGCCAAGCCCCCATGGTGTGAATCCCCACGATCGCAACTTACGCTGGAGCTCCTCCCGTGAAGACCTTGCCGCTGCCCTTCTCGCCCACCTCGGCGTCCAGCCGATCGACACTGCAGGGCCAGGAGCAGCAGCTCCTCGCGAGCACCGAACCGGTGCTCGCGGCCCGGGATGGACGGGTCGGCGCAATCAGCCTTCGCCTGCGGCAACGGACGGCGCTCGCCCGGCTGGCGAAGCCACCAAGGGTTGTTTGCAGAGATTGTGTCAACGACGGCCGAATTCTGACCCCCTGGCGACGTCTGAAAGTTGACCCCCTGATGTTGTCGGTCGTTACTGCTCGTTGTTGGTGGTGTTGGCCGCGGGGACGCGGCCCAGGTCGCGGTTCTTGAGGCGGTAGCTGTCTCCCTTCAGGCTGATGACCTCGGCGGTGGTGGACGAGGCGGTCGATCATGGCTGCTGCGACGACGTCGTCGCCGAACACCTCGCCCCAGCGGCCGAACGGCTTGTTGCTGGTCACGATCAGCGAGGCCCGCTCGTAACGGGACGAGACCAGCTGGAAGAACAGGTTGGCGGCCTCGGCTTCGAAGGGGATGTAGCCGACCTCGTCGACGATCAGGACCGGGACGCGGGCGAGCCGGGTCAGTTCGTCTTGCAGGCGTCCGGCGGCGTGCGCGTCGGCCAGGCGGGCGACCCACTCGGCGGCGGTGGCGAAGGCGACGCGGTGTCCGGCCTGGCAGGCGCGGATGCCCAGCCCGATCGACAGGTGGGTCTTGCCAGTTCCCGGCGGGCCCAGGAAGACGACGTTCTCGCGGGCGGCGACGAAGTCCAAGGTGCCCAGGTGGGCGATGACCTCGCGTCGGGCGGAGCGCTGGTGGTCGAAGTCGAAGTCCTCCAAGGCTTTGCGGGCGGGGAAGCGGGCCGAACGGATGCGGGCCTCGCCGCCGTGGGCCTGGCGGGCGGCGACCTCACGTTGCAGGCAGGCGGCCAGGAACTCCTCGTGCGTCCAGCACTCGTCCCGAGCCCGCTCGGCCAGACGAGCGGCGGCGGCGTGCAGCGACGGCGCCTTGAGCACCCGGGTGAGGTAGGCCAACTCGGCCTCGATATTGCGGCCGCCGGCGCTGGTCGCGGCGCCCGCTGCGGTGGCTTTCGGGGTGGTGGTCTTGGTGCCGGGCGCCATCACGCCACCCCTTCGATGCCGGCGGCACCGATGTCCTGGACTCCCAGGACGGCGTCGTAGTCGGTCAGCCGCCGCTGCTCGACCTCGGTGTCGGCGGGTGGCCGGGTGGTCTGCAGGCGCAGCCGCCGCATCGTCGCGGCCGCCTGGGCGTGCGCGGGGTCGGTGATGGTCTGGTGGACCGCCCAGCAGCGCGGGTGCGCGGCGACCTGCTGCCCGCCGCAGGTGACCCTCACCTGCTCGGGGTCGGCGACGACCTCGACCAGCCGACCGATCACCGAAGGATGCACCGAGTAGTCGTTGGAGGCGATCCGGACGTAGTGGTCGCGGGCCAGCCGCGTGGACGTGCGCCAGCCGACCACCGGTGCGACCGGCGGCAGCGGCACCATCGCCGTGGTGTCGGTGGCGATCCGGTCGGCGGGCCGGCACTCGATCCGCCGGTGGTGACGGACGTTGGCGCGATGCGCCAGCCAGTGGTCCAGCTGGGCGTTGAAGTCGCCCGGGCCGGTGAAGGACCGGCCCGGCATGAACGAGGTCTCCAGATACTCGTTTGCTCGCTCGACCAGGCCCTTGGCTTCGGGATCGGCGGGGCGGCACTGCACGATCTTGATGCCCAGGGTGCCGCGGAACGCGTTGGCCTCGGCGGTCAGGACCGGACCCCCTGCCCGCCACTGCCCGATCGCGCCCTCGTTGTCCCACACCAGCGTCTTGGGCGCCGCGCCCAGCAGGCGCAGCAGCGCCCACATCCCGGCGAACAGGTCCCCGGCCGCCCGCGAGGGCAGCATCCGCGCCAGCATCCACCGCGAATACCCCGACACCATCACCAGCACCGGCGGGCTGGTCTGCTGCCCGGCTCCCACCGGCACCTTCGCCGGCGGGAACCACAGATCGCATTGCGCCAGCTCACCGGGCTGATACGCCGTCCGCGACGCCGGATCAACCGGCTTGTACTGCGGCCGCAACTGCCGGATGCGGTCCTTGAGCACCGTCATCGACCGCTCCCAGCCGATCCGCTCGGCGATCACCGTCGCGGGCATGTCCGGGAACTCCGCCAACAACTGGCGGATCGCCGGCTCGGCCGCGTCCACGATCGAGCCCTTCCCCGCCCGCCGGTACTTGGGCGGCTCATCGGCCGCCAGCGCCCGCTTGACGGTGTTCTTCGAGATGCCCATCCGCCGGGCGATCGCCTTGATCGGCATGCCCTCAGCCCGGTGCAACCGGCGGATCTCCGCCCAGTCCTCCACCTTGATCACCCTCCACAGTGACAGTGGGGGGTCAGATTTCGGCCGTCGCCTGGGGGTCAGTATTCACGCGTCGTCGACAGATTGTTACCGGTATGCGGACACCCTTCGAGCAGGCGCACCAGGTCAGGCTCAGGTGGGACACGAGGGGATGAAGTTTTCTAGCTGCTGCGAACAGGGCGAGAACGGGTGCTGAGCAGAGTGACGATGGCCAGCCACGATCCCTTCTGGTGACGGGCCGCGGACCGGCCGGTCCAAGCGGCGGACCTTCACCGCCTCCTACAAGCTGCGGATGGTCGAGGACGCTGCACACCGGCGCCGGCCTGCTCACCGACCGCCAGAAAGACCGGTCGGTTGCGGCGCGGTTGCCGCCCTCGAACGGCACCTGGAGACCGCCCTCGTGCACGCCTTCGCGAACGGCCGGTGGACCTTCGTCGCGTGGCGGTCCATTTCTCGGGATCTGGGTCCGTCAACCACATGCAGTTATGTCCATTGGGTGTTGCCCCACATGAGCAAGCCACCCGATTCGGGGTGGACCGGGAACGTGGGTTGCCTTGACTGGACGGGACTGTACGGGGTTTTCGGCTCTGCCGCTTTTTCGGGGGAAGCCCCTCTCCATGGGAGTCCTGGGGTGCCACCACCTGCTTGACCGCGGCATGGGTGACGCATGCTGCGCAACCTTGGGTGACGCCCGGGCGGAGTGCCTCGTCGATGGCATTCCGCGCGGGGACTTCGCGGTGGGGACGGTGTCGCTCGCTGCCGGCGTGGGGGTGCGGCCCGGCCGGGGCGGATGCAGTTACCGGCTGTCCGCGGCTGGGATCACGCGAGGCTCATGAAGAGCTTTTCCAGCTGGGCGCGGTCTACTTCGATCTGCTCAGGGTCGGTGCCCTCTCGAATGCACTTGTCCAGACCGGTTGCGATGATCTTGAATCCGGCGCGGTCCAGTGCCCGTGAGACCGCCGCCAGCTGCGTGACCACGTCCTTGCAGTCCCGCTCGTCCTCGATCATCTGGATGACGCCGCCGAGTTGTCCCTGCGCACGTCGCAGGCGGACGACGACATCGGCCAGCGAGTCTGCCTTGAGTTCCACGTTGCCCTCCTAATACCCACCAGGGTATACGGCCCGGCCGGGATTGTGCTGGCCCAGGCGGTGGCCGGGATTGTCGCGGCCGGTGCCCGGCCGGGCGGGGATGTTGCGGGCAGAGATACCCCTGGGGGTATTTGCGTGTCGGATGGACCTTCGATTACTGTCCATCACATACCCCGGGGGGTATGGACCCGGCCGGGGGTCGGGAGAACCCGTCTGAGGAGTGGAAGGGGCAGTTCGATGGTCGAGATCGTTCCGATCGACACACCCACGTTGGGGGACCGCAGCTACTTCGTCAGCGACGGCGAGGTCGCCTTCGTGGTCGATCCGCAGCGCGACATCGACCGGGTGCTCGCCCTGGCCCAGGAGCGGCAGGTGCCCGTCGTTGATGTCTTCGAGACTCATATCCACAACGACTACGTGACCGGCGGGCTGGCCCTGGCCAGGGCGACGGGGGCCGCGTACCACGTCAACGCCGCCGACTCGGTGGCCTTCGAGCATGACGCGGTGGCCGACGGCGACGTGATCCAGGTGGGTGAGCGGATGCGCGTGCGGGTTCTGGCGACGCCGGGCCACACCTTCACGCACCTGGCTTACGTCTTGGACGTTCCGGACCGGGCGCCGGCGGTGTTCACCGGCGGATCGCTGCTGTACGGATCCACGGGACGCCCGGACCTCCTCGGCCCGGCCCACACCCAAGAGTTGGTGACCGCCCAGTTCGGCTCCGCGCACCGGCTGGCGCGCGAGCTGCCGGACGAAGCCGCGATCTTCCCGACCCACGGATTCGGCAGCTTCTGCTCCGCGACCCAGTCGCGGGCCGAGGCGTCGACGATCGGCCGGGAGAAGCGCGTCAACCCCGCTCTCGTCCTCGAAGAGAAGGCTTATGTGGAGACACTGCTGGCCGGATTGGACGCCTACCCCGCCTACTACGTCCACATGGGCCCGGCCAACAGTGCTGGACCGGAGGCGCCCGACCTGTCGGAACCGCACCGCGCGGACGCGACCGAACTCCGGCGGCGCATCGAGGCGGGGGAATGGGTGGTCGATCTGCGGAACCGTACGGCGTTCGCGGCCGGGCACATGGCGGGGACGCTCAACTTCGGGCTGGACGGGAGTTTCGCGACCTACCTCGGCTGGCTCGTCCCGTGGGGTACGCCGCTGACGCTGCTTGGCGAAACGCCCGATGATGTGGCCGCCGCGCAACGTGAGCTGGTCCGCATCGGCATCGACCGCCCGGCGGCCTCGGCCACCGGCGGCCCGGGGCGCTGGGCGGCCGGGGAGCGGCCGGCCTCCTTCCCGAGGGCGTCGTTCGACGAGCTGGCCTCCGTGCGGCACCACCGGCCGGTCGTGGTGCTGGACGTCCGCCGTGCCGCGGAGTGGGAGCAGTCCCACATCGACGGTGCCGTGCACATCCCGTTGCAGGACCTGCCGCAGCGCTTGGACGAGGTGCCCGAAGGCGAAGTGTGGGTCCACTGCCAGGGCGGCTACCGCGCCGCCGTGGCCGCCTCGTTCCTGGCCGCCGCGGGGCGGCGCGTCGTCGCCGTCGATGACCGGTACGACGCGGACGGACTGTCCGGGCTTCCGGTCGTTGCAGCCGCCGCGTGACCCCGACGGTCACCGCGCACGGCGCCTCACGTCGTCGATTCACAGCCTCCGATTCCGGGCCCGGCCCGCACCGGGTCCGGAACGGCCCAGACCGCGAAGGGTGAAACCGAGATGGCCAAGCTCTCCCCGAAGATCGGCCCTGCGTCCCTGCGCGACCGCATCGCCGCCCCGGACGGGCCGCGCATGCTGGACGTGCGCACCCCCGCCGAGTTCGCCGCGGCGCACATCCCAGGCTCCTACAACGTCCCTCTCGACACGCTCCGGGAGCACCGCGACGAGCTGCGCGGCTCCCTGCAGGAGGTGGTGCTGGTCTGCCGGACCGGCGCCCGCGCCGCTCAGGCCGAGCACGCACTCGCCGAGGCGGGGCTGGCCAAAGTACACGTCCTGGACGGCGGGATCGTCGCCTGGGAGGCGGCGGGCGCGCCGATCAACCTCGGCCGGGCCCGCTGGGACCTGGAGCGGCAGGTGCGCCTGGTCGCCGGGCTTCTGGTGGTGGTCGGCGTCCTGGGCGGCATTGCCGTCCCCGGGCTCCAATGGCTCGCGGCCGTGATCGGCGCCGGCTTGGCGGTCGCGGCGTTCACCAACACCTGCGCGATGGGCATGCTCCTGGCTCGGCTGCCCTTCAACCGGGCACCGGCCTGCAACGCCGAGGACGTGGTCGCCCTCTTGCGGGACCGGCGGCCATGCTGACGCTCGCGCTGACACTGCTCGCCTCGGTCGCCGTCGGCATCTCGCTCGGGCTGCTCGGCGGCGGCGGGTCCATACTCACCGTGCCGATCCTGGTCTACGTGGCAGGGGTCGAGGCCAAGCAGGCGATCGCCATGTCGCTGTTCGTGGTGGGAGGAACCGCGTTGGCCGGTCTTCTGCCGCACGCCCGAGCCGGGCAGGTCCGCTGGCGCACCGGACTGCTGTTCGGCGGCGCGGGTATGGCCGGCGCCTACACCGGTGGACGGCTGGCGGCCTACATACCCGCCGGTGTACTGCTGGCCGCCTTCGCGGTGATGATGGCCGTGACCGCGATCGCGATGCTCCGCAGCCGCCCCGCCGTCGCGGGTCGCCCGGTCGAACGCCCGATGCCGCGGATTCTGGCCGAAGGAGTGATCGTCGGAATCGTCACGGGACTGGTCGGGGCGGGCGGAGGATTCCTCGTCGTTCCAGCGCTCGCTCTGCTCGGCGGCCTGTCGATGCCCGCCGCGGTCGGCACCTCGCTGCTGGTCATCGCGATGAAGTCCTTCGCCGGCCTCGCCGGATACCTGTCCGGCGTCGGCATCGACTGGCCGCTGGCCCTGGCGGTGACCGGCGCGGCCGTCGTGGGCGGCCTGGTCGGCGCACGGCTGGGCGGACGCCTCGATCCGGCGCGGCTCCGCCAGGCATTCGGCTGGTTCGTCCTGATGATGGCCGCGATCGTGGTGGCCCAGCAGGCGCCGGACGCGGTACGCCATGCCCTGTTCACCATCCCCGTCGGCTGTGCGGCGGCCGCAGGCGTCCTCGTCGCCGCGGTCGCCGTGCTTCTGACGCACAGGCGCCCGAAGCGCAGGGGGAAACGGCGGGGGCGGCCGGCCACCGAAGAGGGACCGGGCGCCACCACGCCGGAACCGGCGCCGCGGTGACCGGCCGACGGTCCGTCCGCAGGCGAAGAACGCGCAACGGCCCGCTCGCCTCGGATTCGTCTCGGAGACCTGGACTCGCGGGCGGTCGATCCCTTCGGACCACCCGGCTTGGGGACCTTGGTCCTGTCGGGGGTGCCCCTACGGTCCTAGGGCGGCGGATGGCGCGGCGGTTGACTCGTTGGTGAAGGGAAAAGGCCGAACGAGAGAAGGCGAAGGGCCATGGCAGTCAGCGAGCACAAGACCCGCAAAGGGCAGAGCACCATCATCCGGGTGGTGACCCCCGCCCCCCTCACCGAGTCGCCCGCGGCACGCTACGTCTGGGCCGTGACCCGGATCGCGCTGGGCTGGATCTTCGCCTGGGCCTTCATCGACAAGCTGTTCGGCCTCGGCTACGCCACCCCCGCCGGCAAGGCGTGGATCGACGGCGCCAGCCCCACCGAGGGCTTCCTGGCCAACGCCCCCAAGGGCCCCTTCGCCGGCCTCTACAACGACCTGGCGGGAGCGGCCTGGGCCGACTGGCTCTTCATGATCGGCCTCGCCGGCATCGGCGCCGCGCTCATCCTGGGCATCGCGATGCGGATCGCCGCCGCCAGCGGCGCGCTGCTGCTGGTCCTGATGTGGACGGCCGTCCTGCCCCCGGAGAACAACCCCTTCATGGACGACCACCTCATCTACGCCCTCGTCCTGGCCGGACTCGCCCTTGTCAAGGCCGGCGACACCCTCGGCCTCGGCGAATGGTGGAGCAACACCAAGCTCGCCCAGCGCTTCCCGATCCTCAAGTGACCTGACCGAGACAGCAAGGACGCCCACCGGACGGTGGGCGTCCTTTCATCGTGCGGCCCCGGCGTCAGGCGGCCAGGCCATCCTGACACGCGCCGAAGACCGGCCTGGCGGTCGAGAGCCGGGCGAGGATCCCGAGCCGCAGGCGGAAGGCCCCGCGCGCAGGGCCGTTCGGCCCTGTCCCGGCAATGAGCTCTGGAGTGTCATGGAACCGGAGACAGGAGGACGTCATGAGCCATGTGGTCGTCGGCTACGACGGAAGCAGCGAGAGTGAGCGCACCCTGCGGTGGGCGGTGGACGAAGCCCGGCTGCGGCGGCTGCCGCTGACGGTCTGCCACGTCTGGCGCTGGCCGTACCCGATCAGCTACATCGATTACGAGGGCTTGGCCATCGTCCGCCGGATGGGCGGGCACCTGCTCGACCACGGCGCGGCACTGGCACGGGACATGGCTCCGGGCCTGAAGGTGCACAAGCGGCTGCATGACGGCAGCTCCGCCCCGGCCCTCGTGCACGAGGGGCACGGCGCCGAGCTGATCGTGATCGGCTCGCACGAGCCGGACGAGGTGCCCGTGGGTTCAACGGCACTGCGCGTGCCGGCCGAAGCCGACCGCCCCGTCGTGGTCGTACGGTCCGCGGCGACCCGCGACGGCCTGGTGGTCGTCGGGGTGGACGGTTCGGCCGGTGCGGACGTCGCGCTGGCCTCCGCCTTCGAGGAGGCGGCGCTGCGCGGCTGGCGGCTGAGGGCCGTGTACGGCTGCTGGGAGCCCGGGGCGGCGCCGGACGGGGACCTCTCCTTGTTCGGTGACGAGGAGAGACTGCGCCGGGTATGCGGGGCCGTGCTGGAGCGGGCGGTGGCGCCCTGGCTGGTGAAGTACCCCCACGTCCAGGCCACCACGTCGCTCGTGCTCAAGTCCCCGCGCGAGGCGATGCTCGAGGCGGCGGAGGAGGCGAGCCTGACCGTGGTCGGCGCCCGCGGCGCGGGTGTCGTGGACGCCCTGGCACTGGGGGCGACCAGCGACGCGCTCCTCAAGCACGCCCCGTGCACGGTCGCCGTCGTGCCGTCCCCTTCCGGATGACGGCGGGCGCTCACCGCGAGTGCGCGAAGGCGTGCCGGGCGTCTGAAGGGCGCGTCGGCGGCTGAAGAGGTGCCGAAGCCCCGCGTGGCTCCTCCCGCGTCGGGCGGGCCGCTGGTGGGGACGAAGGTCCCGTCCGCAGATGACCTTGGGACGCTGGGCCCGTGCGGGGTGCTCGGCGGACGCTGGAGACATGACGGAGCTCACCGATGCACGGGCGTTCGCGTTGCTGACCGACGGGACCCAGGTGGAGATCAGGCGGCTGGCCGAGGCGGACTGCGACGCGGTACGCGAACTCCATCGCGGGCTGAGCGACGAAAGCGTGTACCTGCGCTTCTTCGGCCTCAACCGGTCGATGGCGGTCCAGGTGGCCGTGCGGGTGTGCCGTGCCGAAGACCATGACCATGCGGCGTTGGGAGCATGGCTGGGCGGTGAGCTGGTCGGGGTCGCGGAGTACGAGCCGACCGGTGTGCCGGGGGAGGCGGAGGTCGCGATGGCGGTCGCCGACCGGATGCACCACCGCGGCGTCGGCACCCTGCTGCTGGAGCACCTGGGCTCGCTGGCCCGCGCCAACGGCGTCGTCGCCTTCCGCGCCGACACGCTTCCCGCCAACACCGCGATGCTGCGCGTGTTCGCCGACGCCGGGATGCCGGCGCTGCGCCGGATCCGGGACGGGGTGGTCGAGCTGACCATGCCGCTGGTGTCCGACGACGCGTATCTGGACGCGGTGGCCGAGCGGGAGCGGCGCGCGGACGTGGCGAGCCTGGAGCCGCTGCTGCGGCCGCGGACGGTCGCGGTCGTCGGCGCGTCCCGGCGGCGCGGGACGGTCGGGGCGGAGATCGTCCGCAATATCGTCGCCGGCGGTTTCGGCGGCGCCGTCTACGCGGTCAATCCGCACTCGGCGGGCGCGGACCTGCACGGTGTGCCCTGTGTGGCGACGCCCGCCGATCTGCCCGAGCCGCTCGACCTGGCGGTCATCGCCGTTCCGGCGGGCGCCGTCGTGCAGGCCGCGGCCGCCTGCGGCCGGGTCGGGACCCCGGCCCTCGTGGTGATCAGTTCGGGGCTGACCGCGGACCGGGGACGCGATCTGGTGGCCGTGTGCCGCGAGTACGGCATGCGGCTGGTCGGGCCGAACTGCCTGGGCATCGCCAATACCGCGATCGGGTTGGACGCGACCTTCGGTGCCCGTGCTCCCGTCCGCGGCGCGGCGGGAGTGGCGGTGCAGTCCGGCGGCGTCGGCATCGCGCTGGTCGAGCAGTTGTCCCGGCTCGGCGTCGGCCTGTCCACCTTCGCCTCGGTCGGCGACAAGTACGACGTCAGTGCCAACGACATGCTCATGTGGTGGGAGGCGGACGAGACGACCCGGCTGGGAATCCTGCACGTCGAGTCCTTCGGCAATCCCCGCAAGTTCGCCCGGACGGCCCGCCGGGTCGCCGCCGGGATGCCGCTGCTGACCGTCCTGGCCGGGCGTTCGGCCCCTGGCAGCCGGGCGGCCGCCTCGCACACCGCGGCCGCCGCGACCCCCGAACTCACCCGCCGGGCGCTGTTCGCGCAGGCCGGCATCGTGGCCACCGACGACCTCGGTGAACTGGTCGACGCCGCCGCGCTGCTGGCGACCCAGCCGCTGCCGGCCGGGCCGCGGGTGGCGGTGGTCTCCAACGCGGGCGGCGCCGGGGTGCTGGCCGCCGACGCCTGCGCCGACGCCGGGCTGACCGTCCCCGTCCTCGGCGCGGCGACCCGCCGGCGCCTTACCGCGGTCCTGCCGTCCTGCGCGGCGGTCGCCAACCCCGTCGACACCACCGCCGCCGTCCCCGCCGGTGTGTTCCGCAAGGCCGTCGACGCCGTCGCGGCGGACGCCGCGGTGGACGTCGTCGTGGCGTTGGTGGCCCCCACCGCGCTCGGCGACCTGCGGGCCGCCCTGGGCGGCTGTGCCAAGCCGGTCGCGGCCGTGGTCCTCGGTCAGCCGGAGACCGTCAAGATCGCCAATGGGATCCCCTGCTACGCCTATCCGGAGAACGCCGTCCGCGCGTTCGCCCACGCGTGGTCGCACGCGCGGCGCCGCGGGGCCCCGGCCGACGCGCCGCCCGAGCTCACCGGCCTGGACGTGGAGGAGGCGCGTCGCATCATCGGCGGTTTCCTGGCCGGCGCGCCGGAGGGCGGCCGGCTTCCGCCCGCCGAGACCTTCCGCCTGCTGCAGTCCTACGGGTTGCCGCTGGCGCCGTGGCGCTGGGCGCGCACGCGGGCGGAGGCGGTCGCGGCCGCCCGCGAACTGGACGCCCCCGTAGCCATGAAGGCGCATGTGCCGGGCGTGGTGCACAAGACCGCGGCCGGTGGCGTGCACCTGGGCCTGCGCGGCGACGACGACGTCCACGATGCCTTCCGGTGGCTGGTCGAACGCTTCGGGGACGATCTCGAAGGCGTGCTCGTCCAGGCCATGGCGGACGAGGGCGTCGAGGTGCTGTGCGGCGCCGTGCAGGAAGAGGTGTTCGGCGCCGTGGTGGTCTTCGGCGCCGGCGGCATCGACACCGATGCCCTGGCCGACCGCGCCGCCCGCCTGGCGCCGCTCACCGCCGGGGAGGCCGACGACCTGATCGGCGAAACGCGCTCGGCCGCGCTGCTGCGCGGCCACCGCGCCCGCCCGGCCGGTGACGTCCCGGCGCTGCGCGACGTGCTGCTGCGGCTGTCCAGACTGGCCGCCGACCACCCGGAGATCGCCGAACTCGACCTCAATCCGACCATCGTCCGCCCGGACGGAGTGGTGGCCGTCGACGCCCGCGTCCGCCTCGCCCCCCGCCGCATCTGGGACCCGTACCTGCGCCGCCTGCGCTGAGAGGAGCCGTCGTGCGCCATCACCACCGTCCGGGCGGCAGGGCCGATGGCGGCCGGGCGGAACCGGCCGCCGGAGTGATCTTGAGGACGAAGGTCCCTATTGAATGGAGGGCGCCACCCGCGAAAGTGTTGAAGAGATGACATTGAGATCAGCGAGTCCGGCCGGCACTGCACTTCGCCCGAGACGCGTGTGCGGGGCGCTGCCGGATAATCCCCGGGGGCTGAGTGGAGGCGGGGCGAATGGACTCCGAGCCGCGCGTTGGGGTGGTAGTGCCCATTTACAACGTCGAGCCGTATCTACGGGAGTGCCTGGACTCGATCGCCCGGCAGTCGCTCCGTGAGCTGGACGTTGTACTCGTGGACGACGGATCGACCGATGCCGGTGCGGAGATCGCTCAGGAGTTCACGGACAGGGACGCCCGGTTCCGGCTGATCCGGCAGTCCAACGGCGGCCTCGGTCAGGCGCGCAACGTGGGGGCGGCCGAGGTGCGCGGGGAGTACCTCGCGTTCGTCGACAGTGATGACGTACTGCCCGGTCACGCGCTGGAACTGCTCGTGGGGACATTGGAGCGCACAGGATCGGATATCGCCTCCGGAAATGTGCTCCTGCTGACCGACCGCGAACTCGTCCAGTCGCCGATGCACCGCCTTCCGATGGGGACGACGCGCCTGCGCACGCACATCACCCGCGACCACCAGCTGATGTACGACCGGCTGGTGCCCAACAAGGTGTTCCGCCGCCGGTTCTGGGACGAGCACGCGTTCCGTTTCCCCGAGGGAGTCCTGTACGAGGACATACCGGTGACCCTGCCGGCGCATTTCCTGGCCTCGACGGTCGATGTCGTCAGCGAGCCGGTCTACTACTGGCGGCAGCGCGTCGGCGGTGCGCTGTCGATCACGCAGCGCCGCACCGAGATCCGCGCCGTGACCGACCGGTTCGCCGCTGTGGAGACCGTTAGCCGGTTCCTGGGGGCGCGGCCCGAACGGGCGGTGCGCGCGTGCAAGCGTGAATACGACGAGGTGGCGCTGCGCAGCGACCTGCGCATCTTCTTGAACGTGATGGACGAGGCCGATGATGAATTCCGGACGCGGTTCATAGAGCTGGCGCGCGACTTCCTTGCCCAAGCCGACCGGGCGGCACTGGACGCGCTGCCGGCGATGATGCGGCTGAAATGGCATCTGGTGGAGCGCGGGCTGGTGCCGGAGTTGCTGGAGGTCCTGACCTACGAGCGGCGGAAACTGCGGATTCCCGTGGCCCGCAGGCTGTGGCGCTACTACGCGAAGTACCCGTTCCGGCGCGATCGGCTGCTGCGGATTCCGCGGCGGGTGTTCCGGCTCGGCGAAGAGCTGGCGGCCAAGGCGCGGCTCCACGAGGTGACATGGCGGCGCGGCAGGCTGCACATCACCGGCCATGCCTATGTCGCCTACGTCGGCACGCGGTTCCCATGGTCGTCCCTCAAAGCCATCGGCGTACGGGAGATGGGGAGCGGCCGTACCCGGGCCGTTCCGGCGCGCACCCGGCTCTGCCCGGATGCCGACGAGACGTCGGGCGATCCGCACCGGACTCACCGCTGGTCGGGCTTCTCATGCACGGTCGACCCGAAACGGCTGCGGCGAGGCGGGCGGTACGTGGATGGAACCTGGCTGGTCGCGGCCGGGGTGTACGGCGGCGGGGTGCTGCGGCGCTGCGCGCTGGCGGCGCCGGCCTCCGGCAGCGGCGCGCATCCGGCCTGGCGCTATGTCGATGAGGACGTACGCGTGATCCCGCTGATCACGCGCGGGACGCTGCGGCTGCGGGTGGAGACCGTGCGGGCACGCGTCACCGGCCACCGGATGGTCGATGACGCCGTGGAGATCCGTGGAAGGATGCCCGGCGGTGTACCGGACGGGGCCGCGATGGCGGTGCGCCGGCGCACTGGAACGGAGCTGAACCGCTACCCGGTGGCCGCCGAAGCTACGGCCCGCGGCGGTTTCCGCGTACGTGTCCCGCTTCGCGATCTGGTCGCCGACATTCCCGCCGCCGGAGCGGAGCCGGCTCGCACGCCCGGTCACGGGCAGGGTGCCGAACCCGACGACGGGATCGGCTGGCGGCTGGACATGACCGTGCCGGCCGGTTCCGCCGGGGCGGAGGAACCGCATCGGCTGGTGTTCGACGATGACGCCGCCGAGGGGCTGTACACCCTCGCCGGCAGGGAGCTCGCCGTCTACCGCTCGCGCCATGGCTATGCGTGGCTGAAGGTCCGCACGCTTCGTCCCGTGATCACCGGCGCGGTCTGGGAGCCGGGTGGGACGCTGGTGCTGACCGGTGATCGCCCGTCCGGCCTGTCGGCTCCGTCGCAGCTGTTGCTGCGCAGCCGCGACCGGAACGAGGAACGCGCGTTTCCGATGTCCTGCACGGACGGCGGCCGATTCAAAGCCGAGCTCCCGTTGAGCCGCCTGGTCTCGCTCGGCGGGGTCCTGCCGTTGCCGGCCGGTGTGTGGGGAGTGCGCGTCCGGCCGTCCGGGAGCAGGACGAGCTCGGCCGTGCTGCTGGATCACCGGGCGCTCGATCACCTGCCGGTGGAGATGGCGCTCGATGGCCGCCGCTATGCCTTCCGCGAGCAGGGCTACGACGTGCCGGTCGTCGAGGCCCATTCCGACCTGCGGCCGGACGAGCGCGGCGCGTACCGCCAGATGCGGACCCGCATCCGGCATTACCGCAGGCCGCGGCGCCTGCGCTCCGTCCGTCCAGCGGTGGTGTACGACAGCTACTCGGGCAAGCAGTACTCCGACAGCCCGCGCGCCATCCACGACGAACTCGTGCGGAGAGGCGCCGACGTGGAGCACCTGTGGGTGGTCCGGGACAGGCAGGTGGAGCTTTCCGGGACGGCGCGTCCGGTGCGGTTGTGGGGAGCCGAGTGGTACGAGGCCATGGCCCGGAGCCGCTACATCGTCACCAACGCGCACCTGCCTGAGTGGTTCGTGCGGCGCCCCGGCCAGGTCGTCGTCCAGACGTGGCATGGCACCCCGTTGAAGCGCATCGGGTTCGACATCGAGGACGTGCAGTTCGCCAACTCCCGCTATCTGGAGAAGGTGGCGAAGGAGACTCCGAACTGGAACTACCTGGTCTCCCCGAACGCCTTCAGCACACCGATCCTGCGCCGGGCGTTCCGCTACGAGGGCGAGCTCATCGAGACGGGGTATCCGCGCAACGACGTGCTGGCCTCGCCCGACCGGGACCTGCTGGCCGAGCGGGTGCGCGAGCGGCTCGGGCTGCCGGCGGGCAAGCGGGCGGTCCTGTACGCGCCGACCTGGCGGGACGACAGCTACTACGGTCCCGGCAAGTACCGCCTGGACCTGCGGCTGGACCTGGACCGGGCGGTGGCCGAGCTCGGCGAGGACCACGTGCTGCTGATCCGGCGGCACCCCAACGTGGTCGACACCGTTCCGGAGCGTGCGGACGGCTTCGTCCGGGACGTGTCGGCCTATCCTGACATCGCAGAGCTGTTCCTGGTCTCGGACGTCCTCATGACCGACTATTCGTCGTTGATGTTCGACTACGCGAACACCGGCCGCCCGATGCTGTTCTTCACCTACGACCTGGAGCATTACCGGGACGAGCTGCGCGGCTTCTACTTCGACTTCGAGCAGGAGGCGCCCGGCCCGCTGCTGGGCTCGTCCGACGAGGTCATCGACGCCCTCCGCTCGATCGGCGAGGTCGAACGCGATTACGCCGCCCCCTACGAGCGGTTCACCCGGCGCTTCTGCGAACTGGACGACGGCAAGGCCGCCAGCCGCGTCGCCGACCGCATCCTGCAGTCGGACTGACGGCGATGCAGGTGGCGGGCCGGCGTGCGGCCGTGCCGGCGTTGGTGACCTGGGTCGCGGTTACACCGGTCGCGATGCTGCTGCCGGCTCTGATCGATCGGAACCCGTTCGGTCCCCGCGGCGCGGTCCTGCCGATCGCGGTCGGCGGGCTGCTGCTGGCCGCCGGGCTGGCGGTCGCGGTGGCGCGTCCCGCGCGGTGGCGGAGCGCGTCCGGCACGGACGCGCTGACCGGGGTCGCCGCCGGGCTGCTGGCCGCGTGGGCGGCGCTCGCTCTGCGCAACTCCCTGCACGGCACTCCGTTCGGATTCGCCGGCCTCCTCGGCGACGAGGGGCGGATGAGCGCGATGGTCACCCGCTACAGTGCCACCGCGGTCCCATCGGACGGCGTCGTCGCCGGGGTGCCGACCGAGTATCCGCCGCTGTTCCCGTGGCTGGTCGGCCGGGCGTCGGCGCTGCTGGACGTCCCCGCCTGGCAGGTGCTCGGCGACGCGCAGCTCCTGACGATCTCGGGCGCGGTGCTGCTGACGTACCTGCTGTGGACCCGGCTGGTGCCCGCGCCCGCCGCACTCGCCATCGCCGCCGCCGCGCTGGTCGCCTTCGCCGATCCGCGCAAGGCGCACGAGGTCGTCGCGCTGGCCGTGTTCATCCCGTGGGTTCCGGCGACGTTCGGCCGCCCGCCGCGCGGCCGGCTGCACTGGCTGCCGGCCGGTGTCCTCGGCGGCCTGGTCGTGGCCACCTACCTCGGGTTCGTGCTGTGGGGCGCGGCCGGCATCCTCGTCCTGGCCTGGCTGACATGGCGCACCTCCGACGACCGCCGCCGCTACCTGTCGTACCTGGCGAAGGTGATCGCGGTGGCCACCGTGACCACGAGCTGGTACGTGTTCCCCTACGGCTGGACACTGCTGCGCGAAGGCGGGCAGATGGTCTCCGACCAGTTCCCCGCGCCCGCCATCACCGGTGACCCGTTCCCGTTCCTGGCCGCGACGCCATTGGGCGCGATCCAGACGATCGGGCTGGCAGGGGTCGTCTGGTACCGCCGGGCGACGTGGTGGGCCACTCCCTTGCTCTGCCTGGTCGGCGGCGCGTACCTGTACCGAGCCGTCGCCGCCGGCCGGTACATCGTCACGGGCAATACCGGCCTCTACTACCACACCGCCCGGATGATCACGGTGCTGCTCGCCGTCGCCGGCGTCCTCACCCTCGCCCATGCGGTGCCGGGACTGGTCCGACGCTTCGGCACCCGCGACACCGTTCCGTCCGGCGCCACCGCGGCGGCCGTCGCGGTCCTGGTCGGGTGGTCGGCGTTCACCTACTGGCAGGCGTGGACGCCGCCGACCAGCGATCCGGCCGCGGTCGGCGGCACCCGGCGCTATGCCGTGCTCGCCCACACCGAGCCACGTCCCGACGGCTCACTTCCGCGCTACGCCCCGGCCGAGCCGGAGACCCGCTGGTTTCCCGTCGGGCCGATTCGGGACACCGTGGCGAACGACCTCGGACCCGATGCCGTGCCTCGCACGCTCTCATACGACGAGCGGCTCTTCGCCTACCTGCCGTGGCCCGGCTACATCGCGGTCGACCGCACTGCCGCCTCCAGCACGAGCCGTTGGGACGACCGGCATGCCGCGCTGGGCGCGCTCGCCGCGATCCCCGACCCGGACGCCTTCGCGGCGGCGGCCGCCGACACCCGTTACGGCCCCATCGACCTGTTCATCCTGCGGGCCGACTCTGGTACCTGGAGATGGGGTGACATCCACTTCCGCCCCGCGCAGTTCACGGAAGGCCACTTCACGGTGCGGACGCTCCCGAACGAGACCGTCATCGCCCTCCGCCACAAGCCACCGCCTCCTGCTCCTCGGGACCTCACCGGAAACTGACCCTGCGGAATGCCAGCGCGGCGGGCAGGATCGGAAGCCAGAAGTCCAGCACCCGGTAGATCAGTACGGTGAGGACGGCCTCGGTCGGTCCCGCCCCCAGCGTGGCGAGGGCCAGGACGAGCACGGGTTCGACGATTCCGAGCCCGCCGGGAAGGGGACCAAGAAGGCGCAGCGGAACCAGCAGGAGATAGACCGCGGCCAGGACGACGGGGGAGATCGGGACGCCCATTCCGTGGCCCACGGCCAGGAACGCCAGCACGGAGCAGCTGGTGACCGCGGAGTTTCCGGCCAGCAGCGCGATCATGCGCCTGGGGTGGTGAAGCCGCCGGGGCAGGCCGGCCGCGGCCGCCTTGAGCGGTACGGCGATCTCCCTTCGGCGGCGCCATAGCAGGATCGCCCCCAGGGCGGCCAAGGCCAGGACGGCCACTACCAGTGGCCGTGACCAGGCCGGTGGGCGGAGAGCCGTCCCGCCCTGTGCCGCGACGGTGGCCAGCGCGAGCGCCAGGGCGACCAGATGGACGAACACACCCGTCAACCTGGTGAGCGCGACGGTCTCGACCGCTTCCTTCGGCCCGGTTCCGTGGGCGCGGAGGTAGGCGCTGAGGACGCTGGCGCCACCCCGACCGCTCGGGTGCCGCCGGGATGCGTAGGACGCGGCGGCCTGCCGCACGCAGGTGCGTCCGAAGGCGAGGACGCGCAGAGAGGCGCCCATCAGGGCGAGCGCGCCCCCCGCACGGGAGGCCGCCACCAGCAGGGCCGCCACGAAGAGCCAGCGCAGGTCGGCACCCGCGAGGACGGTCACGGGGGTACGCACCCCGGCGATGCCGATGAGGACGTGGTAGGTGACGTATCCGGCGAGGACGAGCAGCAGCAGGAACCACGGGCGAGGCGGGACGCGCGATAGGGCCCGGGGAGCGGCGCGGGTGGCGCCCGCCCCGACCAGCGCGGCGCGGATCTCGTCCAGGAGACCGGGGAAGTCGCGCAGCTTCGTCCGGGTGGAACGTGCCAGCGCCAACGGCTGCAGGTAGGGGACGGCCGCCTCTGCCGCGGCGAGCCCGAGGACGTCCACGGCGGCTCGGACCGACCGCCCCGGGTCGGTCACGAGGGCGGTGGAGACCAGGAGTTCGGCGACATCCTGGGCCAGCCGCCCGTCGCTCGCTGCGTCCTCGGCGAAGCCGAAGTCGACGAGCACCGGGTCGCCGCCGGTGTCGATGAGCACGTTCGCCAGGCGCAGGTCGCGGTGTGCGATGCGTGCCGCATGGAGCTTGGCGATCTCGCCCCACAGGCGGTGGAGCGAGGTGCCGTCCGGCGCGGCCGCCGCCTGTTCGTCGGCGTCGATGGTCTCCTCCGCGAGAATCCAGGTGCCGTCTCCGGCGGGCGCCACCCCGAGGACGGCGGGGACGCGTACGCCGGCGCCGGCCGCCCGCATCAGCATGTACGCCTCGTGCTCGACCTGGCGTTTGGGGCTCGCCATCGGCGTCTCGTCCTCGACCTCGCGGTAGAGGAGGAAGCGGGCGGCCTTGAAGAGCAGGTCCGCGTCGCGCTGGTCGCGGCCGAGCGCCTTGACGAAGGCGGTGCGTCCGCCGGGGGTGCGAGCGGTGAAGGGAACCGAACCGCGGGCGTCCGCCTTGACCGGCTCCACCTCGGCGGCGGGCAGGCCGCACCGGGCGAGGCCGGCCGCGACCTGCGCCGGCGTCGGGACGTGATCGGGTGTGCCGCGCGCGAGGTGCACGGCGCCGCCGACCGCCCAGCCGAGGGCCGCCCCGGCGACGACGTCGAGCGGGAAGTGGGCGCCCACGTAGACACGGCCGAGCGGGACGGCGACGGCGACGGCCCACAGCGCCCACCGGACCGGCCGGCGGACGTGCGCGGCGGCTACGGTGGCCAGGGCGGCGGCCACCGCCGCGTGACCGGAGACGAAACCGAGCCCGCCCTCGTGCGCACCGCGCAGGACGACCTCCGACAGCAGCGCACCGGGACGTCCGCGGTCGGCGACCTCCTTGACCAGCTTGGCGAGCAGCCAGGCCAGGGAACCCGCGAGGGCCAGATCGACGGCGAGCCGGACCCGGCGGACGGCGAGCGCCGCCGCCGCGGTCGCTCCGGCGGCGCCGAGGGCGCCCGTCTGCATCACCACGTTGACCGGCCGGAACAGCCAGTCCGGCAGATCGTTGATCAGCCGGAAGAGGTTGGTCTCGGGGCGCAGCAGGAACCCGTCGGCGGCGAAGGCGGCGAGGAAGAGGCAGACCGAGAGCCCGGCGACGAGCCGGATCACGTCACCGGGGTGCCGTGCGGTGGCGGGTGCGTCCGGTGGGAACGGCCCGGCCAGGGCGGCCGCCAGGCGGCGCCGCGGCCGTCGTTCGCCGGCCGCGGGTGCGGCCACCGCCGTACGGCGGTCTCGCGGTCCGGACGTGAGGCTTGCGGCGACGGCCGGGCTTAGGGCCAGGCGGGCGGCGGCCATTCCCCGTTCGCGGGTGGTGACCGCGGAGGTCAGCGCGATCAGCCTGGCCGCGTCCTCGTCGAGCAGCGCCGGTGCGGTGTCGGTCTCGGCCCGCCCCCAGCCGACGATCCATGCGAATCCCCGCCGATCGATCAGGACGTTCTCGGGCCGGAGATCGCGGTGGGCGATGCGGTCGTGCCGAAGCACCGCGCACTGCCGCCACAGATCGTCCAGAACCTCCTGTGCGAGTGAATCGGCCTCGGGTAGCGGCCGCGCATCGATGTGGTCCATGACCAGCGCCCAGCCGCCCGGACCGGCCTCCGCCACGAACCGGACGGCCGGCACCCGCGCGCCGGCCCGGCGGGCGCGCATGAGCAGGTATCCCTCGTGCTCGGCCAGGTGCTTGGCGGTGGCGAACGGCGGCTCGCCCGGTCTGCGCCGCCACAGCCGGCCGAGCCGGTGGAGGACGTCGGCATCGCGCTGGTCGCGTCCGATGACCTTCACGAAGAGCCGCCCGGTGGAGGTCGTGACGGCGTAGGGGACGGCGCGCCTCATGTCGCCGGGCAGCGGACGCACGTCAGTGACCGTGTACCCGTGGCGGGTGAGCGTCTCGCGTATCGCCGCCAGCCGCGGACGGTGCGCGGGAGTCCCGACGACGAGGAGCGCAGCCGCGCCCAGGGCCCAGCCCAGGGCGGCGCCGCCGAGCACGTCCAGCGGGAAGTGCGCCCCCACGTACATCCTGGCCGCTCCGACCGCGGCGACCACGACCCAGAGGATTCGCCTGTACGGGCGGGGAAGATAGGCGCCCGCCACCGTCACCAGTGCCGCGGCGACGGCGGTGTGGCCGGCGACGAAGCCCGTGCCGAACGGCGTCGCGTCGGAGCGGAGGGCGACGTCCTCCAGCAGTGCGGCGGGGCGAGGACGGCCGGCGACGTCCTTCACGACCTTGGCGAGCACCCACGCGAGCGTCCCGCCGACGGCGAGCGTGACGGCGAACCGGAACCTGCGGAAAGCCGCGGCGGCCGACGCCGCGGCGGCGACCGCGCCGACCCAGCCCGCCTGCATCAGCAGCCACATCGGTAGTTCGACGGCATCCGGGAGGTCGTTGATCAGCCGGAACAGGTCGATGTCCCAGCCCGGTACCCCCCGGCTCACCGCCACCAGCACCATCAGCACCATCAGTGCGAGCACCAGGCGGACACCGTCCGTCGGGTGGCGCAACGCGGCCTCGTGCGGACGCGCGGCGACCCGCGGGCGGCGCCACCGCCACCACGCCCACACCGCGCCGCCCGCAGGCAGGTAGAGCAGGTAGGTAAAGAACCGGAACAGCAGGACACCGGCCGCGGCGGCCGGCAGGTCCGCGCCGGTGAGGCCGAGCCCGCCGATCAGCGCGAGTTCGAGGACGCCCGCGCCGCCGGGTGTGAGCGGGATGGCGGTCACCTGCCGGGCCACCGTGTAGACGGCGAAGGCCTCCAGCACCCCGACCCGGGACACGCCGGCCGCCTGCAGCGACACGTACAGCACCGCGAACACGCAGACGTGGTAGCCGACGGCCGACAGCGTCAGCGCCGGCCACCGGGCGCGGACGAGTTCACGGGCCTCACGCTGGAAGCGTCCGACGTCACCGACGTGGTCGGTTACCCGGCGGTGCAGCAGCCGTCCGGCGGGGCGCGCGATCCTGGCTAGGCCGGCCGCGATCGCCGACGCCGCGCGGTCGCTCCACATCATGACCACGGTCAGCACGATGAGGACGGCGGCCAGCCCCAGCCCGATGGTGCCCGCCCCCCGCACTCCGGGAGGAACGTCCGAAACCATGGCGAGCAGCCCGAGCGCGAGCAGCGGCAGCGTCAACCGGGTGACGAGGTTCCATACGCCCGTCACTAGCACCTGCAGCGCGATCGGGCCCGCTCGGAACCCGAGGTCCCGGGACATCGCGACGTTCAGCGCCGCGCCGGCGGCGCCTCCGCCGGGCAGGGCGTAGGAGAGGGCGGTGGTCACCACGTTGATGGCGGACGCGGGGGCGAGCCGCAGCCCCGGCAGGGCAGCGCTGAGGCCGATGGCCGACAGCAGCACTGACAGGGCCGTGAACGCCGACAGCAGTACCAGGTCCAGGGCGTGCACGCGGGTCTGCAGGATACCGGCGACCTGCTCCAGATCGACGAGGTCGGGCAGCACCTTGCCGAAGATCGCGACGACGATGAGCAGGGCGAGGACGCGGCCGAACCAGGTCCGGCCGCGTCCCCGGCCGCCCGAGCCGTCCTCGGCGGCCGGTGTCTCGGCGGGTCCGCCCTCGGCGGTCTGCACGTCCACGGGTCAGGGGACGAGAGCGTCGAGGGTGGTGAAGGAGTACCCGGCGGCGCGGAGTCCGGTGATGATCGCGGGGAGCGCGTCGGCGTCCAGCGTGGTGCCGTCGTCGGGATTGGCGCCGACGTGCATCAGGACGATCATCCCGGGCGTCTTGGCGGCCAGCACGCGGGCGCTGACCTTGTCGGCGGTCTGCCCGCCGGAGGTGCCCTGCCAGCCGAGGGAGTCGACCGTCCAGCCGACCGGGACGTAGCCGAGCCTGTTCAGCAGCGTCACGTCCGAGGCGGTGTAGGCGCCGTAGGGGAAGCGGAACAGCGGCACGGCGTGCGCGCCGTTGGCGTTGAAGATCGCGGTGCGGGCGGTGGTGACCTGGGTCGTGGCCGTGGCGTCGCTGATCTTGGTGAAGTCGGGGTGGGTGTTGCTGTGGTTGCCGATCCGGAATCCCGACCCGGCTAGCAGGTTGCTGTAGACGGGGAACCCGCGGGCGAAGTCGCCCACCAGGAAGAACGTCGCCGGGACGTTCTCGCGCTGCAGGGTGGCGCGGATCGAGGAGACTCCGGACGCGTCCCACGCCGAGTCGAAGGTCAGCGCGGCGACCTTGGACGTGGTGGGGATCTTGGTGACGTTCTTGCCGCGCAGCGCGGACGGCACGCCGGGCGGAGGTCCGGGGACCCAGGCCTTCACATCGGTCGTCCAGGTGGTGCCGGTGATGGTGCGGCTCCAGAACGCCCCGTCCCGGCCGCGTCCGACCGACACGGTCCTGCCGCCGGCGAACGCGGCGCCGGGCCCGTCGACGTACAGGCCGCCCATGATCTGCCAGTCGCCCCACGAGCCGGTGTAGGCGCGGACGCGGAGCCGGTGGGTGTCGGCGTTGCGGACGTACACCCAGGCGCTGCCAGTGGCGGTGTCGGCGGCGATGCCGGGGGTGCTGTAGGTGCTCTCACCGAGCGACGTCCAGTTCGACCAGGCGGCGCCGGTGCGGGTGCGGGTCCAGACGGCGTGGTCGCGGCCGGTGGCCACGACGCGGACGGTGTCGGCGCCGGTGACGGCGACGGCGGGCGCGGAGTCGGCCGTCATGTCGAGGCCGGTCCAGGCGCTCCACCCGGTGCCGGGGGTGTAGGTCTTGGTCCGCAGCTTGTCGGCGGCGTCGCGGACGAACACCTCGACGCGCCCGTCGGGGTGCCCTGCGGCCGCGGGCGAGGTGCTGATGGGCAGGTCGTCGACCTTCGTCCAGGGCTGCCAGGTGCCGCCGACGCGGACGCGCTCCCACAGCTTGCCGTCCACGCCGCGCCCGTACACGTGCGGGTCGCCGCTGGCGAAGGTGACGGCCGGACCGCCGATCAGGCGTCCGGCCAGGTTGAGCGGCGTGGACCAGGTGCCGTCGACCAGCCGCCGGTACAGCACGTTGGTGGTGGAGGCCCGGTAGGCGACGTCGAAGCCCTTGCCGCTGGGCCAGCCGGCGATGCCGGGGGTGTAGGTGGGCACGTCCTGGGTCGCCGCCGCACGGGCCGAGGGGGAGGACGCAGCCAGGACGGGCAGGGCGGGCGCGGTCACCAGCGTCACTGGGAGCAGCACCGCCGTCGAGAAGGCTGTGAGGCGTCGCATCGGAATTCACCGTCCTTCGGTGGGGATTCCAGCGTTCGCCCGCAGACCTGCGCTGAGGAGTGACGAAGGTCCCGCCATTACCACCGAACGTCAGGATGGCATCCAGCCGCAGAACCGCTTACAGTTCACGGGCTTCCGTGCGGCGGTTCGGGAAGGGGTGCCCCGATGCCCTTCGGGAACTCTCGTTGCGGCTGTGGACGTGAGCGCGGTGTGGCCCCAGGAGGAGCGAGGCCTGGCCCACACCGAAACCGTCACCCTTTCAGTGCGCTGAGCCGGGCGAACGCGCCTCTGAGCAGTCCCGCCAACCGATGGCCGCGGCCCTCTTCGTGATGGCCGCGGCTTGCCCGTCTCCGCACACGATTGCGAGCGGGGCCACTGAGTGGGGTCGCGTAGAGGCCGGTGACGGTCGTCCCCGAACGGCGGGACCTTTGACCGCGGAACGGCGGCGGACCGCGGCCTAGCGTCGAAGGCGAAAGCGACCAAAGGGACGGCTAAGGAGGACTGACCGATGTCGGCTCCGATCGTGGTGGGAATCGATGGTTCCGCGCATGCCTGGCGAGCATTGGACTGGGCGGCGGATCGTGCCGTCCGTCGGCGTCTGCCGTTGCTGCTGGTGCACGGTTCACGTGCCCTGGCCGACGATGGTCCTATTCCGCCAGACGCATTGCGCCGGCTGGTCGCCGAACGCGAGGACCTGCTCGCCGAGGCCCGCCAGTACGCGCTTAAGCTCCACCCGGATCTCGACATCCGGACGCGGCTGGTGCCGGTGGACCCGGGTCGGGCGCTGGTGGAGGAAAGCGAGCATGCCGACCTGGTGGCGGTGGGATCGCGCGGGCTCGGCGGGTTCGAAGGACTGTTGTTCGGGTCCGTCGGCTTGTACACCGCCGCTCACGCCCGTTGCCCGGTGCTGGTGGTGTCGCGTTCGGCCCCCTACCCGGCCGACGCGCCGACGGAGATCGTGGTCGGTGTCGAGGGCCGCCGCGGTGAGGACGCCGTCGTCGAATGGGCCGTCGCGGAGGCCGCCGCGCGGGACGCCAGGATCCTGGCCCTGCACGCCATTGGCGGGGAGTTCGGCTCGCCGCGCCGACGAGTGATCGAGGACATGGAACTGTCGGAAGCCCTGGTCGGGATGCGCGAGCGGTATCCGGACGTCCGAATCGACCAGCTGGTCTCGGAGCGGACACCGTCCCGGGCACTGGTGGAGGCTTCGCAGAACGCCGCCATCGTCGTGGTCGGCGCCCGCCAAAGGCGAGGGCCGGGCGGTATGGCGCTGGGCCGGGTCAACCACGCGGTGCTGCACCACGCCCACTCACCGGTCGCGATCGTCCCCACCGGGGACTGATGCCACCTCAAGCTCCGCGCGACACCCCGCTCCGGAGGACTGAGCAGAGAAGTTGACCATGTCCCATCCGATCATTGTCGGGGCCGATGGCTCGGTTCCGTCCGAAGTCGCCGCGGCCCGGGCCGCCGAGGAGGCGGCCCGGCACGGACGTGATCTGGTCGTGGGCTCCGGTCCCTTATCGGTGGATGCCATCTTCATGCTCACTCTGCCGACGGGTCGCCCCCACGGCCATCGGTCACCCCTGGCCGGGACCAGAGTCCGTTCCGCGGTCCTTGCAGCGCTACGTCAACTTGCGCTGGCTCCGTCCGGCCGTGCTGGAGGGGTCGCTCCCAGGTGGCGCCGGGCTGGATCTCGGTCTCCTCGGCTCGGTAGGAGACGCGGATGGGGGAGGTGGCTCCGGGACGGAGCGTCACGCGGATCAGGTCCTGCCGGCACGTCATATCGATGCCCCAGTGGCCCCGGTAGCGGAGTCCGAGGCGGAGTTCGCCGATCGCGGTGGGCAGCCGCGGCTCCAGTTGGAGGGTGCGGCCGCGGGTGCTGATCCCGGCGTGGCAGCGCTGGACGAGGTCGACGGTGCCGGCCATGGCGCCCAGGTGGACGCCCTCGCCGGTGGTGCCGTGCTGGGCGTCGTTGATGTCGCTGAACAGTGACTCAAGGAAGAGGTTCCAGGCGGTGTCCCCGTCGGTGCGTGCCAGGATCCAGGCGTGCACCAGCGAGCTGAGGGTGGATCCGTCGCAGGTGCGCGGCAGGTAGTAGCCGATGGTCCGGGCCGCCAGGGCGGGTCCGTGCTCGTAGCCGAGTTGCCGCAGGACGTCGTCGAGTTCGCCGGGGGACAGCACGTAGAACAGCATCAGCACATCGGCCTGTTTGGAGGCCTTGTAGTGGTTGGGGGAGTCGCCTTCGGCTTCCAGGATGCGGTCCAGCCTGCGGATGTCGCCGTAGCGCTCGCGGTACCCGGCCCAGTCGAGTTCCTTCAGCTCTGCGTAGCCGTCGAACTGGCTTATGACGCCGTCGTGGAACGGGACGTGCATCTTGCGGGCGACGTCCTCGAACCGGATGATCTCCTGGCGGGTCAGTGTGAGCCGCTCGCGCAGTTCCTTGCGGCGGTCCTCGGGCAGTGCGGCGAGCGCGTCGAGCGACCGGCGCAGCACCCAGGCGGTGAGGACGTTGGTGTAGGCGTTGTTGTCCAGGCCCGGCTCGTCGCGTCCGGGGTAGGCGTCGTGGTACTCGTCGGGCCCCATGACGCCGTGGATCCGGTACCGGTCGGTGGATCGGTCGTAGTCGGCCAGGTCGGCGAAGAACCGGGCGACCTCCAGCATGATCTCGGTCCCGTGCTCGCCGAGGAACTCGATGTCTCCGGTCGCCTCGTAGTAGCGCCAGACGTTGAGGGCGATGGCGAGCCCCACGTGCCGCTGCAGATGCGAGTGGTCGGTCAGCCATCGGCCCGAGCGCGGGTTGAGGTGGACGCGCTGGGTCTCCTCGCGCCCGTCGGCGGCGCTCTGCCACGGGTACATCGCGCCGCGGCGGCCGGCCGCCGCCGCTGCGCGGCGTGCCGCGGGAAGGCGCCGCCACCGGTACATCAGCAGCGCGCGGGCGATCTGCGGGAACCGCATGGTCAGGAACGGCAGGATGAACAGCTCGTCCCAGAAGACGTGACCGCGGTACGCCTCGCCGTGCAGGCCCCGGGCGGGGACGCCGGCGTCCAGGTTCACGCTGTGCTCCGACACCGTCTGCATCAGGTGGAAGATGTGCAGGTTGAGGGCGCGCTGCACCTCGGCGTGGTCGACGCTGAGCTGGCAGCGCCGCCACAGCCGGGACCACGCCGAGGTGTGCCGTTCCAGGAGAGCGTCGAAGCCGCCGGCGTCCGCGGCGGCGGCCAGCGCGGCACGGCCGCACTCCTCGACGGCGTGGTCGCGGGAGGTGAAGACCGCGGCGACCTTCTCGACCGTGACCGGGACTCCTTCGCGGAGGTCCAGCGTCAGGTCATGGCCCGTCCAGCCGTGCTCACTGCGGCGGGTCGCCGCGGTCTGGGCCGATGCCCGGGTGCGGGCCGCCACCGCGATTCCGATGTCCGACGAGTTCGTCCGGGTGCGCAGCAGGAGAAGCTCTGGATCATCCGGCTGAGCGGTCTTCGTGTGCTTCAGGTGCGCCTCCGGCAGCCCTCGGTACCGTGCGACACCGGCGTTGACGACACGCCCGTCCAGCGCCGACACGATCTGTGCGGTGCCGCTCCAGTCCTCTGCCACAACGGTGGTCTCCAGGGCGGCCAGGTGCGGGTCGTGCATGGACACGATGCGGCGCTGGGCGACCCGTGAGGTCCGTCCCCGTGAATCGCGCACGCGCACGAGCCGGGTCAGGACGCCGCGCCGCACATCCAGTTCCTGCCGGTAGGACAGCAGCCGGCCGCTCGCTTGGGCATGGTCGATGTCCAGCCACTCGCCGTCGGCGGCGCGGAAGGCCAGAGGCAGCCAGTTCGGCATGTTGACCAGGTCGGCGTTGTCGATGTGCCGTCCGGCCACCTCGGCTGCTTGCCGGTCATAGCAGCCCGCGATGTAGGTCCCCGGGTAATGGGCGCCTCCGGCGGGCGACTCCGGGGCGGCTCCCCGGGTGGCGAAGTACCCGTTCCCGAGGGTGCAGAGGGCTTCCCGCAGCCGCTCGGTGCCGGGGTCGTAGTCATCGTAGGACAGGATCCACCGGTTCATGGTGTCCCCTCACGCTGCCGTCCGCGGCCGTCCGCAGAGCATTCCCGGCATCCTCACGTTCCCACCGCCTTGCCGCGCCGGGTAGCACCGGAAGGCACAGCCGGTCGGGACCTTCGACCCCTGCATGGCGGCCCGCGGCCTGCGGAAACTGGGAAGGAGACCTGCGTTCCCTCAGCGGGCGCGCTGGACGAGCTTGAGAAGCTCCACCGCCGCGTACGACAGGACGGCGATCACGGCGATGCGCATCCAGGCGGCGGCGTCCAGGGGGGCGGAACCGAACACCTCGTTCATGCCCGGCAGGGTAGGTGTAGACGGCCTGGAGCGCGAGGAGGCCGAGGGCGCTGGCGGCGACCCAGGGATTGCGGCGGACGCCTTTGAGGAGCATCGGGCGGTCCAGAGACAGGCAGTTGAACAGGTAGGTCAGCAGGGTCAGCGCGAACACGTTGACGACGATGGTCTGCGCGGCCTCGGGCGACGCGCCGTGCGCCCGTTCCCAGGACTGGAGGCCGAACGCGCCGGCGAGCAGGATCGCCGCCACCAGCCCGATCCGGGCGGTCAGCGCGCGGGAGATCAAGGGGAGCGAGGGGTCGCGCGGTGGGCGGGTCATGATGTGCTCGTCCTTGGGTTCGACGGCGAACGGCAGGCCGAGGACGAGCACCGCGGTCATGTTCAGCCACAGGACCTGGAGCGGCAGGATCGGCAGGTCGGTTCCGGCGAGGATCGCGGCGACCAGGACCAGGCCGAGGCCCACGTTGGCCGGCAGTGCCCAGACGATGAACTTGACCAGGTTGTCGAAGACGCCGCGTCCCTCCTCGACGGCCTGCTCGATGGAGGCGAAGTCGTCGCCGGTCAGCACCATGTCGGCCGATTCCTTGGCGGCGTCGGTGCCGGCACGGCCCATGGCGACGCCGATGTCGGCCTGCTTCAGGGCGGGGGCGTCGTTGACGCCGTCGCCGGTCATCGCGATCACATGTCCGGCGCCCTGGAGCGTCCGGACCAGGTGGAGTTTCTGCTCGGGGGAGACGCGGGCGAACACGGCGGTGTCGAGGACCCGTTCGGGGGAGACGCCGGCGGCGAGTTCGGCGCCGGTCATGACCCGGCCGTCCAGCCCGATGCGGGCGCCGATGGCGCGGGCGGTGGCGGCGTGGTCGCCGGTGATCATCTTGACCTGGACACCGGCGTCGTGGCAGGTCCGGACCGACTGGGCGGCTTCGGGCCGGGGAGGATCCAGCATGGCCTGCAGGCCGAGGAACCTCAGCCGGGGCAGCGCGTCCAGGCCGGGCGTGTCGGTGCTCCCGCGGGCGAAGGCCAGCACGCGCAGCGCCTGCGCCCCGTAGTCCTCGGCGCGGTCGTGCACGGCGGAGGCGTCGAGCGGGACCGGGCCGCCGGGCCCGGCGGCGTCGTCGCACAGCTCCAGGATCCGCTCGACCGGGCCCTTGACGTAGACGGTGCCGTCGTCGTGCAGGGTCGCCATGAAGCGGCGTTCGGAGCTGAACGGCAGTGCCGCGGCACGGGGCGGGACGTGGTCCAGCCCGGCCTTGGCGGCGCTGGTGAGCAGGGCGCCCTCGGTGGGGTCGCCGGTGATCGTCCACTCCCCGCCTCGGTGCTCGAGCCGCGCGTCGTTGCATCCCAGGCCCGCCCGCAGCACCTCCCGCAGAACGGGGTGCCCGGCGAGGTCGACCGGGCGGCCGTCATGGAGGATCTCCCCCGTGGGGGCGTAGCCGGTACCGGTGAGGGTGTAGTCGAGTCCGCCCGCGGTGACGGCGGTGACGGTCATCTGGTTCTGGGTGAGGGTGCCGGTCTTGTCGGTGCAGATCACGGTGGTGCTGCCGAGGGTCTCCACGGCGGGCAGGTGCCGGACGATCGCGCCGCGCCGCACCATCCGGGCCACGCCGAGGGCCAGCGTGATCGTCACGATGGCGGGCAGGCCCTCGGGGATCGCGCCGACGGCGAGCGCGACCGCGGCGGTCAGCATCTCCGCCGTGCCCCGGCCGCGCAGCACTCCGACGGCGAAGGTCAGCGCGGCCAGCGCCAGGATCGCCACCGTCACGGTCTTGCTGAACTGGGTGATCTTGCGGGTGAGCGGCGTCTGCACCGAGGCGGTGGTGTGCATCAGGCGGTGGATGCCGCCCAGCTCGGTGTCCGCGCCGGTGGCCACCACCAGGCCCGCGGCGCGTCCGCCAGTGACCAGCGTGCCGGAGAAGACCATCGCGGTGCGGTCGGCCAGCGCGACCTCGGGCAGTGCCGCCGGGTCCTTGGCGACCGGCAGCGACTCACCCGTCAGCGCCGACTCGTCCACCGCCAGCTCGTCGGTGCGCAGCAGCCGCAGATCGGCGGGCACCTTGTCGCCGGCGTCCAGTTCGACCAGGTCGCCGCGGACCAGATCCTCCGCCGCCACCCGGCGCGGGGTGCCGTCCCGCACGACCGTCGCAGACGTCCGCGTCAGCGCGGCCAGCGCGGTGAGCGCCTTCTCCGCGCGGGACTCCTGGACGAACCCCACCACGGCGTTCACGATCACCACGCCGAGGATCACCACGGCGTCCACGTGCTCGCCGAGCAGCGCCGTCACGGCCGCCGCCGCCAGCAGCACGTAGATCAGCGGGCTGTTGAACTGCAGCAGGAACCGCAGCACCGGTCCGCGCCCGCGCGCTGCGGGCAGCGCGTTAGGGCCGTCCCGCTCCAGCCGGGCCCGCGCCTCACCGGACGCAAGCCCGCATGACGCGTCCCCGCCGAGGTCGCGTACGACGTCCTCGGCGGACCTGCGGTAGGGCGCGAGCGCCGCGGTCATCGCAACGTGGCCAGCCGCTCGTCGTACTCCGCGGTGTCGATCTCCGCCTCGGCCGCGGTGCCGGCCTCGCCGACGATCTCCAGGTCGTCCTCGGCGCACAGCAGCGCGGCCACACCCCGCCGGACCACCTCGTGATCGTCCAGCAGGAAGATCCGGACGCTTCGTGCGCTCTCTCGGGCCTGCTCGGTCATGGCAGATCGTTCCTCGGCTCGACGGTGACGTGAGCGACGTTACCCACCGGCCGACAGCGGGCACAGTGACGAACGTCCCAGCGAACGTCGTCCACCGATCTTCGAGGACGTCATGACTAGAGGAAACGTCAGCGAACCTCCTCTTCAACACGTCTGCCAGAAGCACTAGCCGTGGTTCTGGGGTCTGACATCCCGCCTCGAACTCGGCAATACTGATCCCGTGGCTGACGAGTCTGGTGTCGGTGCAGACCGGGCGCGGCTGATCTTGCCGCAGTTGCAGCTCGACGAACTTCTAAGAGAACTTCATACCCGGCTGGAGGCCGCACGGGCCACGCGCGACCGCGTGCACGCGCTGCTGGAGGCCGTGGTCTCCATCGGCAGTGATCTGGAGCTGGAGACGGTGCTGCGGCGCATCACCGAGGCCGCCACGACCCTGGTCGACGCACGGTACGGGGCTTTGGGCGTGATCAGTGACGAGGGGGAACGGCTCGTCCAGTTCATCACGGTGGGTGTGAGCGAGGAGGGGATCGAAGCGATCGGGCACTGGCCGCACGGCCACGGCATTCTCGGGCTGCTGATCCGTGAGCCGCGCCCGATCCGGCTGCCGGACCTGGGCGAGCACCCCGACTCCTACGGGTTCCCGCCGAACCACCCGCCGATGCGTGGGTTCCTAGGGGTACCGATTCGGGTGCGGGACGAGGTCTTCGGCAACCTGTACCTGACCGAGAAGGCGGGCGGCGGCGAGTTCGAGGACGAGGACGAGGTCGTGGTGATAGCGCTGGCCACCGCGGCCGGGGTCGCGATCGAGAACGCCCGGCTATATCAGGAGACCCGACGGCGGGAGCGGTGGCTGGAGGCGTCACAGGAGATCTCCACGGCTCTGCTGTCGGGCACCGACCCTCACGAGGTGACCATGCTCGTGGCGCAGCGTGCTCGGGAGGTCGCCGACGCCGACCTGTCGACGGTGGCGCTGGTTGAGGAAGGCGCCCAGGATTTCGTGGTGGATGCCGCGTACGGCGAGGGCGCCGACCGCCTGAGAGGCACCCGGGTGCCGCTCGATCACTCGGTCGCCGGCCCCGTGTTCGCCAAAGGCGTCCCCCTTCGGCTGGCCGACGGCAGCGAGGCCGCCCGCGAGGCGAATGTGCCGACGCAGGTTCCGGTCGGGCCGTTGCTCGTGGTGCCGCTCGGGGTGGGGGACTCGGCGCACGGGGTCATCTCGGTGATCAACCCGCCCGGCGGCGCCGCCTTCTCCGAGGGGACGCAGCGGTTGCTGGAGGCGTTCGCCGGGCAGGCGGCGGTGGCGCTGGAGTTGGCGGAGCGGCGTCGGGACGCCGAGCGGCTGACGCTGCTGGAGGATCGCGACCGGATCGCCAAGGACCTGCATGACACGGTGATCCAGCGGCTGTTCGCCACGGCGATGACGCTGATGGCGACGCTCAAACTGGTCCAGCGCAAGGAAGTAGCCGTCCGGGTGCAGCGGGCGGTGGACGACCTGGACGACACCGTGCGGCAGATCCGCTCGACGATCTTCGCCCTCCAAGGCCCCGACGACACCGAATCGCTGCGCAGTCGTGTGCACGCGCTGATCGACGCGGCGACCGAGAATCTCGGGTTCGCGCCCTCCGTCCGCCTGGACGGACTGCTGGACACCGCCGTCGACGACGATATCGGCGAGCATCTGCTGGCCGTCGTCCGGGAGGCGCTGTCCAACGTAGCTCGCCATGCCCGCGCCTCACAGGTCACCGTGGTCATCGGCGTCGGGGACGACCTGGTCCTGCGCGTCGAGGACGACGGCGTCGGCATCCCCGAAGGCGGCCGCCGCAGCGGGCTGCGCAACCTTGCGGAGCGGGCCGAAAGCCTGGGCGGATCATGCACCACGCACTCACCCGAGGACGGCGGAACAGTACTGGTCTGGCAGGTCCCGCTCAAGAACGGCTGACTTAGGTCCCGCACCAACATGTACAGGCCCAGAAGGCCGTCCGTATCCCGCCGGTTCCGGTTGCGGGCCACTCGCGATCTTCAGATCACCGGCTCGGGGACTTTGGTCCTGCTGAGCGTGCCCCTAACGGTCCTGCAGCACCGAACCGACTGGCTGTTCATGATCGGCCTCGCGGGCATCGGCGCCGCGCTCATCCTGGGCATCGGGATGCGGATCGCCGCCGCGACCGGCGCGCTGCTCCTGGTGATGATGTGGACGGCCGTCCTGCCCCCTGAGAACAACCCCTTCATGGACGACCACCTGATCTACGCGATCCTCCTCGTCGGATTGGCGCTGGTCAACGCCGGCGACACCCTGGGCCTCGGCCGCTGGTGGAGCAACACCCGCCTGGCCAGGCGCCTTCCCTTCCTGAAGTAACCTATCCGACCACATGGGCCGCAGGGCAGCGACATCGACCAGCCGGACTCGGTCAGCCTGCCGCTGTACAGCGGCGTCTCCCGGCTGATCTCTTCGATGGCGTCCATCCCGTGGACGGTGCGAACGCGGATGCGCGGACCCGAGGCGGGCAGGACGATGATCGGTGCCTCACGCGTGTACTCCTCGCTGACCAGGAGCGCGGCGATGCTGGTGATCGCGGACAGCTCGCGGTGGGCCGTGCTGCCCGGCTCGGCGACGAGGTCCACGATGGCCCCCCAGGTCTTCGACGAGGTCGGGCGGGGACGGCTGCGACGTGGCGGGCGATGGTGCTCGCCGATTCGTGGATCACCATGGAGGAACGGAGCCACGGGGTGAGAGGCAGCGTCCGGAGGCGTTCGATCTCGCCCGAATCGGTGACGACCTCGGTCGGCCCGACGATGAGGACGCTCCATGCGGTCCTGAGCGCCATTTCGAGGGACCTCGAACCCCCTTCCGGGAAGAGGCACGCAAACCTCGGAGGGACGGTTCTTCCGGGCAGGAGGCGGTTCGGTCAGGTGCAGGAACTCTCGTTCTCGATTCGAGTGCCCGCGGTCCCGGACAGGAGCGCGGTGGTGTCGGTGAGAGAGCCGATGATTGCGACGGCACCGCGGCGGTGCTCGGCGAAGCGGCAGGCGGCCTCGGCTTTGGGGCCCATGGATCCCTTTGGCAGATCCATCGCACGCAGCGCCCGAGGAGTGATCTGGCGGATGGGACGGGCGTTCACGGTCCCGTAGTCGTGGATGACGGCCGGGACGTCGGTGAGGAGGAGCAGTGTGTCGGCCCTGAGGCGTTCGGCGAGCAGCGCGGCAGTGAGGTCTTTGTCCACCACGGCCTCGACTCCCTGGTGATCCGGGTCGACCGGGATGCCGCCACCGCCGGCGGCGATGACCAGGCAGCCTTCGTCGACAAGGCGGGCGATGGTGGGGAGCTCAACGATCTCGCTGGGGTCAGGTGACGGGACGACTCTGCGCCAGGCAGCCCCGTCCTGCCGCACGGTCCAACCGTGTTCGGCCTGCAGCCGGTGAGCCTCGTGGGTCGAATAGGTGCGGCCGACGAACTTCGTGGGGCGGGCGAACGCCGGGTCGTCTCGGGCGATGACGGTCTCGGTGAGCACGGCGACGACCTCATGGCCGGGCATGGCCCGCCGCAGTTCCCGGGCCAGCCAGTAGCCGATCATGCCCTGGGTCTGGGCACCGAGGACGTCGAGAGGGTAAGGCGCGGACAGCGCCGGGTCGGTGGCGCTCTCCACGGCCAGTAGCCCTACCTGGGGCCCGTTGCCGTGGGTGATGACCAGTTCGTGCCCGGTCGTCGCGACGGCCAGGCTGCGCACGGCCTTACGGATGTGTCCGATCTGGACGGACGCGTCGAGCGGGTCGCCCCGGCGGAGCAGCGCGTTGCCTCCCAGGGCCGCGACGATCCTCATCGGTGCCCCTTGAGACGGTCGGTGAGCAGCGCGTACAGGACGGCCTGCGGGGCGGGCAGCCAGTTGGCGGTCTGGCAGAACGCCTGGAAACGGCCGCCGTCGACTACGTCGGGGGTGACCTCCTCACCGCGATGGGCTGGCAGGCATTGCATGAAGACCGCGTCGTCCCGGGCGAGTGCCATGAGGTGCCCGTTGACCTGGTAGGGGTCGAGCGCCTTCCAGTGCCGTGCCCGCTCCTCCTTCGGGTCGCCCATGGACGGCCAGACGTCGGCGAACGTGCGGATCACGATCGCGGAGGCGTAGGAGCCCGTCGCCGGTGCGGTGTCGGTGATGTGCAGCAGGTCTTTCATGGGGTCACCTCGTCGCGCTCAAGAGGGCAGCTCATGCACCGGGGGCCGCCGCGGCCGCGGCCGAGTTCGCCGCCGGGGATGGTGATGACCTCGATGCCGTGGTGGCGGAGCATGGTGTTCGTGGTGACGTTGCGTTCGTAGGCGATGACGACTCCGGGTGCGACGGCGAGGACGTTGTTGCCGTCGTCCCACTGCTCGCGTTCGGCGGCTCGGACGTCCTGCTGCGCGGTCAGCACGTGGACACGGGACAAGCCCAGCGCCCGTGCGATCGCGGGGAACAGCGCCTCGTTCTCGTGTACTAGCACCTCGCGGCCGTGGTCGCGGCCCGGCGACAGGGTGTGGGACCGCAGCGGTGGCAGCTCTGGATAGACGGTGAAGGTGTCGGGGCCGACCATCGTCATGACGGTGTCCAGGTGCATGAACGCGCGCCGCTTGGGCAGTTGCGCGGCGATCACCTGGCGTGCTCTGCCGGCGGTGAACAGCCGTTGGGCGAGCAGTTCGATGGCCTGCGGGGTAGTGCGCTCGCTCATCCCGATCAGGACGGCGCCGTTGCCGAGGACGTGGATGTCGCCACCTTCCAAGGAGGGCAGCGTGAAGTCCGCGCCCGGGTACCAGACGGGGACGGTCTGCTCGGTGAACATCGGGTGGTGCCGGTAAATCGCGGCCAGGTGGAGGGTTTCGCGGCGTCGCGCGGGTTTGGCCATCGGGTGAAGGGTGATGCCTTCGTGGATCCATGCGGAGGGGTCCCGGGTGAACAGGTGGTTGGGCAGCGGCGGCAGTACGAAGTCGCCGTCGTCCAGGGACGACAGCAGCAGGCTGTGGGCGGGCAGACCGAGTTCGGCTTTGGTGAGCCCGCCGATCAGGTGCCGGGCCAGGGCGGCGGGGTCCATGTCCTCCAGCACGGCGCGGACCGGTCCGGCCGCCGTCGGGCCGAGCGCGATGTCGGATGCGGTCTGGTCGAGGACCTGGACGCGGGCGTCGTCGATCTTGAGGGTCTCGGCGAGCAGGTCGGCCAGGTAGTGGACCTGGACGCCGCGTTCCCGCAAAGTGTCGGCGAACACGTCGTGTTCCTGGCGGGCGCGCTTGGCCCACAGCACCTCGTCGAAGAGCAGGTCGTCCTTGTTGGCCGGGGTGAGCCGCAGCAGTTCCAGGTCGGGGCGGTGCAGCAGCACCTGCCGCAGCCGCCCGACCTCGGAGGAAACGGTGAACACAAGAGGCCTTCCTTAAGCAGCCTGGGCGGGTGGTTCGGGCTTGCCGGGCCGGGTGGTCCGGTCGGTGGTGCGCTGGTCGCGGTACTTCAGCCAGGCGTAGACGGGCATTCCGGCGAAGATCAGCAGCGTGCCCTTGTAGACGACCTCGTAGCCGGCGCCGGCGATCGCCCACACCGAGTACCCGAATGCCAGGAGCGCGATGACGGCGTCACGGGCCAGGCGCCCGCCGGAGAACGCCGCCCGGTCGGTGGCCAGCAGCACCAGGTCGGCGGCGGTCGCGTAAGCGTAGGGGATCACGGTGGTGAGCGTGGCCAGCAGGATGATGAAGGTGAACTGATCGACCAGGCTGGCGTTGTAGTTCATGACCATCAACCCGGTGACCAGGACGCTGGAGACCACCAGCCCGACGATCGGAGTCCCGTCCCGTCCGGTGCGGGCGAACACACGGGGGAACAGCCCGTCCCGAGCGGCGGCGAGCGGAATCTGGCCCTGCAGCAGGATCCAGCCGTTGAGTGCGCCGAACGCGCTGATCACCGCGCCCGCCGCGACCAGGTCGGCCGCCCATCCGCCGAACGCGGCGTCGGCGGCGTCGGCGAACGGTGCGGTCGAGGTGGCCAGTGCGGCGGCGGGCACCAGTCCGAGGACCGCGACGGTCCCCAGGATGTAGATGAGCGCGGTGACGGCCGTTCCGGCGACGGTGGCGCGCGGGATGTTCTTCTCCGGGTTCTTCACGTCCTCGGCGGGGACGGTGGCCGACTCCAGCCCGATGAACGACCACAGCGTCAGCGCGGCCACGGCGGTCACCGCGCCGAACGCGCTGCCGCCGCTGGCGTTGAACTCACCGAAGTTCCCGGACTTGACGAAGAAGATCCCGCCGACCGCGATCAGCAGGAGAGGCACCAGCTTGATGATCGTGGTGGCGACCTGGACGGCGCCACCCTGGCGGATTCCGTAGGCGTTGACCGCGGTCAGCAGCCAGATCGCCGCCAGGCCGACCCCCGCCGCGAGGACCTTGTCCTCGCCCAGAGCGTCCCAGAAGTGCGCCAGATAACCGACGAACGCGACCGCGATGGCGGCGTTGCCGGCCCATATCGCGATCCAGTAGCCCCACGCGGTCTGGAACCCGACGAAGTCGCCGAACGCTTTGCGCGCGTAGGCGTACGGGCCGCCCGTCTTGGGGTAGGCGCGAGCGAGCCGGGCGAACACCAGCGCGAGCAGAATCGCGCCGGCTGCGGTGAGCACCCAGGCGACCAGGCTGATCGGCCCGTAGGCGGCCAGCGAGCTGGGCAGCAGGAATACGCCCGATCCGATCATGTTGCCCACCACCAGGGCGGTGGCCATCCATAGCCCCAGTCTTCGGCGAGCTGGTTGCGCAGTCATCAACGCCTCCCCTCATCAACGGCGTCACCGCCGCGTTCTCAGCTGATCACCACGCCGTCGGGCTGGGCGCCGGGCGTCCGTCCCCCGGTCAGCGGACCAAAGTCCTCCTGCGGGCACGCCGGACCCGATTCGGGCATGTGGCGCCCGGCGCGTCGGGCCCCTCGGCACTCATACGGGTGCTCGAGGGCGACGGCTCGGCACGGGTGGCGGCATGGTCGCTGCGGACGAGCGGTCGGTTCCGACGGGGGAGGACCGTCGTTCGTGCGGTGGATATGGGCGTCTCGGGGACGGGCCAGTCTTAAGCCGCGATGCCCGACGCCGTCAGAGCCAGTCGCGGTGCCTGAACACCGCGTACAGGACACCGCAGACGACGGCCATGAGCGCCAGCGCGAACGGGTAGCCGAGCAGCCAGTGCAGTTCGGGCATGTAGCGGAAGTTCATCCCGTAGATCGTGCCGACCAGGGTCGGCGCGAACAGGATGGCCGCCCACGCGGAGATCCGCTTGACCTGCTCGTTCTGCGCGTAGCCCGCCTCGGACAGGCGCCTCATCTCCTCGTTCTGCGCCTGCCCGACGAGGGCGGCGTTGACCGTCAGGATGTTCTGGAGGTTCTGCCGGAAGCCGTCCACGCGCTCCACCGCGATGGTGGCGTGGTCGCCGACGTCGCGCAGGTAGCGGTGCATCTCCTCGTCGATGCCGCGCTTTACGAACTCAGCCGACACCGCGGCCAGCATCGGCATCAGCGGCCGGGCGACGCGCTGGAACTCGATGACCTCGCGGGACAACTCGTAGATCCGCCGCGACACGGTCGGCTCGCCGTCGAACACCTCGGTCTCGATCTCGTCGATCGCGTTCTGCAGCCCGGCTATGACGGGTGCGTAGCCGTCCACGGCCGCGTCGAGAATCGCGTACAGCACGGCTTGGGGCCCCAAGGCCAGGAGTTCGGGCTCGGCTTCCAGGTCCCTGCGCACCGCGGCGAGGTCGAACGACTCGCCGTGCCGAACCGTCAACACGAAATTCGCGCCGACGAACGCGTGCACCTCTCCGAAGTCGACTTCCTCGGTCCGTTCCAGGTACCGGGCGGTGCGCACCACCACGAACAGCGTGTCGCCGTAGCGTTCCAGCTTGGGACGCTGGTGCGCCACGATCGCGTCCTCGATCGCCAACTCATGCAGGCGGAATTGCTCCGCCAGCGACCACAGTTGGGTTCGCGACGGGCGGTCGAGCCCGACCCAGGCCATGGCCCCGTCGCCCATCGCCGCCAGTTCGCGGTAGGTGTCGGCCAGGCTCGCCGGGGACCGGCGGCGGACGCCCTCCACGTAGATCCCGCTGTCCATCGGACCGTCGGAGTCGGCCCAGTACGGTTTCGCCGGACGGGGATGCATCATGTGCTCGGGTGCGAGCTGCTCTTCGCGACCCGGGTCGCCGGGCCGCAGGGGGCGCTGCTTGAGCGGCCGCACACGCCGATCGACCACCAGACCTCCACTTGGGACGGGCCTTGCCGCGGGGTTCTCCACGGCGGTGTCCATTGTGTCGCCGTCACCCGTCGAACGCCGTCGGCGCCGCGTGGGCGGCTTCGCCACGAGCACTGATCCGGCCGCGGTCCCTGCGACCTGTCCGGCACCGCCGCCGCGCTCTCGCCGGGCCGAGCCCGGAGACCGCGCCGGTGACCGGCGGGCCGGGGACGCGGCCGGCCGCACCCGGCCGCGTCCCGTCCGCGCTCGGCCGCCGGTCAGCGGATGAGCGCGTCGAGGGTGGTGAAGGTGCAGCCCGCGTCCCGGAGCCCCTTGATCATCGGGGCGAGCGCGTCGGCGTCCAGCGTTGTGCCGTCGTCGGGGTCGGCGCCGACGTGCATTAGGACGATCATGCCGGGCGTCTTGGCGGCCAGGACGCGCGCGGTGACCTTCTCCGCGGTCCGCCCGCCGGAGGTGCCCTGCCGGCCGAGGGAATCGACCGTCCAGCCGACCGGCACGTAGCCGAGCCCGTTCAGCAGCGTCACGTCCGAGGCGGTGTGGGCGCCGTAGGGGAAGCGGAACAGCGGCACGGCCTGCGCGCCATTGGTGTTGAAGATCGCGTTGCGCGCGGTGGTGACCTGCGGACGAACACCCAGACCGCTGAGACGCGTCGCATCGGGAGTCACCGTCCTTCGGTGGGGCTTCCAGCGTCCGGCTCCGCCTCCGCAGGGGGCGAAGGTCCCCCGTCTCCGCGGACCCAAGCCTCTGAACGGCCCGCCGGCGAGCGGCGATGCTCAGAACGCGGGGAGGGCCGCATGGACGGACGAGAACTCCGGTCCGTCCGTCACCTCACCCGGCCGCTCGGCTCGAATGACCGACCCGGAAGCGAAGGAGCCGTCATGATCAAAGTACTGGTGGCGTACGCCTCCGAACGCGGAGGTACCGCCGAGATCGCCGACTGGATCGGAGCCGCACTGCGGCAGGCGGGCGTGGACGCGGACGTGCGCCCCGCCGGCGAGGTTCCGGACCTGGACGGGTACGACGCCGCCGTCGTCGGCGGCGCCCTGTACGCGGGACGCTGGCCCCGGCAGGCGCGCCAGTTCGTCCGCCGCCACACCGACGAGCTGGCGCAGCGGCCGGTGTGGCTGTTCAGCAGCGGCCCGCTGGACCGCAGTGCGGAAGAGCGGACGATCGACCCCGCGCCGGGCGTCGCCAGACTCGCCCGCCGGCTGACCGCTCGCGACCACGCCACCTTCGGCGGGCGGCTGGCCCCGGACGCGAAGGGCTTCCTGGCCTCCAAGATCGCTCAGCGGTCCGGCGGGGACTACCGGAACCGGGCCCACGTCACCGAATGGGCCACGGCCATCGCCCATGACCTGCAGAGCGCGGCCGCTTGAGCGAGCCCGTCGGCCGGCCCGCGACCGGGGGGCGAGGCTCCTGCGGGCGGCGCCGGAACGGCGCGAGGACTCATCCGGTCGGCGAAAGGGATGACCGGGTGCTCGACCTGATGAGGAGGGCCAGATGAACGGTCGGGATATGCCGGTCCGCGTGGACGGGCGGCTGGAGGAGCCGCTGTCGCGCTGGCTGTGGCTGGTGAAATGGCTGCTGCTGATACCGCACTACGTCGTGCTGTTCTTCCTGGGCATCGCCTTCGCGGTGCTCACCGCGGCCGCGTTCTTCGCGATCCTGTTCACCGGCCGTTACCCGCGGCCGGTCTTCGAGTTCAACGTCGGGGTGCTGCGCTGGGCGTGGCGGGTGGTCTTCTACGGGTACGGCGCCCTGGGCACCGACCGGTACCCGCCGTTCACGCTGAAGGACGTCCCGGAGTTCCCGGCGCGCCTGCGGATCGAGTATCCCGAGCGGCTGTCGCGCGGCTTGGTGCTGGTGAAGTGGTGGCTGCTGGCGATCCCGCACTACCTGGTGGCCGCGGTCCTCGCCGGTGGCGGTTTCGGCGGAGACCACGACGGGACCGGCGGCACGCCCGGCCTGATCGCCGTGCTGGTGCTCATCGCCGCCGTCGGGCTGCTGTTCACCACTCGGTACCCGCCGGGGATCTTCGAGTTCGTCATGGGGATGAACCGGTGGCTGCTGCGGGTGGCCGGCTACGCCTTCCTCATGACCGACCGCTACCCGCCGTTCCGGCTCGACATGGGCGGCCCGGAGCCCGAGGCCGGGCAGGCGGTGCCGCCGCCTGCCGGGCAGGGACGTTAGCCGCCCGTACCGGGACCTTGGGCACTGCCGCCCCTTCCGGCGGACTTCGACGCTGGAGGCGACAGAGCAGCCGTACGAAGGAGGAGTGTCATGCGAGCGATGGTGTACCACGGCCCCGGGGAGAAGGCGTGGGAGGAGGTGCCCAAGCCGCAGGTCGTCGAGGACGGCGACGCGGTGGTGCGGGTCGACGCGGTGACGATCTGCGGGACGGACCTCCACATCCTCAAGGGCGATGTTCCCGCCGTGACCGACGGCCGGGTGCTCGGTCACGAGGCCGTCGGGACGGTCGAGGCGGTCGGGCCCGCCGTGCGGACGGTCAAGCCCGGCGACCAGGTGCTGGTGTCGTGCATCACCGCGTGCGGGAGGTGCCGGTTCTGCCGCGACGGCCGCTACGGGCTGTGCCTGGGCGGCGGCGGCTGGATCCTCGGCCACAAGATCGACGGGACGCAGGCCGAGTACGTGCGGGTGCCGTTCGCCGACACGTCCGTGCATCCGGTCCCCGGCGGGGTGCCGGCGCAGGACGTGCTGATGCTGGCCGACATCCTGCCCACCGGCTACGAGGTGGGCGTCCTCAACGGGGCCGTGCGCCCCGGTGACGTGGTCGCGGTGGTGGGCGCGGGCCCGATCGGGCTTGCGGCGATCATGGGGGCGCGGCTGCTCAGCCCCAGCCGGATCATCGCGATCGACCTGGCCGGCAGCCGGCTGGAGGCGGCCAAGCGGTTCGGGGCGGACGTCACCGTCGACAACTCCCGGGAGGACCCGCTCGCCATCGTCCGCGACCTCACCGGCGGGCTCGGCGCGGACGTGACGATCGAGGCGGTCGGCGTCCCGGACACCTTCGAGCTGAGCGTGGCGCTGTCGCGGCCGGGCGGCCGCATCGCCAACATCGGTGTGCACGGAGGCCCGGCCACCCTGCACCTGGAAGAGCAGTGGATCCGCGGCATCACCATCACCACGGGCCTGGTGGACACCTTCTCCACCCCGACGCTGCTCCGGCTGCTGTCCGGCCGCCAGCTCGACGCCGGGCGCTTCGTCACCCACCAGTTCACCCTGGACGAGTTCCCCAAGGCGTACGACGTCTTCGCCGACGCCGCCGACACGGGGGCGCTGAAGGTCGTCCTGACCCGGTGAACCGGACCACGAAGCCGCGGCCGCCCGAGGACGGCCGCGGCTCTTCCGTTCCCGCCCCCACCCACGCCACCGACCGTTGACTTGCGGCGTGTTGTTGTTATGGAGCGCCCCATAACAACAACACGCCGCAAGTCAACGAGTTCGGGGGGCCTTGTGCCTGTCGGGGGTGGGGACGTCATCGACCGCCCCGGCTCCCGGCGGTTCCCCGCGGATACTTCCGGCCCATCCACCGAAAACGGCCCCCGGCGGCTCGGGTAGGCGCTACCTTCGGCCAGTGCCCTCGCAGTGGTCCGACGAAGATGCCGGCTTTCGCCCTGAGATCCCCAATGAGGCACGCATCCTCGATTATCTCCGCGGCGGCAAGGACCATTTCGCCGTCGACCGTGAGGCGGCCGAGGAGGCGCTGCGGATCGCGCCCGAGCTGAGAATCGCCGTCCAGCAGTCGCGCCGGTTCCTGCGCCGTGCGGTGGACGCCCTCGTCGCCGAAGGCATGCGGCAGTTCATCGATGTGGGCTGCGGACTGCCCACGCAGGGCAGCGTCCATCGCATCCTCCAGGAGACCACGCCGGGCTACCGGCTGGTCTGCGTGGACAAGGATCCCGTCGTGGCGGCACACGCCGCTTCGGAGTTCGGGATCGGCGGGCCGTCCCGCATCCTCCTGGCCGACATGCGCGATCCCGACGTACTGATGGACGACCCGGTCGTCACGTCGATGATCGACCCGGACGAGCCGGTCGGACTCATCCTGCATTCGGTCCTGGCGGTGGTTCCCGAAGACGACGTCGCCGACCACATCGTCCGGCGACTCTTGGCGCGGGTGCCGCCGGGCAGCCACCTCCTGCTGACGCACGCCATCAGCGATCCCGACCCCGAGACGACCGCCCAGCTCGCCGCGCTCTATCAGGACAACAAGACGGTCCGCGGGTCAAGGACGCGCTCGAACCTGCGCACCGCGGCCGAGGTCGAGGAGCTGATGCGGGACCTGGATCTGCTGCCTCCGGGCATGGTCCTGCTGCAACAGTGGCGTCCTGACACCCCCGAGCCGGAACCGGCCCCCCGGTCGATCCGGGCCCTCGGCGGAATCGGCCGCAAACCCTGACCGAACCTCCCATGGAGTCCGGGTCGCCATAACTCAGACGCAAGCCGTTCCCGCGGCGGGAAATCGTGCAGTCGAAGCCGTTTTTCGGCTTCGGTGAAGGCGCGATTCGCAGAGTTCCAGAGATCCCGAGGCCCCTCAGATCCGACTGGAGGTCGGCTGCTCGCGCTGCGGTGGGCAGGGGTGTTCATGACCCACGCCCCCCACATTGCTGGACGTTCACTGGTGGAGTAACAACGGTGGCGAGGTATGTGAGTCAGCCCAACGTTCGCTGAGAGGGTCTCGCATGGTGATCGGACAGGACGGCCAAGTCGATCTTCTGGTTCGCCTGGTCGGGTGGCGAGGAAAGGGAGGCGCACATGCGGACTGGGCGCAGGTGGAACGAGAGCTCGGTAGCGTAATTCCGCGTGACTGCAGAGCACTGGTAGACCGGTTTCCGGCCGGCGAGTTCAACGACTACATTGGGTTCTCCGCTCCCCGGGATGGAGAAATGGGGATCCAGATGCTCGGGGAGCTTGGGACTGAGTGCGTGGGGTCGATCGGTCTGCTGTGGCACTCGGGTCCGAGACCCGAACCGATCCGGTGCTCTGGTGAGAGCGTGTCAAGATGGCCATTATTAATTTCTGACAGCTGACAGGTAATCAGGATATGGCTGGTGAGTGCCTTTACCGTCTGTCGCCGCTGGCGGACGATGCGTTCTTCGTCGCTCGTACTTCGCGGAGGACACATGGCGTCGACATCGGCACGCACCGGCCACAGCACGAACTGCGCGAAAGCCCGGACGCCGCCGTGCGAATGCGCTTGCGGGGGTGCCGAGCACGGCTGGCAGGGGGCTCTCGCCGTCGCGTCCGCCCCATCCGACGCGGAGCTGCGCGACCTTACGATTAAAGCCGATGAAGCCTGGTACGAGGGCAAGCGCGGCGCCGAGATCTCCAGCACCCGCTCGCGCAAGCCATGGCCGCAGACGAAGGAGGGACAGTCGGCGGCGATCGGATCTTTCGTCCCCGAGGTCGTCCGGTGGTTACGGCGCATCCGGGACATGTACGGAGCCACGGAGCAGCTTGGCGAACGGTTTTGCATCTCCCGTCGAAAGAACAAGAACGAGCCTCGCCGGAGCCCCACCCCGGAGGAAGACCGGCAGTTCGTCAAGGACCACGTGATCCCACGGCTGCGCAACGAGTTCGGTGGCCCGTGCATCGATGCCTTCCAGGTCAAGGCTCGTAAGACGCACTTCTGGTGCGAACTCCTCGCACAGAGCGCCGATGCCCTCAGGGAGTACAACGAACAGTACGACCGGGCACAGCAAGCGGTCGTCAGTGCGCTTACCAGCATGGCCGAGAAGCGTCCAAACGGCTGGACCGCGCTGCTCCAGAATGCAGACGTGATCGAGCGGGCCGTGGAACTGGTCTTCGAGTACCTGCCGCCCCTTGCAACCGGCGGTCTCCTCACCAGGGACGTGTCTTCGCTGCTTTGGCCGGTCCGCGTCCTGGCCTTGCTGATGTGCCGCGAACCGCGCCGTCACCCGGCCGTCCTCGAGTACTGCGTCAAGCCGATCACCGAGCACGGGCCGGCGGAGGTCCGCGAGCAGGTTAAGGATCGGCTCCGGGAGGCGTTCCCGCTTTACTGGCCGCCGCCGTCCACAGCAGGCGGAACGTGATGGCGGTCTGACGTGCTTCGTGGAACACAGATCGGGCTGCGTGCCGGTTGACAAAGGTCCGGTGGCCGCTTCCAGACACGGAACTATGTGTGTGAGCCGTGCAACTTGCGTATCGCTTCGGGCCCGTTGACCTGACCCCTTGTGAGCGCGGCCAGGGGCGGCCGTCGCGCGCGGGAGTCCGAGCGTCCGGCGGAACTTGGGGCTTGGGGTCGGTGGCGGGTGAGGCGGGCGCCGGACGTAGATGGCGCGTTGTTCCTGTTTCCATCCGGGCGCACCCGCCGGCGGCCACGCGTGCCAGGACGGGAAGAGGCTTAGGTGTGAGGCGTCGCTGAGGGGTGGAGGCCGCGCGGCTGGGAGGGAGGGGGTGTCTTCCGGCCGCGCGGCGGCTTGTGGTCACCTTCTCGGATGGGCCTTGAGGACGGCTTCGACGAGGTCGTCAGAAGTAGGGGCGTTGACGATCTGCCATCGCGTACCGCCGGGGACCAGCGCCCACCACTCCCTGGTCGAGCTGTCCCACCAGCAGATGACGCCGGCGAACCGCTCTTGCAGTTTGGCGATCGTCGCTGCTTGAGCCGGGTCCGAGGTGCTCGGGACGTCGACGCATGGCGCGTTGACCGCCGCCTGCCCGTGTGTCCGGGCGGCAAGTACGGCGGTGATGTACGGGACGAGGATGCGGGTGATTTTCACGGCAGCGAGGGCCGGCCTGTCGTATGGGGCGAGGTTCTCGCCCGTGCTCGACCGGTACCACCATGTGCGGGACGCTGAATCGTAGACGAGGCTGACGCTTTCCCTGAAATGGGGCACGGTGGGATCGAATACTCGGAGAAGCGGGTGCGGCCCGTCATAGCGGCGGAGGGTTTGCCAGCCCTCGCGGATGACTTCCGTTGAGAGCCTGTCGAGATGGGGCGTTACAGAGGAGTGGAGGTCGACGCAGAAGGACGCCCCTGCGTATCGCTCCATCGCTTTACCATCGATCCCACCTACTGGGCTGCCCCGTAGAGCGATTGGTCGCGCGATCGAGTTCGATTGTCAGCGCCTTGCGCAGCTCTTCTGCGCTGTTGCGTACAATGGTCGGGTCTATGCCGGCCTTGGGGTCGTGCAGAGTGGCGACCCAGTCGCCGAGCTTTCCGTTGTAGCGTGTGGCGCGCCAGATCCGATGTCCTTGGAAGTCCTGGCGGAGTTGAGCCAACGCCTGGTCAGCGGGGTTGACGGGCGTCTCCATGATGAGTCCGAGCTTTCGAGTCGATTTCTCTCCGTTACCGCTTCCCAGCTTCCTGTAATCGCGCTACCTTCTGGAAGAGCAAGAAGCCCAAGGAAAGAAACCCCCCGCGCGCGGTTGGAAAACCGTGTCGCTTTCGGATCTTGGAGGCTCCCATGCCCCGTCGTCCTCGTGACCCGGATGTCCCGTCATCGCCGGTTGAGTACTTTGGTGTCGAACTGCGTGCATACCGGGAAGCAGCCGGTCTGTCGCGTCCGCAACTCGCTGAGAGGCTCGGATATACACCTCAGTGGATTGGGCAGGTCGAGTCGGGCAAATACGGACCTTCAGATGATTTCGCGAAAGATTGTGACACGTGCTTCACTACGAACGGAACGTTCTATCGTCTTTGGGAGTGGATCCAGCGCTTCGGGCGGCTCTCCGTCCTACCGCCGGGCTTTCCCGACTTCATCGAACGTGAGAAGGAGGCGGAAGTAATCCACATCTTCGAAACCATGGTCATTACTGGTCTCTTCCAAACTCCCGAGTACGCCTATGAGGTGCTCAAGTCAGAGCAGGCGTCCGACACTGCGAAGCAGCTTGTCGCGACGCGAGTGGAGCGACAGGAGATCCTCGTACGAGAGCCGCCGCCACACATCGTCGCGATATTCGATGAAGGAGCCATCCGGCGGCCCATCGGAGGGCCCGAGACCATGAAGGGGCAGATACAGCACCTCATCGACTTGTCGGCTCTGCATCACATCATGATCCAGATCGTCCCGGCAGCCAAGGGTGCCTATGTCGGGTTGCCTGGTGCATTTACGATCTTGAGTTTCCGAGACGCCCCGGAAGCCGTCCAGGTCGAAGGCCATGTAGGCGCGCAGCTCATTGACCCCTTTTCATCCGCGGGTGAGTTCGTAGTTTTGTAGGACGGCGATGGCCTTGACCAGGTGGCCGGCCTTGCCGGGGCTGCAGCGGAGCTTGCGGAGGAGCCGCCATGATTTGAGCTGGGCGTTTGCGCGTTCGCCGGGGCCGCGGAGCTTGGCGTGCGCCCGGTTGGCCTGCTTCTGGGACTCGGGCTTGTTCTTGCCCTTGTAGGGCGTGATGACGACCGGGGCTTCGGCTCCTTGGTAGGCCTTGTCGGCCAGGGTGAGGATGCCGGCCTTGTCCAGTGCGCGCAGGATGCCCCAGACGCGGGCGGCGGTCAGGTCGTGGATCTTGCCGGGCATCGCCCCCGACGTCCACACGATCGTCCCGTCAGGGCTGGCGATGATCTGCACGTTCATTCCGTGGCATCGGTGTTTGGCCGAGTAGTACGGCCGGTCGGCGCGTACCCGGTCACAAGCGATGAGCGTGCCGTCCAGCACCAGCAGGTGCAGCCCGTCCCGCTGGGCTCTGTCCAGCGCCGCCGCCAGTTTCGGCGACCGCGCCGACAGCAGCGCCACCGCCTCCTGGACGTACCTCCAGGCGGTGCTCGTCGATACCTCGAACCCGGCCCCGAGTTCGGTGAAGGTGTCGCCTTTCCGCAGGTGGACCAGCACCAGCAGGGCCTGACGGCCGGGGTTGAGCCGCCGCCCGGGCGACCCGATCGCCTTGCGATGCCGGCGGAGCACACCGGCCAGGTAGTTCAGAGTCGGACGCGACAAATCGACGGCGGCGCGGTAGAACAGCATGCGAGGCCCCTGGTGCGACGTGGTGGTTGTGGTGATCAACCCGTCTACCAGGGGTTTCTTCACTTCACTCGCCGAACGTCCCGATCGCGATCATGCTGTGATCGACGTCCGCCCGGACGGATGAAAAGGGGTCATTGATCACCCTGACGCAGTCCGGAGATATGAGGTACGTTTCGATTTGATCAGGGGCTCGGCAATGACCGCCGAAGACTCCGTGAACCTCCTCCGGACAATGTTGGAGAGCCTATGAGTACCCGGCAGGGGTTGGCCGTGCGTTGGCGCAGGAGCAGTCACAGCACCGGGACTGGTGGACAGTGTGTTGAGATCGCCTCGGTACCCGCGAGTTGGCAGAAGAGCAGCTACAGCACCGAGACGGGTGGCCAGTGCATCGAGGTAGCAGCTATGGTTCCGATGTCCATTGCTGACTGGAAGAAGAGCAGCAAGAGTGACAACACTGGTGGTGCGTGCGTTGAGGTGGCGGACCTGACCGCGGCCGTGGCGGTGCGGGACTCGAAGGACCCGGACGGGCCGGAGCTCGTCTTCGGCACTGACGCGTGGCGGGCGTTCGCAGGCCGCGTCAAGAGCGGGCACCTCGATCTGGCCTGACACGACCACTCTGAAGCCCCGGTTGGTCGAGATGACTGGCCGGGGTTCTCTGCGTTGGCGTCCGGCTGCCTTCACGTCGGGCACGTTGACTTTGTGGGCGCGGCAGGCGGCTTGTCCTTGCCGTGCCGGGTGAAGGATAGGTGCCGCCCTCAACGGCGAGAACTGATTGACACTCGGTCGGGGAACGCCCGGCGCCGGCACGGCCCCCGCGCGTTAAGCACGCAGGCATGATGCTCGCCCTTGCCGACGTCCAACCCGAGGAGCATCGCGTATTCGCTGCTCATCGAACCGCGAAAGCCTCCGCGCCGCCCGCGGAGCCCAGGCGGCCGCTGCCGCCGGGAATGACACAGAGCGGACGAGTGGGTGCGCTGCGCCCCGGTGAGGTCGGGGCGCCTGCGCCCCGACCTCACCCGCGAGACGTGGACAGCCGGAACCGCTGACGCCGCCGACTGGCTCTGTCTCCCTGACATCGACGAACGCGCCTTGCGCGGCCTCAAGTCAACGAGTCCCTTGCCGCCGGCCACCCTCGCCAACCTCGTCCGCTTCGCCACCGCGAATCGACTGGAATGCCGCCTCGGCGTGGTGGCCTTGACTTAATGAGCCTAGAGATCGTCCGCCTGGTGCCAGAAGCGGGGGCCTCAAGGCTGCCCTGTGCCTTCGGTTGTCTCAGTGGGGTCCGCGACGCCGTCGAGCCGGGCGACGAGATCGCGCAGGGCGGCCAGTTCCTCTGCCAGCGCACGTGATCCCTCCGGGGTCAGACTGAGCCAGGTCCTGGGACGGCGTCCGTGGTAGCCCTTGTGGATCTCGATGTAGCCGGCCTCGTCCAGCGTCCGCAGATGCCGGGACAGATTGCCGTCGGTGAGGTTCAGGGTGTCGCGCAGGTACCCGAATTCGGCACGGTCGATCTCGCGCAGCACCGTCATGATGCCGAGGCGGGTGCGGTGGTGGACGGTGTCGTTGAGGTTCTGTGTGGGGTGCGGTGCCCCCGGCGGCCCGTTGGTCTCGCTCATACCTGGACCGGGGCCGCGGCGGTGACCGAACGCAACCGCGCCCACGCCCGCAACTGGACGAGGAGCGCGCCGACCAGCAGGACGGCGGCCAGCAGGAACAGGTTCTGCGCCGGGTTGACCAACCCATCGATCGTGCCGCCGGACGGGGGCGCGATCCAAGGAGGAACCTGGCCGAGGCCGTAGCCGTTCATGATGACGCACAGCCCCCCGTACAGGAGACCGCAGACCGCCACCCCGGGGCTCCGCTCCACCTTGGCCAGGACCAGCAGCCCGACCGCGATCGCCAGCAGGGGACTGACCACGGCACTTGCCGCGAACTCGCCTCCGAGGGGCGGAGGCGCACCCTGGCCGCCGTGGTCCTGGGCGAATACGGCGAACAGGAAGACGGCGAACAGGGCTGCGCCCGTATACGCCCAGGGCTGCCACCGCACGGTAAGGCCGACGCGGGCGGCCCGCCGCCGGTACCACCAGGCACATGCCAGGTAGCTCAGCGGCCCTGTGACCAGCCAGAACGCGATCGAGAGGGATGCGGACCGGTCGAACCCGTCCAGCCCCGCATAGCCGCTCGTCGAACCGGGCCTGCTCGCGGCGCCGCCGTCCGGCAGCGTCTGCATCGCCTGGAAGGGGTGGGAGTACAGGGCGATCGAGGCCAGCGTCAGCAGGCCGAAGATGGCCAGCGGGACCGCCGCCCCGCGCGCACGGGCGCGGGTGAGTCGCCGCAGCCTGGCCACCTCGTCGAGTATCCGGTCGGGGGACTGTGAATCCATGATGCCTCCAGCGGATTGCGTCTGCCAAGTACTTTGCATTAGCGAGTACTTTCGTGTCAAGAGTGGCAGTGCCTCTCGCGGGCCGGCGGTATCCGGGCGGGTGGGCGGCCATCACGCGGAGCCCGGTGATGCCCCTCGCGCGTGGCGGCGTTTGGTCCGTTTTCGCTGGTCTGGTGGGGGTTTGGCGACCTGTGGGTGAACCGCTCTTGGGCTCGGTGCGGGTACGTCTCAAGGCATGAGCAAGCTCATGGCGATGTAGCCCGGTGGCTCCGCGGGCATCCGCGACGGCGCGTCCGCTCGGCCGGGGCGAGCGGGATCCCACGATCGCGGGGGGGGAGCACATGAGCAGGAATCGGATCGCGGGGACGGCTGTGGCCGTCGCGCTCATCGCGGCCGGTGGTGGAGCGTGCGGGTCGGACGAACCTCCCGCCCCGTCCAGCCCGTCCCAGACGTCTGTGGAGAGTTCGGCGGAGCCGACCAGGACGACGTCGCGGGCACCCGGCCGGGGGCCTGAACCCACGTGGCAGACCACCGACGACCGGCCGCTCCCGGAAGAGTGCAAGCATCCTGCCGGGGCGAGTCTGCGGGAAAGCTGTATCGAGGAGTTCGGGCCGGAAGGCGTGGGCACGGTCTCGCCCGTCCCTCCGGAGCGGGATCGAGACGGCGACGGCATCGACGACTCCGTGCAGGAGTCGGAGCCGCCCCCGGAGCAGGAGCCGACGGAGGGGCCGGAGCCGACTGAAGAGGAGGGGCCCACGGAGGTGCCCGAGTCACCCCAGGACGAGGAGTCGGCGGACACCCCGTCGACCCCGGAGGAGTCGCCCCCGGAGGAAGCGCCGACGCAGGAGCCTGGGGCGAGCCGGGACGAGCAGCGGGTGCCGCCGGACGAAGAGCAGATCGAGCAGTGCGCCGAGCAGACCGGGTCGCCCGAGGCGTGCCGGGAGAAGATCGATCCCTGAGCGCCGTCCAGGCGGCCCGCGAAGGCCCGCTCGCGGGTCAGTACCGGCGCGGGGGCTGGGGGAGGGCCCAGGGCGGCGGCTGTACGCCCTCGATGAGGATGGCCGGGTTGTGAAAGCGGAGGCGGTACACCAGGTCGCCGAAGTCCTTGCCGCCGTGGCCGGACTTGTAGCGCAGAGACCACTTGGAGCGCTGTACGGGCGTGTACCTCACGGGCCGCCAGATCGACGACTTCCCGCCGTCCCAGTGGATCATCGCGGAACCGAACCCCAGGCGGGCTCGGCGCGGGACGGTGACGGCGGTGATCTGGTGAGCCCGGATGTCGAGGCTCCTTCCGAGCCCGGTGACCCGCAGGCGGCCGTCGCGCGTCAGCGTGACGCTGCGCGTGAGGGACGAGATGACGACCCCGGAGACGACGGCCATCGCGGCGCCCAGTGCGAACGCCGGCACACGTGCGTCCAGGGCCGCCAGGGCGAGCGCGATGGTCTCACCCGCCAGCAGCTTCTCCAGGACGATGCCGAACCCGGCGGGCAGGCTCGACAGGTAGCGGAGCGCGTGCCCGGTCGTCTCGTCTGCCTGCTTCGAGACGCCTGTGACCATGGGGCGTGCCCTGCCTTCCGGCAGTGTTCGATCAGCCGGGACCCGACATCGAGTTTAATCCGCGGTCCGGGGCGGCCGGTCATCGATCATGACCGGCTCCGGCCAGCCGGAGCCGCCGGTGCGCGGCGGAAGGTGTTCGCGGGCCGCCGCGCGTGCCGGGGGCGCTATGCGCCGAGCTCGGAGGCCAGTTTCGCCAGTTGGGCGTCGTAGATGCGCTGGAGGCCCCTGGGGGCGAAGGTCTTCTCGAAGAAGCCGCCGATGCCGCCGGCGCCGTCCCAGGTGGTCTTGATCTGGACGCGGGCGCCTTCACCGGCGGGCGAGACGGTCCACGTGGTGACCATGGACGAGTTGGCGTCCTTTTCCACCAGCCGGTCCGGGGCCGGGGCGCTCACGGTGACGAGGCAGTCGCGCACGCGCTTGCTTGTGGCCGCCAGTTTCCAGTGCACCACGGTGCCCGCGCCCTGCCCGCCCTCGCGGACCTCGTACTCGCTGAAGTGCTCGGTCAGCATGCGCGAGCGCACGCCCGTGTAGTCGCCGAGTGCTTCGGCCACCCGCTCCGGGCTCGCGTTCAGCGTCTTCTCCGTGGTGACCACGACTTGTGCCATGCCGGTCATCTTCCCATGGCGCACCGTCCCACGCGCCCCACCTGCCGCGCGGCTCAGGGCTCCAGGGCGGGCAGGAGCATGGCGTCGAGCAGGGCGTCGACGTCGCCGGGCGGAGGCGCGATGACCAGCATCATGAATACGCGCAGCAGCCAGTGGGCGAGGTCGGTCGGGTCCTGTTGCCGGATGCGTCCGGCGTCCATCAGGCTCCGGTACAGCGGGGCGAGCATCTGGGCGCCCTGGTCGAGCATGGGGGCGGCGTGCGCGGCGAGTGCGCGGCCGACGAAGTCGGGCTCGTCCCGCAGGACCTTGGCGAGCACGGGGTTGGCCCACGCATGGCGCAGCAGCGCGGCCAGCGGCCGGGTGATCACTTCGGGGCCCTCGGCCTCGGCGAACATCCGCGGCAGTGTGCCGTAGAAGGTGTGCAGGTCGCGGGAGAGCAGCAGCCAGGCGGCGTTCTCCACCGAGCCGATCTGCCGGTAGACGGTGCTGCGCGAGACGCCCATCTCCCGGGCGATGTCCGCCATCGAGGTCCGGGACAGGCCGTGCCGGGCCAGGCAGCTCGACGCGGCGTCCAGGCAGGGG
>NZ_SMKM01000049.1 GCF_004348665.1 Actinomadura sp. GC306 | reverse complement strand
GGGCGGGTCGGGCAGGAAGGTGCGGCCGAGGGCGGCGCCGGCGGGGAGCGTCAGCACCGCGGTGATCAGCACGGTGGCGGTGAAGCCGAGCCCGGCTGCCGCCGTGGCGACGCCGACCAAGCCGCCGCTCATCGCGCCGACGCACCACCCCGCGTGCATGCCGCTCAGCACGGGCCGGCGGTAGGCCCGCTCGACGACGCTGCCCTGCGCGTTCATCGCGATGTCGGTGACGCCGAACGCCATCCCGAACAGCACGACGGCGCCGAGCAGCACGCCGTAGGAGGGCGCGAGCGCCACCGCCGCGAACGCCAGCGAGGTCAGCGGCAGCGCGGCCCGCAGGACGGCGCGGCTCCCGGCGCGCGACATCAGCCCGCGCAGCGCCTGCATGGCCGTGATCCCGCCGAGTCCCCAGACGAGGACGACGATGCCGATCTCGCTCTCGTCCGTCCCGAACTTGGCGGCCAGCGCGGGCAGGCGCGCCACCCAGACCCCGATCAGCAGGCCCGCCAGCGCGAAGGTCAGGAACGTCCCCGTACGGGCGCGGGACAGCATGGTTCACCTCTTCCTCGTTCTCGGCGCGGCGGGGCGCACCCCGGGGCGGGACTGTGACGGACATCATGGAACGCTCCAGGCCGGTGGCCCGGATGTCGGGTGGGGGCGGCGGCGCGGTGCGCGCCGGGCGCTACCGGTCCAGCAGGGCCAGCAGCCGCCGCCTCAGTGCTTCGAGCTGGTCCGCGCCGTACAGCGCGGGATCATGGCTGACCACTTCCCACAGGCCCTCGGCGGCCAGCCGGACGACCGTCGCCAGCTGCGGGTCGGGGTCCTCCGCGGGGTCGCGGCCGTGCCAGCGCCGCATCGCCTCGTTCAGCGGCTCGGCCTGCTCCGGGTCCGCGGCGGCGGCCGTGATGGCCGACCACCGCCGGTAGGCGCGGGCCTCCCCGGTGAGGATCTCGAACGTGGCCTCGACGTAGGCGCGGGTGTAGGCGCCGGGCGCGCCGTCCTCGTAGGAGGCGATGTAGGAGGCGATCAGGTCGTCGAACTCCTCGATGACCCGCGCCACCATCGCCCGGACGAGCGCCTCCTTGGTGGGGAAGTGGTAGAGCAGCCCTCCCTTGCTGACGCCCGCGCGGTCGGCGACCGCGGTCAGCGTCAGCGCCTGCGTCCCCTGCTCGGAGAGGACGGCCTCGGCGGCGTCCAGGAGGGTGTCCTTCATCATGATCCTTCGACTGTACCGTCTGGACGGTATACAGGCGAACACCGGCCCGGCCGCCGCCATTCCCGGGCCGCCCGCCGGGCCCCGGACCGCCCGCAACCGGCCGGGCAGCGGCGGGGAACACGAGTGCCGCGGATACTGTTGACCCCGTGGTGACCTACCTCGACCATGCGGCGACGACCCCGATGCTGCCCGAGGCGATCGAGGCGATGACCGCCCGGTTGCGCGAGCTCGGGAACCCGTCCTCGCTGCACGCGGTCGGCCGGCACGCCCGCCGGGTCGTCGAGGAGTCCCGCGAGATCATCGCCGAGGCGTTCGGCGCCCGCCCGAGCGAGGTCGTGTTCACCTCCGGCGGCACCGAGGCCGACAACCTCGCCGTGAAAGGCGTCTACTGGGCCCGCCGCGCCGCCGACCCCGCCCGCGACCGCGTGCTCGCCAGCGCGGTCGAGCACCACGCCGTCATGGACGCGGTGCAGTGGCTCGCCGGCCACGAGGGCGCGCGGATCGACTGGATCCCGGTGGACGGGCGGGGCCGCGTGCACCCCGAGGCGCTGCTGGAGGCCATGGGCTCCGGCGACGACGTCGCCCTCGCGACCGTGATGTGGGCCAACAACGAGGTCGGCACCGTCCAGCCCGTCGCCGAACTCGCCGCCGCGGCGCGCGAGCGCGGCGTCCCGCTGCACACCGACGCCGTCCAGGCGGCCGGGACGCTGCCCGTCGGGTTCGCCGCGAGCGGCGCGCAGGCGCTCACGCTCACCGGGCACAAGCTGGGCGGCCCGCTCGGCGTCGGGGCGCTGCTGCTGGCCAAGCCGAAAGAGCCGCTGTTCCTCGACCCGGTCCCGCTGCTGCACGGCGGCGGCCAGGAGCGCGACGTCCGGTCCGGGACGCTCGACGCGCCCGCCATCGCCGGGTTCGCCGCCGCCGTCCAGGCGACGGTCGCGCACCGCGACGCCGAGGCGCGGCGCCTCGCCGAGCTGCGCGACACGCTGATCGAGGCCGTGCGCGCCGCCGTCCCCGACGCGATCCTCAACGGCGACCCGGACGACCGGCTGCCCGGCAACGCGCACTTCTCCTTCCCCGGCTGCGAGGGCGACGCCCTGCTCATGCTGCTGGACGCCCGCGGCATCGCCTGCTCCACGGGTTCGGCCTGCTCGGCGGGCGTCTCCCAGCCGAGCCACGTGCTCATGGCGATGGGCACCGGCGCCGAACGCGCCCGCGGTTCGCTGCGCTTCAGCCTCGGCCACACCTCCACCGAGGCCGACGTCAAGGCCCTCGCCGACGCGATCGGCCCGGTCGTGGAGCGCGCCCGCCGCGCCGGCCTCGGCTGACCGCGTTTGACCCTCCCTTTAACGGGGACAGCCTTGCCGTCCTTGAGGAGGGGAGCGCGCATGGTGATGGAAGGCGAAGTGAAGCAGGCGGGCCGCAGGGCTGCCGGGCACCCGTGGTTCCACCACCTGTCCCGGGTGGGCCTCGTCGCCCGCGGCCTGCTCTACCTGCTCATCGGCTGGCTGGCGCTCCGCATCGGATTCGGCGGCGGCAGCGGCGGCAAGGAGGCCGAGCGCACGGGAGCCCTGCAGATGGTCGCTGACGGGCCCGGAGGCACGATCGTCCTGTGGGTCATGGCGGGCGGGTTCACCGCGCTCGCCGTCTGGCAGCTCGCCGAGGTGCTGTACGGGCGTCCCATCCCGGACGGCCACAAGTTCCGCGAGCGGCTGGGCTCGGCGGCCCGCAGCGTCGTCTACCTCGGTGGTGCCGCGGTGACCTTCGGGTTCCTGTTCGGGCACCAGGGGTCGTCCAGCGACAAGCAGTCCCAGACGTACACCGCGCAGGCGATGGGCGCGCCGGGCGGCCGGTGGCTCGTGCTGGCCGTCGCGGCGGGGTTCCTGGGATGGGGCGGCTACGTGATCTTCAGCGCCGTCCGCCGGAACTTCCTGGAGGAGCTGGACACCGGCCGGATGAGCCGGGCCGCGCGCCGCTTCGTCCAGCCGCTCGGGATCGCGGGCAACGCCGCCCGCGGCCTCATCGGCGCGGGCGTCGGGGTGTTCCTCGCCTACGCCGCCATCACCTTCCAGCCGGACAAGGCCAAGGGCCTGGACGGCACCCTCCGCGAGTTCGCCGACAGCCCCGCCGGGCCCTGGGGGCTGCTCGCCGTGGCCGCGGGCCTGCTCGTCTTCGGCCTGTACTCGTTCTGCGAGGCGCGCTGGCGCAAGGTCGACGCCTCCGGGCCCGGCTGGTAGGGCCGGGCCGGCGGGCCCTCAGGGCTGGTAGGGCGCCAGGGCGCGCCAGCCGGGGTCGCCGGTGGAGGCGACCTTGGCCTTGCCCTCCGGCCACGCGGCGGCGAGCTGGTCCAGCTGGGAGATGACCCCGGAGTCGGGGTCGGCGTAGAGGTGGTAGACGCGGAGCCCGTCGCCGGTCTCGTGGACGGCGAGGACCGCGCGGTCGCCCAGCTTGGCGAGCTTCTTCTCGAACGCGCGCAGCGCGCCCGAGGACGGCTCTACGGGGAGCCGGTCGGGGTTGCTGTTCGCGTACGGGACGCTGATCGCCACGTGCAGGTCGCAGAGCGGGTAGTCCTGGCGGTGCAGCGGGAACCGGGCGGCGAGCCGGGCGGGGTGCCCGCGGGGCGTGCGGCCCTCGCCGGTGAGCCAGGCGGGCTCGGCGAACGGCTCGGCGACCTGCTCGACGACCGCGGCCAGCATCGACGGCGGCAGCGCGTCGATCGGCGCCTCGGTGGCGATGGTCACCTCGCCGATCCAGCGGGCGACGTCGTCCTCGCCGAGGGCCCAGTGCAGCACGTTCAGCGCCACCTGGAGCTGCTGCTCCTCCGACACGAACAGGAAGTCGGGGTGGTAGGCGGTGATGTGCACGCGGGCCCGGGCGGTGTCGGCGCGCATGCCGAGGCGGACGTACTCCAGGTCGAACTCGTGGTCGCCGAGGGCGAGGTCCTGGGCGAGCATCTCGCGGTCGGGCTGCCGCGCCGGGTGGAAGCTCCAGCCGCCGGCCGCCGCGCCCGACGGCGCGGACCGCGCCCAGCGCTCGGTCAGCCCGCGCAGCTCGGGGGCGCCGCCGCCGGTCACGGTGAGCGAGGGGGCGCGGTCCTCGGCGCCGCCGATCTCCCACTGCAGCGCGGAGTGGATCTTGTGCACGCGGCGGGACAGCTCCTCGATCGCCTCCGCGGACAGGCCCTCGCCGGGCGTCTCCGGCTCGGGCTGGTCGGGCCCGGCGGCCAGCGACGCCTCGATCGTCGGGCGCGCCTGTGCCCACCAGTCCCAGAACTCGCTGATCGCGGGCGGTGTCACCGGTGACGCCTCGCGCGGACGACGGAAGATTCCCATAGCGGCCCCAATCGTACGCGTAAATGCCGCCTGGGGATCGGGCCACGCCGCGTACGCTCGAAGGACTATGACTTTGCGCGTACTCGCCGCCATGTCCGGCGGCGTCGACTCCGCCGTGGCCGCCGCCCGCGCCGCCGAGGCCGGGCACGACGTCACCGGCGTCCACATGGCCCTGTCCAGCAACCCCCGGTCCTACCGGACGGGGGCGCGCGGCTGCTGCACCCTGGAGGACTCCCGGGACGCGCGCCGCGCCGCCGACGTGATCGGCATCCCCTTCTACGTGTGGGACCTCGCCGAACGCTTCCACCGAGACGTCGTCGAGGACTTCGTCAGCGAGTACGCGGCGGGCCGCACCCCGAACCCGTGCCTGCGCTGCAACGAGAAGATCAAGTTCGCGGCGCTGCTGGACCGCGCGATGGCGCTCGGCTTCGACGCGGTCTGCACCGGCCACTACGCGCGGCTGGACGCCTCCGGCGCGGTCCCCGTCCTGCGGCGCGGCGTCGACGCGGGCAAGGACCAGTCCTACGTGCTCGCCGTGTGCACCCCCGAGCAGCTCGCCCACGCCCTGTTCCCGCTCGGCGACACGTCCAAGGCCGACATCCGGCGCGAGGCGGAGCGGCGCGGCCTCCAGGTGGCCGACAAGCCCGACAGCCACGACATCTGCTTCATCGCCGACGGCGACACCCGCGGCTTCCTGGCCGAGCGGCTCGGCACGGCGCCGGGCCCGATCGTCGACACCGACGGCAACGAGGTCGGCGAGCACGAGGGCGCCTACGCCTACACGATCGGCCAGCGCAAGGGCCTGCGCATCGGCACCCCCGCGCCGGACGGGCGGCCCCGCTACGTCCTCGACATCTCCCCGGTGACGAACACCGTGACCGTGGGGCCGCGCGAGTCGCTGGACGTCACCGAGATCGTCGGCGAGCGCCCGGTGTGGCTGAGCGAGGCCCGGAGCGGCCCGTTCGGGTGCGAGGTGCAGCTCCGTGCGCACGGCGAGGTGTACGCCTGCACGGCCGAGATGGACGGCGACGACCTGCGCGTCCGCCTCGACACCCCCGCGCGCGGCGTGGCACCGGGCCAGGCGGCCGTCCTCTACGACGACGACCGCGTCCTGGCCTCAGCCACGATCACCGACACCGCCCGCGTCCCCGTCTGACGCCCGGCACCGGACCTCAGCCACCATCCCGGCCCCGCACCGACCCCAACGCCTGCGATCGCGTCCGAAGGCAGGTTTCGAGCGAAGCGAGAAACCTGATCGCGCAGCGAGCCCCTGGGCGAGTCGGAGCGATGCAGCGATCGCCGTAGTGACCGCCGAAGGAGGGCCCTCTAGGGCCCGACGCCAAGGGCGCTACATTGAGCACGTGGAATTTGGTGTTTCGACGTTCGTGACCGATGAGGGGATCGCGCCCGCCGCGCTCGGGCGGGCGCTGGAGGAGCGCGGGTTCGGGTCGCTTTACCTGGCCGAGCACACGCACATCCCCGTGAAGCGCGAGACGCCGTGGCCGGGCGGGAGCGACCTGCCGCGCCAGTACTACCGGACGCTGGACCCGCTCGTCGCGCTGACCGCCGCCGCGACCGTGACGGAGCGGCTGCGCGTCGGCACCGGCATCGCGCTGGTCATCCAGCGCGACCCGATCGTGCTGGCGAAGGAGGTCGCCTCGCTCGACCTGGTCTCCGGCGGCCGGGCCGTGTTCGGCGTCGGCGCCGGCTGGAACCGCGAGGAGATGCGCAACCACGGCACCGACCCGGCGACCCGGATGCGGCTGCTCCGCGAGCGCGTGCTGGCGATCAAGGAGCTGTGGACGAAGGACGAGGCCGAGTTCCACGGCGAGTTCGTCGACTTCGACCCGGTGTTCTCCTACCCCAAGCCCGTCCAGGACCCGCACCCGCCCGTCATGATCGGCGGTTCCGGGCCGACGACGTTCGACCGGGTGGTGGAGTTCGGCGACGGCTGGATGCCGATCTTCGGCCGCAACACCGAACAGCTCGCGGCGCAGATCGCCGAGCTGCGCGAGCGGGCCGGCCGCCGCGTGCCGGTGACGCTCTTCGGCGTGCCGCGCGACGCCGGCACGGTCGCGGAGCTGCGGGACGCCGGCGTCGACGAGGTCCTGTTCAACCTGAAGACCCTGCCCGAGGACGACTCGCTGCGCTACCTGGACCGGCTCGCGGAACTGCTGTGATCACAGCGCCGGTAGGGTTCCCCGTGTGACGACCAACCACCCGTGGCAGGCCGGGACGGCGACCGGCATCGGGTCGTACCCCGGTACCGATCCGGCGGAGGCGCTGCGGATCGTCCTCGGTGAGCTGCCGGACCTGCCGCACCTGCCGGAGCTCCCCGCGCGGGGGCCCGGCGCCGACCTGATCGGCCGCACGGCCGGGCTGCTGATCGACATGCCGGTGCACGTGGAGCCGTCCGGATGGCGGTTCTCCGACCGGCCGGGCCGCGACACGCTCCGCTCCCGCGACCACCTCGCCCGGGACCTGGACGTCCTGGAGGAGCTCGCCGCGGCCCACGACGAGCCGTTCAAAATCCAGGTGTGCGGGCCGTGGACGCTGGCCGCCACGATCGAGCTGCGGCACGGCGACCGGGCGCTCAAGGACCCCGGCGCCGTCCGCGACCTGGCCGCCTCGCTCGCGGAGGGCGCCGCCGCGCACGTCGCCGACGTCCGGCGCCGGCTGCCCGCCGCGCGGATCGTCCTCCAGCTCGACGAGCCCGCGCTGCCCGCGGCCCTCGCCGGAACGGTCCCGACCGCCAGCGGCTTCTCCCGGCTCCGGGCGATCGAGGAGCCGGTCGCCGAGCACGTGCTCCGCACGGTGATCGAGACGGCGTGCGCGGACGGCGCCGCCTACCCGGTGGTGCACTGCTGCGCGCGGGACGTCCCCTTCGCCCTGCTGCGGGGCGCGGGCGCGCGGGCGATCTCGGTCGACATGAGCCGCATCGCGAGGCGGGACGACGACGCGGTGGGCGAGACGATCGATGCCGGAACGGGCCTCCTGCTCGGCGCGGTCCCCGCCACCGACACGGCCCTGCCGTCCCTGCGGGCGACCGCCGAACCGGTGCGGGAGCTGTGGCGGCGGCTCGGGTTCCCGGCCGCGCGGCTGGCCGAACAGGCCGTGCTCACGCCCGCGTGCGGGATGGCCGGCGCGTCGCCGCGGTACGTCCGCGCGGCCCTCGCACGCTGCCGCGACGCCGCGAAGATGCTCTTCGAGGCGGCCGCGTAGGCGGGCGTGGCGGGGCTCCGTATTGTCGGACGCGTTGACGACAATAGGGGTCATGACCATGAGCGACGGCGTTCCCACCGAGGCCCGGCAGCGGCACCTTGAGCTGAGCCAGGAGATCGACGAGGCCAACTACCGCTACTACGTCCTCGACCAGCCGTCGCTCTCCGACGCCGACTACGACCGGCTGATGCGGGAGATCCAGGGGCTGGAGGAGCGGCATCCGGAGCTCGTCACCCCCGACTCGCCGACGCAGCGGGTCGGCGCGCCGATCGTCACCGACTTCGCCACCGTCGAGCACCTGGAGCGGATGCAGAGCCTCGACAACGCGATGAGCGCCGACGAGCTCGTGGCGTGGGACGAGCGCGTCGTCAAGGAGGTCGGCAAGGTCGCCGGGTACCTGTGCGAGCTGAAGATCGACGGGCTGGCCATCGCGCTCACCTACGAGAACGGGCGGCTCGTGCGCGGGGTGACCCGCGGCGACGGGCGCACCGGCGAGGACGTCACCAACAACGTCCGCACCATCGGCGACATCCCGCACCGGCTGGCGGGGGAGGGCTGGCCGGAGCTCCTGGAGGTCCGCGGCGAGGTCTTCCTCCCCGTCGAGGGGTTCGAGCAGGTCAACGCCGCGCAGGTGGAGGCCGGCAAGGACCCGTTCGCCAACCCGCGCAACGCGGCCGCCGGGTCGCTGCGGCAGAAGGACCCGCGGGTCACCGCGCAGCGGCCGCTCGGCATGCTCGTCCACGGGTACGGGGCGTGGCGCGGCGGGACGCAGCCGGACGGCCAGTCCGGGGCCTACGAGCTGATGCGCGGCTGGGGGCTGCCCGTCAGCGACCGGTACCGGGTCCTCGACGGGATGGACGCCGTCCGCGCGTACATCGCCGAGTACGGCGAGAACCGGCACGGCACCCCCTACGAGATCGACGGGGTGGTCGTCAAGGTCGACCAGTTCGCGCTGCAGCGGCGGCTCGGCTCGACGAGCCGGGCGCCGCGCTGGGCGATCGCGTGGAAGTACCCGCCGGAGGAGGTCAACACCAAGCTCCTCGACATCAAGGTCGGCGTGGGCCGCACCGGGCGCGTCACCCCCTACGGCGTGATGGAGCCGGTCAAGGTCGCCGGGTCGACCGTCGAGCGCGCCACGCTGCACAACGAGGGTGAGGTCAAGCGCAAGGGCGTCCTGATCGGCGACACCGTCGTCCTGCGCAAGGCCGGCGACGTGATCCCCGAGATCGTCGCGCCGGTGACCGCGCTGCGGGACGGCTCCGAGCGCGCGTTCGAGATGCCGGCGAACTGCCCCGAGTGCGGCACGGAACTGGCGTACGAGAAGGAGGGCGACGCCGACATCCGGTGCCCGAACGCCCGGTACTGCCCGGGGCAGCTGCGCGAGCGGGTGTTCTTCGTGGCCAGCCGCAACGCGCTGGACATCGAGGCGCTCGGCTACGTGGGGGCGACCGCGCTCACGCAGCCGCTCGAACCGGCCGAGCCGCCGGTCAAGAACGAGGGCGACCTGTTCCACCTGACCGTCGAGCGGCTCCTGCCCATCCGCAGCCTCGTCCTCGACCCGCGGACGGGGACGTCCAAGACCGACCCGAAGACCGGCGAGCCGAAGGTGGTGTCGTTCTTCGCCAACAAGGAGGGCCAGCCGAAGAAGACCGTCGAGGTCCTCTTCGACGAGCTCGAGAAGGCGAAGAAGCAGCCGCTCTGGCGGGTGCTCGTGGCGCTGTCGATCCGGCACGTCGGACCGTCGGCGGCGCGCGACCTGGCGCGGGAGATGCGCTCGATGGACGCGATCGCGAACGCCTCGGAGGAGGAGCTCGCGGCGGTCGACGGGGTCGGGCCCACGATCGCGGCGTCGATCAAGGCGTGGTTCGAGGTCGACTGGCACCGCGAGATCGTCGAGAAGTGGCGGGCCGCCGGCGTCCGGATGCAGGACGAGGGGGCGGCGGGCCCGCGTCCGCTGGAGGGCGTCACGGTGGTGATCACCGGGTCCCTGGAGGGGTACAGCCGGGACTCGGCGACCGAGGCGGTGCAGCGGCTCGGCGGCAAGGTGTCGGGCTCGGTGTCGAAGAAGACGGGCTTCCTGGTCGCGGGCGACAGTCCCGGGTCCAAATACGACAAGGCCGTCAAGCTGGGCGTCCCGGTGCTCGCGGAGGAAGGTTTCCAGGTCCTGCTGGCCGAGGGGCCGGAAGCGGCCAGGAATGTGACGGTCAGCACCGACGGATAACGCGGTGTGTTCGGGGTACTTCCACCAGGTTTGCGTTACTCAGGGGTACACTTCAACTACCCAACGGTGAGTGGCGGGGTACGACACGGGCATAACGCAACGTACGCAATCGGTTTCGCGAAGTTGAGCGAAGGCCGTACTCTCCCTCTCATCACGACCTACACCTGAATCTCCGGACGTAACGCCCGGGGGGCGTCCCCCGTGGCCGGGGACGCCCGGTGCCGGGGGGACGCCCCCCGAACCCCCCGAGGATGTGATGAAGGACCCGAACAACACGCGGAACACGGCGCCCCGCCGCGGCTCCCCGTTGTGGATCTACTTCGTCGTCGTCATCCTGCTCGGCGTGGCCGCCTGCGGCACGGCGTTCTCCGGGCTGAGCGGCGCCGACCTGGACGCCCTCGCCGGCGCGCCGGTCTTCTGGATCCTCGGCTGCTTCATCATCTACGGCGAGCTGCGCCCGATCATCACCCCGGGCTCCCGGGAGAACAACGGCGCGACCACGTCCACGACCTTCTCGTTCGCCGCGCTGCTGTACGCGGGGCTGCCGATCGCCGCCGCCCTCCAGGTCATCGCCGTCATCACCTGCGGGGTGCTGCGCGGCCGCGGCCCGCAGCGCATCGCCTTCAACGCCGCCCAGTACACCCTCAGCCTCGCCGCGGCCCAGTTCGCCCTCGCCCTCTTCGGCGTCATCGCCACCCCCACGAACCCGTGGGTGCCCGACGGCGGCGACCTGCCCGCGATAGCGCTCGCCGGCGCCGTCTACTTCGCCTGCAACCACACGCTCGTCGGCTCCGCCGTGGCCCTGCACGAGCGGATCTCGCTGGCGAAGGCGCTCCGCGTCGACCTCGGCTACCAGGTCCTCGTGCACCTCGCGCTGCTCGGGCTGGCCCCGCTGATGGTCGTGGCGATGGACCGCTCCGCCCTGTTCGTGCCGCTCATCGTGCTGCCGTTCATCGCGGTGTACCTGAACGCCTCCGTCTCCGTCCGGCGCGAGCACCAGGCCCTGCACGACGGCCTCACCGGCCTCCCGAACCGCAAGCTCCTCATCGTCCGGACCGAGGAGGCCCTCACCGAAGCGCGGGGAGCGGTGAAGCGCGCCGCCGCGCACCGCGCCTCCTGCGCCGCGGTCGGCCGGTCGCGCCGCCGCAAGAGTGAACCGGCGCACGACCGCGCCGGGCTGTTCCTGCTCGACCTCGACCGCTTCAAGGAGGTCAACGACACCCTCGGGCACCCCACCGGCGACCGCCTCCTCCAGCTCGTCGCGCACCGCCTCACGCACAGCGTCCGGCCCGGCGACCTCGTCGCGCGGCTCGGCGGCGACGAGTTCGCGGTGCTGCTGCCGTCGGTGCGGGACGAGGAGGCCGCCCGCGAGGTCGCCGTCCGGCTCCGGGCCGCGCTCAGCGAACCCGTCCGGCTCGACGGCATGTCGTTCGAGCTGGAGGGCAGCGTCGGCATCGCGCTGTTCCCCGACCACGCGCCCGACTTCGAGCTGCTCCTCCAGCGCGCCGACGTCGCGATGTACAACGCGAAGGAGGCCCGCTCGGGCGTCGAGATCTACTCGCCCGCCAAGGACCGCAACTCCCCGGCCCGGCTCAGCATGCTCGGCGACCTGCGCCGCGCCATCGACCGCTCCGAGCTGGAGCTGTTCTACCAGCCGAAGGTCTCCCTCCGGGACGGCCACCTCGTCGGCATGGAGGCCCTCCTGCGCTGGCGGCACCCCGACAAGGGCGTCCTCGAACCGGAGGCGTTCCTGTCCGTCGCCGAGCAGACGTACCTGATGCGCTCGATCACCCACCACGTGGTGGACGCGGCCCTCACCCAGGCCGCCGCGTGGTGGCGCGAGGACCTCACCGTCCAGGTCGCCGTCAACGCCTCCGGACGCGACCTCCTCGACACCGGCCTCACCGAGACCATCGAGGAGGGCCTGCTCGCCCGCGGCCTGCCCGCCGCCGCGCTCCAGCTGGAGATCACCGAGCGGATCCTGATGAACGAGCCCGCCTACGCCTCCGACACCGTCAGCGCCCTCGCCGACCTCGGCATCCCGCTCAGCCTCGACGACTTCGGGACGGGGTACTCCTCGCTCGTCCGCCTCAAGCGCCTCCCCGTCGAGGAGATCAAGATCGACGCCTCGTTCGTGGGGCGCCTCGCCGACTCCGCCGACGACGCCGTCATCGTCCGGTCCATCGTCGACCTCGTCCGCACCCTGGGCCTGCGCTCGGTCGCCGAGGGCGTCGAGGACCCCGCGACCGCCCGCATCCTCCGCGACATGGGCTGCGACGCCGCCCAGGGCTGGCACTTCGGCCGCCCCATGGACGCCGCGACCGCCACCGAATGGCTGCGCCGCCACATGCAAAGGGCCCCCGAACCGGCGGCGTGACCGGAGGCGGACACGCCGCCCCGTGCGGCTCTGACGAACCGCCTTACAGCCTGTCGGACGGGCCGCTACCATCCCGGATCATGAACAATGCCGTGCGCGCAATGATCTTCGCTTTGGGACTGGCAGGTATGGGCCTGCTTTTCATCGCCATGCTGGCCGGGCTCGACGAAGGCTCATCGAGTGGGCAGTTCACGATTGAGCACCTGGCTTCCACGCTGAGCGCGGGCCTGGGAATGGTGTCGTGCGCGATCATCGCGGGGGCGGCGCTCGCGGGCATGACGCCGTCGCAGTCGCCGCCGAAGACGGTGACGTTCCCGCCCCAGCCGGGTGCCGTGCCGCCGCAGGGGCAGCCGTACCCGTACCCGCAGCCGGGCGCGGCGCCGCAGCAGTACGCGCCGCAGCAGCCGCGCCAGGACTAGGGCCGGGGCCGGTCAGTACGGGCGGCGGCGGGTGCCGTACTCGTCCTCGTAGTAGTGCTCTTCGCGGACGACGGGTGGGGGTGTGCGGCGCTCGACGGCGCGCCGGGCGGACACCATCCGGACGATGCCGACGACCAGGCCGACCAGGCCGCCGATCATCAGGATCACGCCGACCAGGCGGATGTCGATGCCGCTGATGTCGTAGTTGACCGCGTAGGCCAGGATCGCTCCGATAATGAGGAGCGCGATGCTGCCGCCGATGGTCACGGCGGTCTCCTCTCCGCTCGTCCTGGGGGGACGACGAGAGAGTTCCCGCCCAGCGACAAGTAAACGGATTTGTGCATACTTCCGGAATTCACGACCGCACGCCTCCGCCGATGAGGGATGGCAGCCAGAGGGACCGAGCAGGCACGCAGACCCCAGCCACCGCACCAGCCCCGCACCGACCGCAACGCCTGCGATCGCGTCCGAAGGCAGGTTCCGAGCCTGCGAGGAACCTGATCGCGCAGCGAGCCCCCAGGGCGAGTTCGGAGCGATGCAGCGATCGCGCGCAGTGCCCGCCGAAGGAAGGCGCGCCAGCGCCTGACGCCAAGGGCACTGCAAATAAACATAGGATGGGCGCGAATCCCATCGATCCGCAGGAACGGTTTTCTCATGTCCGCCATCACCCGTGATGAGGTATCGCACCTCGCCCGGCTGTCCCGGCTGGCGCTCGGCGACGATGAACTCGACCATCTCGCCGCCCAGCTCGACCAGATCATCTCCGCGGTCGCGCGGGTGCAGGAGGTCGCCGCGGAGGACATCCCGCCGACCTCGCACGCGCTGCCGCTGACCAACGTCTACCGGGCCGACGAGGTGCGCGAGTCCCTCGCGCCCGAGCAGGCCCTCGCGGGCGCGCCCGCGGCCGACGAGCAGCGCTTCCGCGTCCCGCGGATCCTGGACGAGGAGGCCTGATGGAGCTGGTCGGGAAGGGGGCGGCGGAGCTCGGCGAGCTGCTCGCCGCCGGCGAGGTCTCCGCGGTCGAGGTCGCCGAGGCGCACCTGGACCGCATCGCGGCCGTGGACGGCGAGGTGCGGGCGTTCCTGCACGTCGACCGCGAGGCGACGCTGGCGCAGGCCCGCCGGGTCGACGAGCGGCGCGCCGCGGGGGAGGAGCTCGGCCCGCTGGCCGGCGTCCCCGTCGCGCACAAGGACGTGTTCACCACGACCGACATGCCGACCACCGCGGGATCCAAGATCCTTGAGGGGTGGCGGCCGCCGTACGACGCGACGGTCACGGCCCGCCTCCGCCAGGCCGGGCTGGTGATCCTCGGCAAGACGAACATGGACGAGTTCGCGATGGGCTCGTCCACGGAGAACAGCGCCTACGGCACATCGCGCAACCCCTGGGACCTGGACCGGATCCCGGGCGGGTCGTCGGGCGGCTCGTCCGCGGCGGTGGCCGCGTTCGAGGCGCCGCTGTCCACGGGGACCGACACCGGCGGCTCGATCCGGCAGCCCGCGGCGGTCACCGGCATCGTCGGCATGAAGCCGACCTACGGCGGGTCGTCCCGGTACGGCGTGATCGCTTTCGCGTCCTCGCTGGACACGCCCGGCCCCTTCGCCCGCAACGTGCTGGACGCGGCGCTGCTGCACGAGGCGTTCAGCGGCCACGACCCGATGGACGCGACGTCGGTGCCCGAGCCCGTCCCGCCGGTCGTGGAGGCCGCGCGCCGCGCCGACGTCGACGGGCTCCGCGTCGGCGTCGTCAAGGAGTTTGCGGGGGAGGGCTACGACCCGGGCGTGTCGGCGCGCTTCAACGAGGCGGTCGAGCTGCTGGAGTCGCTCGGCGCGAAGGTCGTCGAGGTGTCCTGCCCGAACTTCGCCTACGCGCTGCCCGCGTACTACCTGATCGCGCCGTCGGAGTGCTCGTCGAACCTCGCCCGGTTCGACGCGATGCGCTACGGCCTGCGCGTCGGCGACGACGGCACCCGCAGCGCCGAGGAGGTCATGGCGCTGACCCGCGCCGAGGGCTTCGGGCCCGAGGTCAAGCGGCGCATCATGCTCGGCACGTACGCGCTGTCGTCGGGCTACTACGACGCCTACTACGGCAAGGCCCAGCAGGTCCGGACGCTGATCAGGCGCGACTTCGAGGCCGCCTTCGAGCAGGTGGACGTGCTGGTGTCGCCGACCACCCCGACGACCGCGTTCCCGATCGGCGAGCGCGCCGACGACCCGGTCTCGATGTACCTGGCCGACCTGTGCACGATCCCGGCCAACCTCGCCGGCAACGCCGCGATCTCGGTGCCGTGCGGCCTCGCCGACGGCCTGCCGGTCGGCCTGCAGATCATGGCGCCCGTCCTCGGCGACGACCGCGTGTACCGCGTCGGCGCCGCCGTCGAGCGGGCCCTCGAAGACCGCTGGGGCGGCCCGCTGCTGGCGCAGGCCCCGGCTCTGGTGGAGGCGAAGTGACCACTCCGACGCTGATGGACTACGACGAGGCGCTCGCTCGGTTCGAGCCGGTGCTCGGGATCGAGACGCACATCGAACTCGGCACCGCGTCGAAGATGTTCTGCGGCTGCGCGACCGGGTTCGGCGCCGAGCCGAACACGCAGGTGTGCCCGGTGTGCCTGGGGCTGCCCGGGTCGCTGCCGGTCACCAACCGCGCCGCGATCGAGGGCATCATCAAGATCGGCCTGGCGCTGAACTGCGACATCGTCGAATGGTGCAGGTTCGCCCGGAAGAACTACTTCTATCCGGACATGCCGAAGAACTATCAGATCTCGCAGTACGACGAGCCGCTGTGCGTCGACGGGCACCTGGACGTCGAGGTCGAGGGCACGACGTACCGGATCGAGATCGAGCGCGTCCACATGGAGGAGGACACCGGCAAGTCGCTGCACGTCGGCGGCTCGACCGGCCGGATCCACGGCGCCGAGTACTCCCTCGTCGACTACAACCGGGCGGGGATCCCGCTGGTCGAGATCGTCACCAAGCCGATCGTCGCGACCGGCGACAAGGCGCCGCTCGTGGCCCGCGCCTACGCGACCGAGCTGCGCGAGCTGGTCCGCTCGCTCGGCGTCTCGGACGTGCGCATGGAGCAGGGCTCGATGCGCTGCGACGTCAACGTCTCGCTGATGCCGCGGGGCGCCGCCGAGTGGGGCACCCGGACCGAGACCAAGAACGTCAACTCGCTGCGGTCGGTGGAGCGGGCCGTCCGGTCGGAGATCGAGCGGCAGGCGGGCGTGCTCGCCGACGGCGGGCGCATCGTCCAGGAGACCCGCCACTTCCACGAGGACACCGGCCGCACCACCAGCGGCCGCAGCAAGGAGGAGGCGCAGGACTACCGCTACTTCCCCGAGCCCGACCTGGTGCCGATGGCGCCGTCGCGGGAGTGGGTGGCGGAGATCCGCGCGTCGCTGCCGGAGCTGCCGGCCGCGCGGCGCCGCCGCATCCAGGGGGAGTGGGGCCTGTCCGACCTGGAGCTGCGCGACGTCGTCAACGCCGGCGCCGTCGACCTCATCGAGGCCACGATCGCGCACGGCTCGGACGCCGCGGCCGCGCGCAAGTGGTGGATGAACGAGCTGTCCCGCCGCGCCACCGAGCAGGGGGTCGAGCTGGCGGACCTGCCGATCACGCCCGAGCAGGTCGCCCGCGTCCAGGCGATGATCACCGCCGGTGAGCTGAACGACAAGCTGGCCCGCAAGGTGTTCGAGGGCGTCCTCGCGGGCGAGGGCACCCCGGACGAGGTCGTCGCCGCGCGCGGTCTCAAGGTCGTCAGCGACGAGGGCGAGCTGTCCGCCGTGATCGACCGGGTCATCGCCGACAACGCCGACGTGGCCGACAAGATCCGCGCCGGGAAGGTCGCCGCCGCCGGCGCGCTCGTCGGCGCGGTCATGAAGGCCACCCGTGGCCAGGCCGACGCCGGCCGCGCTCGCGAGCTCATCCTAGAGAAGCTCGGCGCGTCCTGACGCCGCACCGCCGTCCCCCTCGGCCAGCCGGCCGCCGGCTAGCCGAGGGGGACGTTCATAACGCGGTCGTCGTCGGGCGCCGGGTCGCCGCGGCCGTCCTTGTTGCTGGTGGTGAACCACAGGGAGCCGCCCGGAGCAGCGGCGACGGCGCGGAGCCGGCCGAAGCCCGACTCGAAGCGCGCGGCGGGCCGTCCCGCCTCGCCGTCGTCCAGGGGGACCTGCCAGAGGCGCTCCCCGCGCAGGGCGGCGGCCCACAGGGAGCCGTCGGCGTAGGCGAGCCCCGACGGTGACGCCTCGTCGGTCGTCCAGGTCAGCAGCGGGTTCGTGAAGCCCTCGCGGTCGCCTTCGCCCTCGACCTCCGGCCAACCGTAGTTGCCGCCCTTCTCGATGAGGTTGATCTCGTCGAAGCGGTTCTGGCCGAACTCGGTGGCGTACATGCGGCCGTCGTCGTCCCAGGCGAGGCCCTGCACGTTGCGGTGGCCGTACGTCCAGGTGCGGTTGCCGAAGGGGTTGTCCGGAGCAGGCTTCCCGTCGGGCGTGACGCGGAGAATCTTGCCGCCGAGTGAGTCCTTGTCCTGGGACAGGGAGGTGTCTCCGGCGTCGCCGGTCGCGATGTAGAGCATCTCGTCCGGGCCGAACGCGATGCGGCCTCCGTTGTGGTTGCCGGCCTTCGGGATGCCGGTGACGACGGGTTCGAGGGTGCCGAGGTCGCCGCCGTCGTAGGTGGCGCGGACGACGCGGTTGTCCGACGTCGCCGTCAGGTACAGGTAGACCAGCTTGTCCTCGGCGTAGCCGGGGGAGACGGCGACGCCCATCAGGCCGCCCTCACCGCCGGGCTGCACACCGGGCACCTTCCCGACGACCGTCTTCTCACCGGACGGAGTGACGCGCACCAGGCGGGCGCTGTCGCGTTCGGTCACCAGGGCGTCGCCGCCCGGCAGGAACGCCACCGCCCAGGGGACCTCCAGGCCGGTCGCGACGGCGCGCGGCTCGCCGGGCGAGGCGGATCCGCCCGTCCCGGCCGTGCCGGACGCGGACGCCGGCGGCGGCGTGCGGGCCCCGCCGTCCTCGTCGGAGGACGGCGACCCGCAGGCGGCGAGCACCATCGCTGCCGAGACCAGGACGATCGTGTGGCTTCGCATGAGCAGTTACCTCCCGTTGTTACTACGGATCCGCGTGGCGCGCCGTTCCAATCCGGCCGGGTTCTTTTCCCCGTCCGGTGCGATTCCGTACCCGGACACCACCCCAGAACAGTGCTCACTCTCCGTACCGCCGGGCAGGACGCCGCATCCGTGACGATCGGCTTTCGGGTGTCCCAAAACGGTTTTCGACAAGGTCGTTTGTCTCCGGGAGGAAGCTCAGCCTCAATCGCTCCGTGACCTATGGAACGTACATTGAGCGCGACGGTGATCCCGTAGGGCAGCGACGTCGCTGATCTCCGGCAGGCGAGACCGACCTCCTCGCCACCGCCCCGCGCCGACCCCGCGCGGGCACGATTCCCGATCTTCCGTCCGTTATATGGCGAAGGTCGAGGATCCGAAATCTCCCCTGGCGCGGCGCGGCGTCTGCAGGGACCGAACGCTCCACCGGGGCAGGAAGGGACACGGCGCGATGAGCGGCGATTACGCCAGGCGGGTGCCGCCGCGTGCGCTGCCGGTCGCCATGGCCGCCGTCGTCGGCGTCCTGTACGCCACCGGTTCGCTGCTGCGCTGGGGCGGCGACGCCTTCATCACCTGGGCCGAGGCCGGCGCCGCGGGCGCCGCCGCGGTCTCGCTGCTGCTGTCGGCCAGGCGGTCGGGCGGCGGCACGCCGGACAGCCCGCCCGGCGGCGTCTGGACGGCCTCCTGGCGCTGGTACGGGATCGCCGCCGCGTCCTGGTTCGCGGGCGCCGTCGGCGCCGCCCTGATCGACGGGTACCGCCGCAGCGCCCTGTCCCTGTCGGTGCCCGACCTGTTCTACCTGCTCGCCCTGGTGGCACTCGTCATCGGCCTCGTCGCGCCGATCCGGCTGCCCCGGGACGCGGGCACGTGGCTGCGCTACGCGGCCGACACCTACGTGTGCGCCTGCGCCCTGTTCGTGCTCGGATGGGTCGCCCTGTTCGGCACGCTCTACGACCGGTCGGGGGAGTCGCCGCCGGAGTTCCTGCTGGAACTGCTGTATCCGCTGATCGGCATCGTGTTCGTCTGCGGCGCGCTGCCGTTCGTGCTCGGCGCCGCGCGCGGCCACCGGCGGCTCGCCTGGATGGGCTACGGCGCGCTGGCCGCCATCGCGGCCGCCGACGTCGTGACCACGTTCGTCCGGCTGGACGGCGGCGGGCCGGCGGACGACCCGTCCGACATCCTGCGCCTGGCCGGGCTGCTGCTCCTGCTGCTGGTGCCGTGGACGGGCCCGGCCGCCGAACCGCCCCCGCCGGTCGACGACATCCCCGACGACATCCGCGACGACGTGGCCGAGCCGGACGCCGCCGTCCGCCCCAGCGGCGAGCAGGGCCGCATGATCGGGCCGGGCATCGCCCCCGCGGCGATCGCCGCCGCGGCCGCCATGTTCATCGCCGGCCATTCGCTCACCGGGCACAACGGCCTGGAACCGGGCATCTCGATCGTGGCGGGCACCGCGGCGCTGGTGCTCATCGCGCGGCTGGCGGGCCTGCTCCGCGAGAACGACGCGCTGCGCCGCGCCGTGGAGACCGGCGAGGACCACTTCCGCGCGCTGTCGGAGAGCATCAACGACGCGGTGCTCATCTGCGACGTGGACGCCACCGTCCAGTACGCCAGCGCCGGCGCCCTGCGGACGTACCACTACGAGCCCGACGAGCTGCTCGGGCGCCCGCTGCACGAGATCGTCCACCCGGAGGACCTGCCGCGCGTCGAGGACGTGTTCCACGAGGTCCTGGACGAGGAGTCCGTCGACGAGGCGCTGCGCGTGTCGTGCCGGGTGCGCGCGGCGGACGGCACGTGGCTGCCGACCGAGTCCACGATCTCCCGCTACAGCGGGTCCGACGGCGCGCCCACGCGGCTGCTCGTCACCACCCGCGACCTCAGCGAGCAGGCGGCGCTGCAGCGGCAGGTGGCGCACCTGACGTTCCACGACGGCCTGACGGGCCTGCCGAACCGGTCCTACTTCGAGGAGCGCACCCGGGAGGTGCTGTCGCGGCACGAGCCGTCCGGCGGCGAGGTCGCGGTCGTGTTCGTCGACCTGGACGGCTTCACGGCGGTGAACGACTCCGACGGGCACGCGGCCGGCGACCAGGTGCTGGCGCAGGCCGCCCGGAGGCTGCGCGCCACCGTCCACGCCGACGACACGGTGGCCCGGTGGGGCGGTGACGAGTTCGCCGTCCTCGTGCAGCTCCCGCCGGACGACGGTGAGACGCGCGCCACTGTCGAGCTCGCGGGACGGCTCCTGCGGGCACTTTCGGTCGACCCTTATCAGGTCGGCACCAAGCACATCGTGCTGACGGCGAGTGTCGGCATCGCCTTCGCCGGGGACTTCGCCGGGGACGAGGAGCGGCCCGCTGGCCCGGCCGGGAACGCCGCCGAGGCGGGCCGCCGCCTCCGCCGCACCGCCGCCGACCTGCTCCGCAACGGCGACCTGGCGATGGCCCGCGCGAAAGAGCTCGGCGGCGGGCGCGTCGAGGTGTACGCGCCGCACATGCACGCGGACGTCGTCCGGCGCCTGGAGCTCGGCAGCGACCTCCAGCAGGCGCTGGCCGAGGAGGAGTTCGCGATCGAGTTCCAGCCCATGGTGGACCTCGCGACGTCCCGGGTGACCGGCGTGGAGGCGCTGCTGCGCTGGTGGCGGGGCAGCGAGGCCGTGCCGCCGGAGGAGTTCATCGGCACGGCGGAGGAGTCCGGCCTGATGGTCCCGCTCGGCGACTGGGTGCTGCGGGAGGCGTGCCGCGAGGTCGCGCGGTGGCGCGCGGACGCCTGGGACATCGGCCTGTCGGTCAACTTCACCGCCCGGCAGATCGCCGCGCCCCGCTTCGTGGAGTCGGTCGCGGCGGCGCTGGCGGAGACCGGGCTGGCGCCGCAGGCCCTCACGCTGGAGGTGCGCGAGGAGGTCCTCGTCGAGGACGCGGGCCAGAACATCGAGCGCCTGTCCGAGCTGCGCGACCTCGGGGTGCGGCTCGCGATCGACGACTTCGGCACCGGCTACGCCTCGCTGGCCTACCTCGGGCAGCTCCCCGTGGACGTCATCAAGATCGACCCGTCGTTCGTGGCCGGCCTCGGCTCGGACGAGACCCGCACGCTGCTCACCCGGACGATCGTGCGGCTCGGCAGCGACCTCGGGCTGACCGTCGTCGCGGAGGGCATCGAGCGGCCCGAGCAGCTGGCGGCGCTGCGCGAGATGGGCTGCCCGCGCGGCCAGGGCTTCCTGGTGGCGCGCCCGATGGCGGCCGGGCGGGTCGAGTCGCTGGTGCGCACGAATCTCGAAGGGCACGCCCCGTCCGGTGACGTCCCGCTGCCGCTACCGGGCTGAACAGCACGAATCGTCTCGGCATTTGAGACAAAGCGTCCACGGATTTGACCGCGGGCCGGACATCGGCGAAAGTGGGCTCGTGCAGAGCACCATCACCATCCTCGTAGTACTTGGTCGGCGCGCGGGCTGACCAAGCTTCTCGTCCTGCGCGCCTCCCCTCGACCGCTTCCCGGCGGCGGGGGTTTTTTGTTGCCCGGCGAGCCTCCAACCACTCCCCAAGGAAACGCAGATCATGACGACCGAACAGATGACGGGAGCCCAGGCGCTGGTCCGCGCCCTGGAGAACGTCGGCGTCGACACGGTGTTCGGCATCCCGGGCGGCGCGATCCTCCCGGCCTACGACCCGCTCTTCGACTCCGCGAAGCTGCGCCACATCCTCGTCCGGCACGAGCAGGGCGCCGGCCACGCGGCCCAGGGCTACGCGATGGTGACCGGCAGGGTCGGCGTGTGCATGGCCACCAGCGGGCCGGGCGCGACCAACCTCGTCACCGCGATCTCCGACGCCTACATGGACTCGGTCCCCATGGTGGCGATCACCGGGCAGGTGGCGTCGTCCCTCATCGGGACCGACGGCTTCCAGGAGGCCGACATCGCCGGCATCACGATGCCGATCACCAAGCACAACTTCCTGGTCACCAAGGCGTCCGACATCGGACGCACGATCGCCGAGGCGTTCCACATCGCCTCCACCGGCCGGCCCGGCCCGGTCCTCGTCGACATCGCCAAGGACGCCCTGCAGGCCACGGTCGACTTCGAGTGGCCCGTGCAGCTCCAACTTCCCGGCTACCGGCCCGTCACCCGGCCACACGGCAAGCAGGTCCGCGAGGCGGCGCGGCTGATCGTCTCGGCCGAGCGCCCGGTGCTGTACGTCGGCGGCGGCGTGCTGAAGGCCGGCGCGTCCGCCGAGCTGAAGGTGCTCGCCGAACTGACCGGCGCGCCCGTCGTCACCACGCTGATGGCCAAGGGGACGCTCCCCGACAGCCACCCGCTGCACATGGGCATGCCGGGCATGCACGGCACCGTCGGCGCGGTCGGCGCGCTGCAGCGGGCCGACCTGCTGGTCACCCTCGGCGCCCGGTTCGACGACCGCGTCACCGGCAAGCTCGACGGGTTCGCGCCCGGCGCCAAGGTCGTGCACGCCGACATCGACCCCGCGGAGATCTCCAAGAACCGGCACGCCGACGTCCCGATCGTCGGGGACGCCCGCGAGGTCATCGCGGACCTCATCGTCGCGGTGCAGAACGAGCACGAGGCCGGGCGCAAGGGCGACTACACCGACTGGTGGCGCCAGCTCGACGCCTGGCGCGACACCTACCCGCTGGGCTACGACACCCCGGACGACGGGTCCCTGTCCCCGCAGTACGTCATCGAGCGCATCGGGAAGGCCGCCGGGCCGGACGCGTACTACGTCGCGGGCGTCGGCCAGCACCAGATGTGGGCCGCGCAGTTCATCAAGTACGAGCGGCCCGGGGCGTTCCTGAACTCCGGCGGCGCCGGGACGATGGGCTACGCCGTCCCCGCGGCGATGGGCGCTAAGGTCGGCGCGCCCGGCACGACCGTCTGGGCGATCGACGGCGACGGCTGCTTCCAGATGACCAACCAGGAGCTCGCGACGTGCGCGATCGAGGGCATCCCCGTGAAGATCGCCGTGATCAACAACGGTAACCTCGGCATGGTCCGGCAGTGGCAGACGCTCTTCTACAACGAGCGGTACTCCAACACCAACCTGCACGCGGCCAAGCGCATCCCCGACTTCGTGAAGCTCGCCGAGGCGTACGGTTGCGTCGGCCTCCGCTGCGAGAAGGCCGAGGACGTCGACGAGGTCATCGCCAAGGCCATGGAGATCAACGACGCCCCCGTCGTGATCGACTTCATCGTGCACAAGGACGCGATGGTCTGGCCGATGGTCGCGGCCGGCACCACCAACGACGACATCAAGATCGCGCGGGACCTGGCTCCCGAGTGGGAGAACGGAGACTGACCCCGATGAGCCTGCACACCCTGTCGGTGCTGGTGGAGAACAAGCCCGGCATCCTCGCCCGGGTCGCGTCGCTGTTCTCCCGGCGCGGCTTCAACATCGAGTCCCTCGCGGTCGGCGTCACCGAGCACCCGGAGATCTCCCGGATGACGATCGTGGTGAACGTCGCCGACCTGCCGCTGGAGCAGGTCACCAAGCAGCTCAACAAGCTGGTGAACGTCCTGAAGATCGTCGAGCTTGACTCCTCGGCGTCCGTCCAGCGCGAGCTCGTGCTGGTCAAGGTGCGCGCCGACGCCGAGACGCGCTCGCAGGTCCTGGAGACCGTCCAGCTCTTCCGCGCCAAGGTGGTGGACGTCGCACCGGACGCCGTCACCATCGAGGCGACCGGTACCCGCGACAAGCTGGACGCGTTCATCCGGATCATGGAACCGTTCGGGATCAAGGAACTGGTGCAGTCGGGCATGGTGGCCATCGGCCGCGGCGCCCGCTCCATCACCGACCGCTCGCTGCGCGCCATGGAGCGCAGCGCCTGACGGGCACCCGGCACCGGACCCGGCACCAGAACCGCACGCCATCGGGCGCGTGACACAACCACCACGAACGAAAGGCAGCAGCACTGTGGCTGAGATGTTCTACGACGACGCGGCCGACCTGGGCGTCATCCAGGGCCGGCACGTCGCGATCATCGGATACGGCAGCCAGGGGCACGCGCACGCGCTCTCCCTGCGCGACTCCGGCGTCGACGTGCGGGTCGGGCTCCGCGAGGGGTCGGCCAGCCGCGAGAAGGCGGAGGCCGAGGGCCTGCGCGTCGTGACCCCGGCGGAGGCGGCCGAGGAGGCCGACCTGATCATGCTGCTGGCCCCGGACCACCACCACCGGGAGATCTTCGAGAAGGACATCAAGCCCGCGCTCGTCGAGGGCGACGCGCTGTTCTTCGGGCACGGCTTCAGCATCCGCTACGACCTCGTCCAGCCGCCGGAGGGCGTGGACGTGGCCATGGTCGCGCCGAAGGGCCCGGGCCACCTCGTCCGCCGGCAGTACGTCGCCGGGCGCGGCGTCCCGGTCATCGTGGCGGTGGAGAAGGACCCGAGCGGCAACGCGTGGCCGCTGGCCCTCTCCTACGCCAAGGCCATCGGCGGCCTGCGCGCGGGCGGCATCAAGACCACCTTCACCGAGGAGACCGAGACCGACCTGTTCGGCGAGCAGACGGTGCTGTGCGGCGGCGTCTCCGAGCTGATCAAGACCGGGTTCGAGGTGCTGACCGAGGCCGGCTACCAGCCGGAGGTCGCCTACTTCGAGGTCCTGCACGAGATGAAGCTGATCGTCGACCTCATGTACGAGGGCGGCATCCACAAGATGTACTGGTCGGTGTCCGACAACGCCGAGTACGGCGGCTACAGCCGCGGCCCGCGCGTGATCACGCCGGAGACCAAGGCCGCGATGAAGAAGATCCTCGGCGAGATCCAGTCCGGCCAGTACGCCAAGGAGCTGGTGGACGAGTTCGAGGGCGGCCAGAAGCAGTTCCAGCAGTACCGCGACGAGCTGGCCGCGCACCCCATCGAGAAGACGGGCGGCGAGCTGCGCCCGATGATGAGCTGGCTCAACGACTAGCCTCTCCCGCCTGCGGCGCGCCGTCCCCCCTCGGGAGCGGGCGGCGACGTCGCGCCGCAGGTCAGCGCCGTCCGGCGAGGCGGCGCAGCCGCGCCGACAGCGAGGTGTCGCGGGGCTGCTCGCGCACGATGACCGCCAGGTGGCCGCCGCGGGTGAAGTAGAACCCGGCGTCGCGCAGACCCGCGGTGCGGACCTGCGGCGAGGTCTTCAGCTCCTCGGCGCGCACGGATCCGAAACGGGCCTCGCGCGTCACCCCGAGCGCCGTCGCCGCCACGTGGACGTCCCAGCGCCCGGGCTGCACCACGATCGGGTCGATGACGGTCTCGAACCCGTCCGGCAGGTCCTGCCGGGGGACGGCCGGGAAGCCGTGCTCCTTGCCCGTGGTGCGCTCGCGGAGGATGACGTCCACGGCCGTCCGGTTCGTCTCGACGCGCTGCAGCGCCGCGAACCCCCTGATGCGGATCCTCTTGCCCTGCCACGACACCGTGTCGAGCCGGTGGTCGACGCCGACCTCGGTGGTGATGTCGGCGTCCTGGCGGGGGACGCCGCGCAGGTACGGGTACATCGCGTAGATCCGGCCGCCGACGACGACGGCCCCGCCGGGCGCGCCCTCGACCTCGTCGCGGATCAGCCGCTCCAGCTCCTCCCGCAGGCCGTGCTGGATGCAGAACGCCCTGAGCCGGGCGGAGGCGGGCATCGCGGCGCGCACGGCGTCGCTCAGCCCCTCCTCGCCGATGACGCGCCGGGTGCCGTCCACGAGCCGCTCCCGCTGGACCCGGTCGAGGCCGAGGTAGCGGTGGTCGTACACGCGCAGGACGTCGCGCAGAACGCTGATGGTGCAGTCCGAGGTCACGTTCACTCCTGATCGGCCGGGAACATCGGTCACGTTAAGGCTCCGGATCGTCGCGCACAGTGAAACTCTGAAGCGTGTCTCCGCCGCCGCCTGTTCGGTATGGCCGTCAGGTCATGGCGACCTGCCCGTCCCGCGACACCCGCCCGCGCCAGGGGCCGCCGCCGCACGGCATCGATAAACACGGTTTTTGGACAGATTGTCCAAGTGACTGGCTCTCCCGGTGGCCGTCAGAATGCCAGTGAAGATGCCTTGTCGGTGAATTACCCTATCGTTTTGGCGTGCTTTGCCTGATACTTGAAGAAAGCCGTGACGGCCGCGGCCCGCGCGGGGCGAACCTGCGCGAACGTTCATGTGACCGCCGCCGGAGCGGTGTTGGGGCGGAGCGCATGAGTGGTGTGATGCTGTTCAAGAACGACGGAAGGTCACGGGCCGGAGGCAGGGCGGAATTCGCCGCCGTCCGGTCAAAGTCGCCGGCGGGCAATTACCGGCTCCGCGCGGCGGGCCTTGGGCCGAATTGCGGCCGGGAGTCATGACGTGCCGGCGCGAGATGACGGCTCCGTCCGGCGGTGGGAGACCTGCGGGCACGCGTGGATCGGCCTCTTGCGGCACGTCTGGGCGGCGGGCGAGGCCGGCATGGAGGACACCGGGCCCATCATCGAGGGCCCGCCGCTGCTGTTCGAGATCTCCTCGCTGAGCTGGGAGGACCCGATCCTCCACGAGCACGGCGACCGCGACCGGCTCGTCCGGCGCGCGCAGGAGCGCACGCGCCGCAACGTCCCGGGCCGCTCTTGGCCGAGGCTGCACGACCTCCAGGGCCACGACCAGATCCGCTGGGTGGTGGACCTGCTGCGCGCCCGGCCGTGGACGACCAGCGCGTGGATCTCCCTGACGATCCCCGGCGAGCCGGCGGAGGGGCTGCCCTGCCTCACCGCGTTGTCGTTCCGCCTCTGCGGCTACCGGCTCATCATGACGGCGATGTTCCGGTCGCAGAACGTGCACCGGGCCTACCTGGCCTACATCCCGCTCCGCGAGGTCCAACTGCGGGTCTCCGACGAGCTCGGCCTCCCGGCGGGCCCGCTGCGAGTGTTCGTGGACGTGCCGCACGTCCACGTCGCCGACACCGAGCGCGTGGCGTCCGTCCTGGCCGCGGTGCCGAACGCGGCCTGACACGGCGGGGGACGAACCGGAGTTACCGGTGCGAGTCTCCCTGCCGCGAAACCTGCCCCCGACCGGGAGATAGACTCCACGGGGGCGAGGGCACGACGAGGTGACTCGCGACTTCACCTGCACACACCATACGAACATCCACTTCCGAAGGAACGTTTCCTTGAGCAAGCCCGTCGTCCTCGTCGCAGAAGAGCTCTCACCGGCCGGGATCGCCGTGCTGGAGGCCGACTACGAGGTCCGCCACGTCGACGGCGCCGACCGCGAGCAGCTGCTGCCCGCCGTCGCCGACGTCGACGCGATGATCGTGCGCAGCGCCACCAAGGTCACCGCCGAGGTGTTCCAGCACGCCAAGAAGCTGCGGGTCGTGGCCCGCGCCGGCGTCGGCCTCGACAACGTCGACGTCGAGGCCGCCACCAAGGCCGGCGTCATGGTCGTCAACGCGCCCACGTCCAACATCGTCACCGCCGCCGAGCACGCCGTCGCGCTGCTGCTGGCGACCGCGCGGAACGTTCCCCAGGGCCACGCCGCCCTCAAGCAGGGGGAATGGAAGCGGTCCAAGTACACCGGCGTGGAGCTGCAGGGCAAGACCGTCGGCGTCCTCGGCCTCGGCCGCATCGGCGTCCTCGTCGCCCAGCGCCTCGCCGCGTTCGACATGAACGTGCTCGCCTACGACCCGTACGTCCAGGCGGCCCGCGCCGCGCAGCTCGGCGTGAAACTCGTCACGCTGGACGAGCTGCTCCGCGAGAGCGACTTCATCTCCGTCCACCTGCCGAAGACGGCCGAGACCCTCGGCCTCATCGGCGACCGCGAGCTGCAGCAGGTCAAGCCGACCGTGCGGATCGTCAACGCCGCCCGCGGCGGCATCGTCGACGAGGCGGCCCTGGAGGTCGCGCTCAAGGACGGCCGCGTCGCCGGCGCCGGCATCGACGTGTTCAACACCGAGCCGTGCACCGACAGCCCGCTGTTCCAGCACGACAACGTCGTCGTCACCCCGCACCTCGGCGCCAGCACCCACGAGGCGCAGGAGAAGGCGGGCACCCAGGTCGCCCGCTCGGTGAAGCTCGCGCTGTCCGGCGAGTTCGTGCCGGACGCGGTCAACGTCCAGGGCGGCGCGGTCGCCGAGGACGTCAAGCCCGGCCTGCCGCTCGCCGAGAAGCTCGGCCGCATCTTCACCGCCCTCGCCGGCGGCGTCCCCGTCCGGCTGGACGTGGTGGTCCGCGGCGAGATCGCCGAGCACGACGTCAAGGTCCTGGAGCTCGCCGCCCTCAAGGGCGTGTTCGTGGACGTCATCGAGGAGACGGTGACGTTCGTCAACGCCCCGCTCCTCGCCCGCGACCGCGGCGTCGAGGTCACCCTCACCACCAGCGAGGACAGCCCCGACTGGCGCAACGTCGTCCAGGTCCGCGGCACGATGTCGGACGGCTCGGTCGTCTCGGTCTCCGGCACGCTCACCGGCCCGAAGCACGCCGAGCGGATCATCGAGATCAACGGCTACGACATGGAGCTCGTCCCGACCGAGCACATGGCGTTCTTCTCCTACGTCGACCGCCCCGGCATCGTCGGCGCGGTCGGCAGGCTGCTCGGCGACGAGCAGGTCAACATCGCGAGCATGCAGGTCGGCCGGGACGTCAAGGGCGGCAAGGCGCTGATCGCCCTGACCGTCGACTCCGCCATCGGCCCCCAGCTCGTCGACGCCATCACCCGCGAGGTGGGCGCCGACATGGGCCGCCGCGTGGACCTGGAAGGCTGACCGCCACGGGCGGACGCTCCCCGGCGTCCGCCCGTGCCCATCTCACATACTGAGAATCTCGGCCACAGACCGGGACAACCCCCGCCTTGACGGGTAATCTCCCAGGTAGTCATGCGGCGCTTCGTGGTAATCCTTCGCTGCCGCAGCGGGGCCTGAACATCGGCAGGCCGGCACCCGCTGCGGAGGCTCTGCCCGGCCGTCAGCCCGATGCCCCCGCCGGACCGTGCGAACCACGGCCCCGGCCCGGCCCCCGGCCAAAGCCAAGCGATCGGAGCGAACCATCATGAACGAGACCTGGACCACCACCCCCGAAGACGACGCCCAAGAAGAGGCCGCCCGCGCCCTGCAAACCGCCCTGGACCGTAGAGCGGATTAATCTGCAGCACCCTCGGCGGTCAGGCGCTAGGGCGCCTTCCCTTCAACGGGCGCTGCGCGCGATCGCTGTGCTTTCTGCATCGCCCTCGGCGGTCAGGCGCTAGGGCGCCTTCCCTTCAACGGGCGCTGCGCGCGATCGCTGCATCGCTCCGACTCGCCTAGCGGCTCGCTGCGCGATCAGGTTCCTTGCTTCGCTCGAAACCTGCCTTCGGACGCGATCGCAGGCGTTGAGGTCGTTGCGGGGTTGCTGCGGGGGCTGAGGTTCCTGCGCCCGCATTACCGCCTCGGCTCCGGCGCTGACGCGTCTGGGTGCTTGTTGCAGTTCCCTTGGCGGTCAGGCGCTGGGGCGCCTTCCCTTCGGCGGGCGCTGCGTGCGGTCGCTGCATCGCTCCGGCTCGCCTTGGGGGCTCGCTGGGCCATCGGGTTTCTCGCAGGCTCGGAACCTGCCTTCGGACGCGATCGCAGGCGTTGCGGTCGTCGCGGGGTTGCGCTGCCGGCTGGCCTCTGTGGACAACGGCGGCGCACGTCAGCGCGGGTGCCTCGTCCAAGCGGTGATCGACAACCTTCACCCCGGGCCGTCCAGGCGTTGACTTGCGGCGTGTTGTCGTTATCCGGGCTTCCATAACGACAACACGCCGCAAGTCAACGAAGTCGGCTTCACAATGGGGGCATGGGGGGCGACGTCGACTCGGGTGAGGTGGCCGGGGTTCTCGGGGAGGTCGGTCGGCTCGGGGTCTACTTCGAGGTCGTCACGGGGGCGGGCGTTGCCGGGTGGCGGCGGTTTCCGGATGTCGAGGGGCTTCTTGGGGCGACCGTTGAGTACGGGGAGCGGCTCAGGACCGGGGAGCTGCGTGTTGCCGCTTCCATTCTCTTTCAGGGGCTCGCGTCGCGGCTGTGGTCGCCCGTCGCCGCGGCCGCCGCGCGGGGGATCGTCCCCGACCTGACGGATCTGCGCTGGCGGTGGGCGCCGGGCGAGGCGGTCGTGCTGGGGCTCGCCGAACCGCGCGGGTGGCGGGTCGGCGAGGTCGCGGAGGCCGCCGATCTCGTGCATCCCATGGTGGTGGACGGGCAGCTCCGGCCGTTGCGGGAGATGATGGCGGGTTTCGTCTCGCTTGCGGACGGGTTGGTGTGGGGGAACGCCGCTTCCGCGCTTGCCGGGAGCCTCAATGTGGGGTCGGGCGGGGGGTTCCGGGA
>NZ_SMKM01000498.1 GCF_004348665.1 Actinomadura sp. GC306 | reverse complement strand
ATCCCCAACCCCGACGGCACGGGCTGGCGCTGGGGCGAAGTCGAAGACGATGCCCCCTAAGGCACGGTCGCCCCGCACCGAAGCGCCGACCTGACTGCAAGGCAAGCTTCGCCTGCCCATCCCGCACGCCCATCTCCCGCCGACGCCACATCGGAGATCGGCCGCTCAACCGACGTCCTGGGTGACCGTCAACGAAGGAGCGAGTCGATGATCTCCTGCGCCCGTCCGACACCGTCCTCGGCCCGGATCCGCCGGCCCAGTTCACCTGCTCGGTCGGCCATCCCCTGATCCTGGACGGCGCGCCGGATCTTCGCGGCAAGCCGGGGCACCGTCAACGCGCGGAACGGCAGCGGACCCGGCCCCGCGCCGAGCGACGCGACGCGTTCCCCCCAATAGGGCTGATCGCCGAAGAACGGACAGACAACGGTCGGCGCGCCCGCCCGCAGGCCCGCCGCGGTCGTTCCCGCGCCCCCGTGATGCACCACCGCGGCCATCCGCGGGAACAGCCACGAATGCGGGACGTCCCGTACCGCGAGAACGTACTCATCCGAGGTGTCCGGATCGCCCTGGACGATGCCGCGCACCCCGGCGACCTTCAACGCCGTCCGCACCACCATCTCGGTCATCTCGGAATCCTTCGGAACCATGCTTCCGAACCCGACATACACCGGCGGCGGACCCGCCGCCAAGAAATCCGCGAGCTCCTTAGGAGGCTCCCAATCAGGCTCGTCGAGGAACCAGTAACCGGTGAGGTGCACATTGGCCGGCCAGTCCCGGGGCCGTGGCACCACGGCCGGGCTGAAGCACGCCAGTACCGGCCCGTCGTCCGCCCGCCTGCCGCGCACCGGCAGCCGCCGCAACCCCAGCGTCTCCTCCCGCCACGGATTGATGAACGGCCGCGACAACTGCCACGCGATCTGGTCGACCGCCCGGAAACTCGCCCGGTTCGCCCACGGCCCCAGCACCCGCGCCCGCGGAACGAACGGATGCGGAAACGCGCCGGTCGGCTGGCTCGGCTGAAAATGAATCAGCGCCCAGGGAACGCCGAGATGCTCACCGATATGCCGGGGAAGAAAACCGAGCGTCGGCCCCAGAATGAGATCCGCGCCCTTACAGGCGTCCAAACATTCAGCCAGGAGCCGCTCGGCCATCGGGCCCAATATCCGCCGGAAGCCCCCGAGGAACTTCACCGGATTACGTCCGCCCGCCAGCAACTCCTGACCGGCGTCCGATTCCAGGATCTCCGTCGGGTCCGCCGTCAGCGGCGCGAGCTCCAGCCCCGCGGCGACGACCATCGGCGAGTACCGCGCACTCGCCACGAGCCGCACCTCGTCCCCCCGCCGGCGCAACACCTGCCCCAGCGCCACACACGGCTGGATGTCCCCCCGCGACCCCGCCGCGAAGATCACGACTCTGCTCACGCCGTCCTCCTACCAGGCATCGCCACGCGGCTTGGGCTGCGGCTGGTCCACCGGTTCCTCCTCGGGCACATAGGGCTGATACCACCCCTCCGGAAGCGATGGCGGCTCCTCGGCCTCGACGCTCTCCGTGCCACCGGACGGCGGCGTTCCGCCCCCCGCACTCGAAAGCCCCCCTGAAGAGGACACCCTGTACTCCCGCGGACGAGTCTCGGCACCCTCCTGCACCGTCCCGCGGTCGACCGGCTCACCCTCCCCAGACGCCTCCGCGCCCGCACCGCTCACCGGCAAGCCCGACGCCTGCCCGTCACCGCCACCTTGCGTCACTCCACCACCTACGACCTGCGAGGAAGCCCCGCTCTCCGGCCCACCATGCGGCAAGCCACCACCAGCACCCGCACCCTCCGCGCGGACCTCCGGAAGACCGGCCGTGCCGTCGTCCGCCCAGGGATTCCGG
>NZ_SMKM01000497.1 GCF_004348665.1 Actinomadura sp. GC306 | reverse complement strand
GGGCGGGGTGCGCGGAGCTCGTCATCGGGCGGATGCGGCGGCCGACATGGCGGCATTGGCCGGGGCCGCTCGGGTGGCGGAGGGCACCGGAGGCGCCTGCGCGAGCGCGGAGAGGATCGCGGCCGAGTCGGGGGCGCGATTGGCCCGGTGCCGACTGCAGGGGGACGAGGTGGAGGTTTCGGTAACGGTAGACATCGTGGTGCCTATGGGGATCGGTGCCGTATCAGTGTTATCCCGGGCAAGGGCTGGCCCTGTGGGGCAAGAGGGCGTAATCTGACGCGGCACGGCCCGTTGCACCGTGTGTCAATAGGTCGGGAGGTGTCGCAGGAGGATGGAACGCTCGCCTCTTTGTCATCGTCCTGTGACTTCTGTTACCCAGTGGTACGTTACCCTGCACGTAAGTGCTTAGTTACTGCACCGTGCGTGTGCCCCGCGAGGCCCTCGGCGGGACGAGACGAGCAGGACGTTGTCGAAGGGATTGAGGCCGTGACCATCATTCGCAGGATCGGTGCAGTCGCGATCGCGGCCCCGCTTGCGATGGGTTTCCCGGTGCTCGGTGCACTACCCGCGCAGGCCGCCGCCACAGGCATCACCTCTCCCGCGAACGGTGCGGTCATCACGAGCGGTTCCGAGCTGACCGCCAAGGCCCACTTCGACTTCGCACTCACGATGCAGCTCTGGGTCGACGGCCCGGGCATCGGGAGCAAGTTCCTCCAGGAGAAGGGCCTCGCCGGTGACCTGGCGGGGACGTTCCCGATCCGCCAGAACGGCCGCTACAAGATCTACCTGAAGGGCAAGCAGACCGGGCACATCTACGACAGCAACACCGTCACCGTGCGCATCGCGCCGGCCGCGCCGACGGGTGTGTCCGTCCAGGCGTCCGGCAAGAAGCTCGCCGTGAAGTGGAACCGCGGCCTTGAGGACGACCTCAGCGGTTACACGCTTTCGGGCTCGGGCGTGCAGGCCAAGTCCGGCTCGGTGAACTCGCTGTGCCAGGGGACGAGCTGCTCCGCCACCCTCGCGGTCACCAAGTCGAGCGGTGTGGTCTCCGTGGGCGTCCGGGCGCAGCGTCCCACCGGGACCGGCGGATCGCTGACCTCGGCCGCCGCCACCGCGAACGCCATGCTGAGCGGCGGCGGCTCCGCGTCGCTTCCGCGCGGCTCCGCGCCGTCCCTCCCCACGGCGGAGGGCGAGGTTCCCAGTGCCGGGACTCCGCTGACCCCGTTCAACAACCAGTCGCCGGTGACTCTCCCGTCCGTCCAGCCCGAGGGCGCGACACCCGGGCTCACCTACCCCGCACCGCAGATCGCGACCGACTCGCCGAAGGCCCAGAACATCGCGGCCACCGACCGGCTCCAGTGGGGGAAGAGCGTGGGCATCGCCCTGGTCCTCCTCATCGTCGCCGGACACCTCGGCACCTGGACGCGCCGCCTGCGCTTCGCCCAGGCCGGAACTAGCAGCAACGGCATGGCGGCTCGCCTCGCCCGCAGCGGAACCGGCCGTAAGCGGGTCAAGAAGGCACGCGAGCAGATCGCACGAGCCGAGGCCCTCGCCAAGACGGCCCCGGTCCTGGCGATAGCCGACCCCAAGAGCAAGGGCTCCAAGCGCCCCCGCTCGGGGGACACGATGGTCCTTGCTTCCCCGTCGGCCAAGGCGAAGCCCGGCGACCGCCCCGCTGCCCGCCCCACGGGTGCCAGCGGAGTGAACGTCCAGTTCACCAAGCCCGGCCCCGCCCCGAAGCGCAACCGCGGCCGCCGCTCCAAGTAGAACCCCGGCCCCGTGCGGCGCGGTAACTCAACGGCGCCGAAAACGATCACGCTTCCAGCGGCGAAACGCAGGCAAGCACGGTGCCCATAGCCCGCACATGCAGGGGCGTCCCCGCGCGGCACCTGCTCGTGATCGTCCTGGGG
>NZ_SMKM01000496.1 GCF_004348665.1 Actinomadura sp. GC306 | reverse complement strand
GGGCTGGTCGGGGTTGACGCCCAGGATCCGGCACCAGCGCCGCCCCAGGTCCATCATGGTGTCGCCGTCGTCATCGCCGGTGGCGTGCGCGAGGTGCCACATTGCGGCCAGTGCGCTCAACCGGCTGGGTCCGAGGACGTCCAGGACGGCGTCGGCCAGAGGCTTGGTTTCTGCCGGTTCGAGTATCCCGGCGTCAGTGCGGGCCAGGATCAGGGCGGCGGCGCGTCCGGCGTTCCATGGCGTCATCGCCGCGTGCGGTGTCGTGACCGGCGGGGCGGCCGATGGGGTGCTCGGCGCACCGGTCGCAGCGCCACCGGACGGCGCGGGCGCGCCGGTGGCTGCCCCGGTGGGTGGGGTGATGAAGTCGGCCAGGACGAGGCTGGTCACGCATGCACGGATCCAACGGCGGTCGGCGGGGCGACGACGAATCTGGGCCACCTCGATCCGCGACTCTTCCAGGGCAACGGCTGCGGCGGCTGCGGCGGCGGACGCGCCGTCCGGGATCGCCCAGCGGGTGTGGGTGGCGTGGGCGGCCTCGTGGGTGAGCACGCCCCACATGGCCGGGTAGCGGTCCCGGTCGGTGGGCCATGCCGGGTCGCACGTGCCCGGGTCCTGTCGCAGGTGGATGCCGTCGAGTTCGATGGTGGCAAGCGCCGGGACGTAGCAGCCGGGTGCGCCTCGTCCGAGGCCGGGTGCGCACTGCACGGTGAGGTCTTCGCGGTCGGTCAGGTCGGTTACGGCTTCGGTGAACGCGGCCGAGAGCCGCAGCCACGCCCCGCTGAGCCCGGTCACCGGCGCCGGTGGCGCGGGGGCGGTGCCCGGTCCGGTGCCGGACGGTGCGGCGGTCGTGGCGACGGGTGCGGGTGCGGGGATGACGTGCGTTGCCATGGGTTCCTCCGGTGAGTAGGGCGCGGTCGTATTCGGGCGGGTGCGGGGCGGGTTAGACCTGCTGGCCGAGGGCGAGTGGGGCGACGGCGCGTCCGTAGACGGAACTGACGACCTCGGCGACCACGTCGCGGTCTTCTTCGGGGGCGACGCCGAGAAGGTTGGCCACCGCCGCCTCGTCCCCGAGGACACCGGCGACCTTTTGGAAGTTGATCAGTTCGCGCAGTTGCGGGGCCCAGCCGATCTCGCCGGATTCCTGACGGCGGGCCAGGTTGCGCGCGACGCGCACGGCGCGCGGTGCGATATCCAGGGCGCGGGCCAGGTCGTAGTCGGTCGACACCCGGATTTGCGCGGCGAACCGGGAGGCCAGGGCCTCGGTGAGCACGGCGCCGTGCACGCCCGGGTTGTGTCCGGCGACCACGTAGAACCCCTCGGCGGCGGTGATCGTCTCGCCTTTGTGCGCCTTGACGGTGATCTGCCGCCGCCCGTCCATGGCCGGGTACACCACGGCCAGCACCTTGGGTGAGATGAGGGTGGCGTCATCGATGAGCAGGGCGCGGCCCTCGGTCATCGCCGTGACCAGCGGCCCGTAGACGAACTCATAGCCCCCGCCCGGGGCCTGGGTGTACTCGCCCACGAAATCGGCCACGGCGGTGTCACCGTCACCGGCGACGGTGATCAGGTCCGGGAACGCGGCCTCGACCAGGGACGTCTTCCCGGTCCCGGGAGGCCCGTACAACATGGCCGGGACGGACGCCTCCCGCAGCTTGCGCAGCGCCGCCACGTCCGGCAGGTCCGCCAACCGGCGCGGGTGATAGGTCTGTCCGTTCGGCCGCACCACCGGCCCACCCGCACCCTTCCCGCCCGTAGCGGCGGCCTTCCCCGACCCGCTCGACGTGGCGGGTGTCGGGGCGGGTGCGGACTTGGGCGGCGCGGCGGCGGGCGCGGCGGCGGGCGCGGATTTGGGTGCGGGTGTCGTGCGGGCGGGTGCCGTGCCGCCGCCTTTGAGGGCCTCGGCGGTGGTCGTGGTGGCCCGGTAG